>NZ_MUEW01000011.1:0-161294 GCF_001995655.1 Salinivibrio sp. IB868
ATACTGTAATTTTTGGTGTTTTATGTTGTTAGTGTTTGTTGTTTATTTTCATCAAAAGGCGGGTGTTGAGTCAATTAAACTGTGATCTCAGTTCAACAAATATTACTATATTGTTGTTTTTAAGCGGTTTTTGTCTAGATTGTAATGCGCTTCCGGCGAGTTGACAGAACTACAAATGTTCTGCACGATTAGCCACGAAGTTTCAGTGAACTGGCATTTTGTTCTTCGCAGCGTTTTTGCTGCTGGTAATAGAGTGACAGTCACCATAAAACAGAGTTCCAAGAAGGAACTCATAATGACTAAATAGAAAAGGCAGTGGATTAACCATGAAAAAGACTATTCTAGCAATGGCAGTACCAGCTCTGCTGGCTGCTGGCTCAGCATCAGCAAGCATCAACCTGTATGACGCAGAAGGCGTTAAAGTAGACGCGTCTGGTGCAGCTGAAGTTCAGTACATCCAGAAAATCGGTAACGACCGTGACGGTGCATGGCGTCTAGACGACGGTGATGTTCAGTTTGATACTGAAGTAACCGTTTCTGACAAACTGAGTGCAATCGCTGCTGTTGATTTCGAATTCGAAGGCGCGGACGAAGACACTGACACAAACGGTAATGTTGAAAACAACGTGCTCTACGTTGGTCTGAAAGGTGATTGGGGTCAATTCACCGCGGGTCGTCAGCTATTGCTGATGGATGACGCTGGTATCACTAAAGACTACGAGCTATCTGTAAACTCGTTTGGCTCTGACTACACTCACGCGCAACAAGTAGGCAAGTACGTTTATGATAACGGTACTTTCTATGCAGCAGCGACTTATACTGACAAGAGCGACGGCTTTGAAGATGACTCTCTCGGTGAAGCTGAAGACACAGATAAAGGCTACTACGGCGGCGGCGATGACATCGCAATCTACGAAGGCCGTTTAGGCTACCGTGTAGCTGACGTAGACGCACGTGTTTACTATCAAAAAGCTGACAACATCAACCGTGATAGCAATGACTCAGTTGATACTTACAACTTCGAAGTTGAGTACGCAGGTATCGAAAACGTAGGTATTGCAGCATCTGTTGGTCGTAAATCAGCAGACTTGGAAGGTGTAGATACTGACACTGATTATGTGTCTATCGCTGCTGACTACACTATGGGTAAAACTACTTACGCAATCGGCTTTGATAACCAAGACGTTGACGGTCAACAAGACGACGTAAACGGTTACTACGCTAACGTTACTTACGCACTGCACAGCAATGCAAAAGTATACGCTGAAGTGGGTGACAGCGACGGTGACGAGCAAGATTGGGGTTACGTAGCTGGTATGGAAGTTAAGTTCTAATTGAGCTTATACCATCATTGCTAAATGTAGCACTGGTTACAAAAGCCGCCTTAGGGCGGCTTTTTTATTATCACGGTTTGGAGAAAAGATGAAAAAAGTAGTAGGTGTGGGCTTGGTGCTATGTACTCTCATGGCATCGAGTGTGACTAATGCCGCAGAAATTACCTCAGCACGCAATATCGAATTCGTTGTTGTTGATGGCGAAAAAGTGACGTTTGACAACTGGTCTCCAACTCAGACGATTGAGTTGCCGGATGGCAACCATCAAATTGTGGTGCGGTTTGAGGGTGAGGTTAAGCGAGGTAGTCGAGATCTTGTCTTTACATCACGACCGTACCTCTTTGAACTCAACGTTGATGGGCGTGATACGACGATTGATCTCGATACTCGACTAAAAACAAAAGTCCAAGCAGAGCATTATTTTGACGATGCTCAATGGCAAGCCGAGTTCGATAACGGTGATGTGATGCCTTTAGATGCCGTCGAGTTAAAAGGGGATGGCTTTGCCGCCTATGCCGACATGGAAGCGCTGGTGGCGGAGTATAACCGTGAGAATGGTATCATTATCGACCAAGGTGAAAGCAAGAACCTCAACGATGTATTGGTCGAGGTGGATGATCAAGGTAAAGCCTCTATTAAAGGTGATGCCTTGTCGCAGTTAAAGCTTTGGTATACCAAAGCCAGTGACCAAGAGCGTAAGTCGTTCCGTCGTTGGATTATTGACCAAGATTAAACGCCTCAGGATGATGTGTGATCGTTAGTATCACCCGCTTGTCAGCTTTAAATAGTCAATAAAAAACGCGCCCAGCTGATGCTGGGCGCGTTCCGTTTAAGCCACGATGAGACAAGCGAAAGTCAACCTCGCGATCACACGGTTTTACGTGCTCCTGCTGTGGCTCGGCGAGTGGCTGGATCGTGATGATAATAATTCGACGCGCGACACTGTGGGCAGCGCTGCTCGGCGGCGTCTTTCATTAAATCATCCAGTGGAATTTCACTTTCACAATCGGCACACAAGCCATAAATCTCCAAATCCATGGCACATAAAGCCGCATCGACTTTTTCTAAACGTTCACCGAGGCATCGGATGGCGCCAGGTACCCCTTGGCTTTCTTTAATCAGATCCGAAATGGTGAGGTTCTCGCAATGCTTGTCCCAGTCTTCACGCAATCGCGTGGTTAATGTTGCTACTAGCTCAGTGCGTTCGCGGTTAAGTTCACGCCCCAGCTGAGCAAGGGTTGTTTTATCCATGGTCAGTTCGCTTGATTGGCTAAAATGACTTTTATCATGACGCAGTCACACAAGTTGTTACCCTGATGTAAATCAATGAACCGGCTAAAACCTTACAAAGAGTCCGTTTTTAGCGGTGTTGACCTGAGCTATAGTACCTGCTCACTGTTGTTATGCTGTTGTGAGTGAAGTAACAAAATGGAACATGATTTTAAAGAGCCTTATAACGTCAAATACTTCATCGGCTTCCTGCTGGTATTACTGATCCCGACCTTACCTGCCAGTCTCACTTGGCTTGGCATTATTTTTGGCGGCTAATCACCGCCTTATTCACTCGCCGTGCGGCATTCCTTATTCGCCACCCTGTACCTCCATCGTCTCTGACACTACACTTAGCGTGAGTGAACAAGCGCGACCATCTCGAATCGAAGGGTAATAGAGACTATGCAACAAGCACCGACAGCCGCATGGCGTTGGTTATGGAATGGGTTAGGTTGGTTATGGGTCGCGCTGGGTGCGGCGGGCGCCTTTTTGCCGGTACTCCCGACCACGCCGTTTTTGCTGCTCGCCAGTGGTTGCTTTATGCGAGGCTCTCCTCGTATCGCTAACTGGCTACACGCCCATCCTACGTTCGGGCCGATATTGACGGACTGGTACCAAAAGCGCGCGATTAGTCGCAAAGTAAAACGACGCGCGACCGTCATGATAGTGGCAAGTTTTAGCTTTTCGATTTATATCGTCGGGGCGATGTGGCTGAAAGCGTTACTGGTTACCTGCCTAATTGTGCTCTTATGCTGGTTTCTCCGCCTACCTGAAACGGAATCTGTTGCTGGTTCGGCCGAAAATTCATAACATGACGGTTTGCGTTTTTTACCGGCGAGAATTGGCCATGAGCACCGACAGCTTGAATGTCATCAAACAAAGTATTCAAACCATCCCAGACTATCCCAAACCTGGCATCTTATTTCGCGATGTCACCAGCTTAATGGAAGACCCTGCTGCCTACCAAGCCACCATTGATGCCCTGGTTGCGCAATACCGCGATCATGGATTTACCAAGGTGATTGGTACCGAGTCACGTGGATTTTTATTTGGTGCACCATTGGCGCTTGCGCTAGGGCTCCCGTTTGTGCCAGTGCGTAAGCCTGGCAAGTTGCCACGCGCGGTGATCAGCGAAAACTATCAGCTAGAATACGGTGAAGATACCCTGGAAATCCATCGTGATGCGATTGCTGAGGGGGATAAAGTACTGGTGATTGATGATCTACTGGCGACAGGCGGCACCATAGAAGCCACCGTGAAGCTGGTACGCCGTTTAGGCGGCACCGTGGCGCATGCTGGGTTTGTGATAAGCTTGCCGGATATCGGCGGTGAAGAAAAGCTGGCCGCGCTTGGGATCAACGTTTATAGCTTGTGCGAATTTGCAGGCCATTAATGCCAGGCTATATGCAGGGTCCCGCGTTAGCAATAAGCATACAGGAAGCGGATTGACATGAGTTACCAAGTCCTCGCTCGCAAGTGGCGACCCCATAATTTTGAGTCTGTTGCCGGTCAAAGTCATGTGCTCACGGCCTTAGCCAATGCATTGGATCATGACCGCTTGCACCACGCATATTTGTTCAGTGGTACTCGCGGTGTGGGCAAAACCACCATTGCGCGCATTTTTGCCAAAGGGCTCAATTGCGAACAAGGGGTGTCTTCTTCGCCATGTGGTCAGTGCGCAACCTGCCGTGAAATTGACGAGGGACGTTACGTTGATTTGCTGGAGATTGACGCTGCATCCCGGACCAAGGTGGAAGACACGCGAGAGCTGCTCGATAACGTCCAGTACAAGCCCGCACGTGGCCGCTTCAAAGTGTACCTCATTGATGAAGTCCATATGCTGTCACGACACAGCTTCAATGCGCTGCTAAAAACGCTGGAAGAGCCGCCTGAGTACGTAAAGTTTTTATTGGCGACCACGGATCCACAAAAGCTGCCGGTCACCATTTTATCGCGTTGTTTGCAATTTCACCTAAAACACTTTGATGCGAGCCAGATTCAGACGCAGCTAGAGCATATCCTTGGTCAAGAAGGTGTCGAGGCAGAGTCACGTGCCTTAATGCTATTGTCACGGGCTGCGGAAGGCAGTATGCGTGATGCCTTGAGCTTAACCGACCAGGCCATCGCGCTGGGAAATGGCCACATCAGCACCCAAGCTGTCGCTGACATGCTGGGGACCTTGAGTACCGATAACGCACTCTTGCTCCTTGAAGCCTTGGCGAATCATGATGCGGTCGAGTTGATGAATATGCTGGCGCAGATTGCGCACGTCGGGGTGGAGTGGGATGGTTTACTCAAAGAGTTAGCCAGCCAGCTTCACCATGTGGCGCTTGCCCAAGCACTGCCTCAGACCCATGATGATGACAGCGGGGAGCAAGCACGGATTCACGCCTTGGCCTCGCGGCTTGCGCCACAAGATGTGCAGCTGTGTTACCAAATGGCACTGCAAGGACGGCAAGACCTGCCCTATGCCCCTGATGGGCGGGCCGGTCTAGAAATGGTCTTGCTGCGTATGTTGGCGTTTCAGCCGGTGAAAACGGTACCGTATGAACCGGCTACCATATCGGTGCCGACACACGATCCCGCATCTTCACCACAACAGCCGGTCAAAAAAGATCCCTCGCAAGCACTGAACGCGTTGAAAGCGCAGGTCTCATCGGCCAGTGCGGCGTCGCCAAACCAGTCGTCACCAAGCCAGGGGCACGAAGTACAACAGAACCGGCCCATGGGCGATACCCCGGAGAGCAATGACCGAGACACGCCGGAAAGTCCCCAAGATATCAATGACACACGCGCGCCAGCTCCTCAGCAGGCGATGGCAAAGACTAGCGCGGAGGTGCCTAGCGCAGGTGCATCCGGCAGAGGGGCACATGAAGCGAGTGTTTCCGAGCTGAACCAACCAGCAGTCGATGACTCGGCGCCAGATGCCGCGTCATCACTTGCGAATCAGCCGTCTGCCTCTTCGCCTGCCTCTAGTCTTATTCAGGCTCGTAATCAGTTGCGTAGTCGTATGAAACGTCAATCCGAACAATCGGGGAGTGGAGCAAAAAAGACGGAACGGACACCGGCCAAGACTGATGCGTTATCTGTGCTCGATCGCGTCGCGACGGCGGCAGAGAGTGCATCGCCTGTGTCCGCGCCTGAACAAAAGACACCGAGTGTGTCGTTGTCACCCGTGACTGAACCTACTAACGGGTCGTCAGAGCCTTACCAGTGGCGCTCTACGCAACCTGTGTCACCGGAGCCCGAGACGGTGCCTTCACTGACACCTAAGTCGTTGAAACAGGGGTTAGAACATGAAAAAACGCCCGCCATGCGCGACAAACTGGTGCAGGAAACCAACGCGCAAGATCCTTGGTGTGCCTTGGCAGACAGTTTAGAGGTAGAGCGCCTGGTTAAACAAATGGCACTGAATGCGGCGATGTCCCAGCAAGGCGAGCGCGTACAGCTTACATTGCGCCCGGATCAATCGCACCTTAATACCGAAAAAGCGCAGCAGCAATTGACTCAGGCCTTGACGACGGCGCTGGGCGCCCCCATAACCTTGGAGGTACAGCTCGGGGAAGCGGGAATCACACCTTTAGAGCGGCGCGAGCAGCTCTATCAACAAAAATTAGCGCAGGCGACACACAGCCTGCATAATGATCCGAATGTGACTTTTATTCTTCAACGCTTTGCGGCGGAGTTAGAAGAAGATAGCATTCGACCAATTTAAGACACCTAACCAAGAGAGAGAATTATGTTTGGTAAAGGCGGCATGGGTAACATGATGAAGCAGGCGCAGCAAATGCAAGAGCGCATGCAAAAAGTACAAGAAGAAATTGCCAGCATGGAAGTGACAGGCGAAGCGGGCGCAGGCATGGTGAAAGTCACCATGACAGGTAGCCACAGCATCCGTCGTGTCGACATCGACGATAGCTTGATGGAAGATGATAAAGACATGCTGGAAGACTTGATTGCGGCTGCATTCAACGATGCTGCCCGTCGTGTCGAGGAGCAACAAAAAGAGAAAATGGCGGAAGTGACAGGTGGTATGCAGTTACCACCAGGCATGAAAATGCCCTTTTAATCTATGCGCACCAGCCAGTTACTTGAACAACTGATGGACTCGCTGCGTTGTTTACCAGGCGTTGGCCCCAAATCAGCGCAGCGGATGGCCTACCACTTATTGCAACGAAACCGCCAAGGCGGGCTGGCCCTCGCGCAAGCACTGAGTACGGCAATGACTGACATTGGCCACTGCAGCCAATGTCGAACCTTTACCGAGCAAGACGTGTGCGCGATTTGCGATAACCCGAAACGCCAAGAAACAGGGTTGATTTGTGTGGTTGAAAGCCCGGCAGATATTGCAGCCGTGGAAGCCACGGGTCAGTACTCAGGGCGGTATTTTGTTTTGATGGGACACCTGTCACCCCTTGATGGCATTGGTCCGGCAGACATTGGCCTTGATGTGTTGGAAAAGCGTCTGCAACACGAACCGATCCAAGAGCTTATCTTGGCGACCAACCCGACAGTGGAAGGCGAGGCAACGGCGCAATACATCGCTGAGCTATGCCAAGAGCACCAAGTGGGTGCGAGCCGTATTGCACATGGCGTCCCCATGGGAGGCGAGCTAGAGCTGGTGGACGGTACCACGCTATCTCACTCAATTATCGGTCGCCAACAGTTGAAATATCGCTAGAAGCGCCTGACGTGTCCTGAGACCGCAGCTACCGTTGGTGACATTGTCTTCCACCGCGAGGGGCGGCAAGACAATGTGGCAACATCCACCGTCAAAGCAGCGATGTCAATCACACGACTGACGTGTAAAGCCTAGCCTCTGGTTAGGCTTTTCTTTTTTATTGTCTATCGACTTACTACTAACTGACTTATATTTGACCACTTAGGCCTTGAAAGCGTGGTACCGGATCCCTATATCCAAGGAGACGGAAACAACGAATTCATTGTGACGCGGGCAGATTGTCCGCGTCGCCATTAATCCTCATAGTGTTAGGTAGATTGACATGAGCGTGAAAACCCCAGAAAAACATCAGTTTGGTTCTGATACCTCCAAATTGCTGCAGTTGATGATCCACTCTCTCTACTCAAACAAAGAGATTTTCCTGCGAGAGTTAGTGTCAAACGCGTCGGATGCCGCCGATAAGTTGCGCTTTAAAGCATTGTCAGCGCCTGAGCTTTACGAAAATGACGGTGACCTGCGTGTCCGTCTTTCTTTTGATAGCGAAGCCGGTACGTTAACTGTCTCAGACAATGGTATTGGTATGAGCCGTGACGATGTCATCGCTAACCTCGGCACCATTGCAAAATCAGGCACAGAAGAGTTTCTTAAACAGCTTAACGAAGATCAAAGCAAAGACTCGAACCTCATTGGCCAATTCGGGGTCGGCTTTTACTCTGCCTTTATTGTGGCTGACAAGGTAACCGTAAGCACTCGAGCGGCGGGTCTTGCGGCCGACGAGGCAGTGCAGTGGGAATCAACCGGAGAAGGTGAGTATACCCTAGAGCCTATCAGCAAAGCTGACCGTGGCACTGAGATTACGCTGCACCTTAAAGACGACGAGAAAGAATTCCTCAATGATTGGCGCCTACGTGAGGTGATCGGTAAATATTCCGACCACATCGGTATTCCGGTAGAAATGTGGACGCAAGAGAAAGACGAGGAAGGTAACGAGACGGGAGAAGGCAAGTGGGAGCAAGTTAACAAAGCGCAAGCGCTTTGGACTCGTGCTAAGTCAGATATCTCGGCAGACGAATACAAAGAGTTCTATAAGCATGTGTCTCACGACTTTGCCGAGCCGCTGACGTGGAGCCACAACCGTGTAGAGGGTAAAAACGACTACACCAGCTTGCTGTATATCCCGTCAAAAGCCCCTTGGGATCTATACAACCGCGAGCACAAACATGGACTGAAACTCTATGTACAACGCGTCTTTATCATGGATGATGCGTCACAGTTCATGCCAAGCTACTTGCGTTTTGTTCGTGGTTTGATTGACTCTAACGATCTGCCGCTTAACGTCTCGCGTGAGATCCTGCAAGACAACAAGATCACCCAGTCACTGCGCGGTGCGTGCACCAAGCGTGTGTTGTCAATGCTAGAAAAACTGGCTAAAAACGATGCTGAAAAATATCAGACATTTTGGCGTGAATTTGGCCTAGTAATGAAAGAAGGGCCGGCGGAAGATTTCAGCAACAAAGAAAAAATTGCTGGCTTGCTGCGCTTTGCCTCAACGCATGAAGACAGCGCTGAGCAAACCGTCTCCTTGGCCGACTACGTGTCGCGCATGAAAGAAGAGCAAGACAAAATCTACTACATCACCGCGGATAGCTACAATGCGGCCAAACACAGCCCGCACTTGGAGCAGTTTAAAGCCAAAGGCATCGAAGTTATCTTGATGTATGACCGCATCGATGAGTGGTTGATGAGCTACCTGACCGAGTTTGATGGTAAGTCGTTCCAAGCAATCACCAAGGCAGATCTCGATCTGAGCCAATTCGATGATGAAGAAGCAAAAGCAGAGCGTGAAGAAACCGAAAAAGCGTTTGAGTCTGTGATTGAGCGAGTAAAATCGCACTTGGGTGATCGTGTTAAAGATGTACGTACCACCTTTAAACTTTCTGGCACACCGGCGGTGGTGGTGACCGATCAGTTTGAAATGGGCACGCAAATGGCGAAGCTTTTAGAAGCCGCTGGCCAGCAAGCGCCGGATGTGAAGTACATCTTTGAACTGAACCCAGAGCACGCTCTGGTTAAGCGCATGGCAGATGAAAGCGATGAGCAGAAATTCGGTACTTGGGTAGAAATGCTGCTGGGTCAAGCGATGCTGGCAGAGAAAGGCAGCATGGACGATCCGTCAGACTTCTTGGCCTCGGTCAACCAGCTTCTGACTAAGGTATAATCGACAGGCGATTGTCGAGACCACATACTGAATGACTATCGAACAAGCCCGGCCGGATTGCCGGGCTTGATAGCGTTTAGTTAAGCGTGTATGTTTCGTGTCTTTGCGAATATAGACGCAGTTTAACGAAACCTAAATAATCATAAAGGGGATCACTATGCGCATCATTCTGTTGGGTGCACCGGGCGCGGGTAAAGGGACGCAAGCGCAGTTCATCATGGAAAAATACGGGATTCCGCAGATTTCTACGGGTGACATGCTGCGCGCCGCGATTAAAGCGGGCACTGAGCTTGGCAAACAAGCCAAAGCGGTTATTGATGCTGGCGAATTGGTGTCTGATGACATCATTCTTGGCTTGGTTAAAGAGCGTATCTCGCAAGATGATTGTGCCAACGGCTTCTTGCTAGATGGGTTCCCACGTACCATTCCACAAGCTGATGGACTGAAAGAGATCGGTGTTGCGATCGATTACGTACTCGAGTTCGATGTTCCGGATGACGTTATTGTTGAGCGTATGAGTGGTCGCCGTGCTCACCTTGCTTCAGGCCGTACTTATCACGTTGTTTATAACCCACCGAAAGTGGAAGGGAAAGACGACGTGACTGGCGAAGCGCTAGTGGTACGTGATGATGATAAAGAAGAGACGGTGCGCGCGCGTTTGAATGTTTATCATAATCAAACTGCACCACTGATTGCTTACTATAAAAAAGAAGCCGATGCTGGCAACACCCAGTTTGTGACCTTCGATGGTACTCAAGGGGTTGAGCAAGTCAGCGCAGAGATCCAAAAGGTTCTCGGCTAATTTTTTGTTTAAAGGGTCAGTGCTCAGGCGCTGACACCGATTCTCATCGGTATGACTGATGCCAGAAACCGGAGCTGACGATTAGTCGCTCCGGTTTTTTTATGGCAAGCTACGCGTCATTCTCCAAGCCATTTAATCAGATAACGTTAAATTGGAAAGGTACAACAAAAATAATCGGCTCGCGAATAAGCCAAGGACAACAAACATGACCGAAAAGCATAACCAAGTTGGCGTACTTCTGGTCAACCTGGGAACCCCAGATGCGCCTACTTCTTCTTCTGTAAAGCGCTTTTTATCTGAATTTCTGCATGATCATCGAGTGGTCGATTTAACGCGTTGGTTGTGGTGCCCACTGCTGCATGGTGTGATTCTCCCGGTACGCTCTCCCAAGGTGGCTAAGCTCTATCAAAGTGTTTGGATGAACGAGGGATCGCCTTTGATGGTGTACGCTACACGTCAGCGTGATGCCTTAGCCACCAAGACGGGATTACCTGTCGCTTTAGGAATGACCTATGGTTCACCTTCGATGACGGATGGTATTGAGCAACTGCAGCAACAAGGTTGCGAAAAGGTCATGGTTTTGCCTTTGTATCCACAATACTCTGCGACCACCACCGCCGCGGTATTTGATAAAGTCGCCAAATCCCTAAAAGGACGCCCCTTGCTTCCTGAGCTTCGCTTTGTGCATCACTATCACGATCATCCGTCGTATCAATCCGCATTGGCAGACTCCGTCAGGCGCCACTGGGATAAACACGGCAAGGGCGATCTCTTACTGTGTTCATACCATGGGATCCCGCAACGTTTCGCGGATAATGGCGACCCGTATCCGCAACATTGCGAACAAACCACGGCATTGTTGCAGGCGGAACTTGGGCTCCCCGACCAAGCGATCATGATGAGCTACCAATCGCGTTTTGGGCGTGAAGAATGGCTTAAGCCCTATACCGATAAAACCTTGGAAGCACTACCCGCAAAAGGGGTTAAAACCCTCGATATCATGACACCAGCCTTTTCTTCTGACTGTTTGGAAACCTTGGAAGAAATTGCTGGCGAGTGTCGGGATATCTTTTTAGAAGCGGGTGGCGAAGCCTTTCGTTTTATCCCATGCTTGAATGATGACGAGGCGCATATTGAGTTAATGGCGACGCTGGTGGCAGAGCATACCCAAGGGTGGTAGACGGATAAAATTCGTTTCTCCAACGCTATGCAGGCGCAAATTCTGTGGTAGAATTCGCGCCTCCCTTCCATTAGCTAGTTACACGAACCATGAAATTTCCAGGACAACGTAAGTCTAAACACTACTTTCCGGTTCACGCCCGGGATCCTTTGCTTAACCCTGCCAGTGAGCGTGGCTTTAAACGCCCTCATGTGATTGGCATAGACCAAACCTTGGTGGACATAGAAGCAAAAGTGAGTGATGACTTCCTGGAGCGCTATGGTTTGAGCAAAGGCCACTCGTTAGTGATTGACGATGAGCGCGCTGAAGCCTTGTATCAAGAGCTCAAAGACAACAATTTGGTGACGCATGAATTTGCCGGCGGCACCATTGGCAATACCTTGCACAACTACTCCGCTTTAGCGGACGACCAATCGATTCTGCTTGGCGTGATGAGTCAGGATATTCGTATTGGGAGCTACTCTTATCGCTACCTATGCAACACGTCCAGCCGTATGGACCTCAATTATCTGCAACCTGTCGAAGGCCCGATTGGCCGTTGCTATGCACTGATTGGCGATTGTGGCGAACGTACTTTTGCCATCAACGAAGGCTTAATGAATCAGCTGCGTCCTGAGTCGATTCCGGAACATATCTTTGAGCATGCGTCTGCCTTAGTCCTGACAGCCTATCTGGTACGTTGCAAGGACGGTGATCCGATGCCGGATGCGACCATGCGTGCCATCGAGTATGCCAAAAAGCATAACGTGCCTGTGGTGATGACGTTGGGCACCAAGTATGTGATTGAACAAAATCCACAGTGGTGGCGTGATTTTCTGGCTGAGCACGTCAGTGTGGTGGCGATGAACGAAGATGAGGGCGAAGCGCTCACGGGTGAAAGTGACCCGCTGCTCGCGGCCGACGCCGCCTTACAATGGGTAGATATGGTGCTTTGCACGGCCGGTCCGATTGGCCTCTACATGGCGGGTTATAGTGAAGATAAAGCCAAACGCGAAACCTCACTGCCTTTATTACCCGGCGCCATTCCCGAATTCAATATGTATGAGTTCAGCCGTCCAATGATCAAAGCCGATTGCGAAAATCCGATCAAAATTTATTCGCACATTGCCCCATACATGGGTGGGCCGGAACGGATCAAAAACACCAATGGCGCGGGGGACGGTGCACTGTCTGCGTTGCTGCACGATATGTCAGCGAATCGTTACCACCGTGATAACGTGCCCAATTCGAGCAAACACCAGTACCCATTTTTAACTTACTCATCGTTTTCTCAGGTGTGCAAATACGCCAACCGTGTTAGCTATGAGGTGCTGGCGCAGCATTCTCCGCGTTTGTCACGTGGCTTGCCGGAGCGCGAAGATAGCTTGGAAGAGGCTTACTGGGAACGTTAATCTCATTGCCATAAAAGATAAAAAACCGCCAATTGCTGTTGGCGGTTTTTTATTATTGGTCGTGAGGGATGGGCTTATTGATACGCTTTTTCGTGTACGTTGCGGACCGCACGACCTGATGGATCAGCTTGGTTTTTGAACGATTCATCCCATTCAATCGCTTTGGCACTTGAGCAGGCGATCGACGGGCCGCCAGGAACACACTTCGCGGCATCTTCCAGAGGGAAGAGTTCGGCGAAAATCTCACGATACATATACGCTTCTTTGGTGGTCGGCGTGTTGTATGGGAAACGGAAGGCTGCCGTTGCCAACTGTTGATCGCTGACTTTTTCATCGGCAATGGCTTTCAAGGTATCAATCCAGCCGTAACCGACGCCATCGCTAAACTGCTCTTTTTGACGCCATGCCACCGATTCTGGCAACAGATCCCCGAAGCATTCACGAATGATGTGCTTTTCCATTTTACCCTCACCGCACATTTTATCATCCGGTTTGATTTGCATCGCCACTTCCAAAAATTCTTTATCCAAGAAGGGGACACGCGCTTCAACGCCCCATGCGGCCATTGATTTGTTCGCACGAGCACAATCAAACATGTTGAGTGCGAGCAGCTTGCGAACGGTTTCCTCGTGGAATTCTTGAGCGTTGGGCGCTTTGTGGAAATATAAGTAGCCGCCAAATACCTCATCGGCGCCTTCTCCCGATAGCACCATTTTAATTCCCATTGCACGAATCTTACGTGACATCAAATACATGGGGGTTGATGCTCGAATAGTGGTCACATCATAGGTTTCGATGTGATATACCACGTCGCGGATGGCATCCAAGCCTTCTTGAATACTATAGGTAAACTCGTGGTGCACGGTGCCAAGGTGGTCGGCGACTTCTTTGGCGGCTTTCAAATCCGGCGCGCCTTCCAGGCCGATAGCAAACGAGTGCAAACGTGGCCACCAAGCTTGGCTTTGATCGTCATCCTCGATACGGTTGGCGGCATATTGCTTGGTCACTGCGGAAATCACCGATGAATCCAACCCGCCAGATAGCAGAACGCCATAAGGTACATCGGTCATAAGTTGACGGTGAACCGCTTTCTCTAGGGCTTCTTTGAGTGCTGCTTTATCCGTGGTGCTGTCTTTTACCCCGTCATATTCCATCCATGCGCGTTTGTAATAACGAACAGGCTCACCTTGTTTACTCCATAAAAAGTGACCCGGAGGGAACTCACTGATGGTTTTACAAATAGGCGTCAGTGCTTTCATTTCCGAAGCAACGTAGTAGTTGCCATGTTCATCGTGTCCATGATAAAGCGGGATAATGCCGATATGATCGCGACCAATTAAATACGCATCCTGCTCTTCATCATACAAAATAAAGGCAAAGATACCGTTGAGATAATCGAGCAGTTCTGGCCCTTTCTCTTGATATAGGGCGAGAATGATTTCGCAGTCTGACTCTGTTTGGAACGGATAATCGGCGGCGAATTCAGCGCGGAGCTCTTTGTGATTGTAGATCTCACCGTTGACTGCGAGGGCTTGGGTTTGGTTTTGGTTATAAAGTGGCTGTGCCCCACTGTTAAGATCGACAATCGCAAGGCGCTCATGAACGAGAATGGCTTTTTCAGACGAATAAATCCCTGACCAGTCCGGACCTCGGTGACGCATGGTCTTCGACATTTTTAACGCGATTTCCCGCAATTGTTGCGAGTCGGTTTTAATGTCAAGCGCTCCAAAAATTGAACACATAATCTTCCTCTC
Organism: Salinivibrio sp. IB868; assembly: GCF_001995655.1. Taxonomy (NCBI): domain Bacteria; kingdom Pseudomonadati; phylum Pseudomonadota; class Gammaproteobacteria; order Vibrionales; family Vibrionaceae; genus Salinivibrio; species Salinivibrio sp. IB868. Next base: position 14,633 of record NZ_MUEW01000011.1, read on the forward strand.
TGTTTGTGTTATACGGTGTTTTCGCCGTGGCATGTCTGCGATATAGGACCACTGGTGGCGACCTGTTAATCACACTCTGCCCTGTGGCAGAGAAAGACACAAGTAGATAAAACAAATTCGTTATCCAAACTGACCTTGTGGTAAATATTATTTAATAAAAACCATGAAAAATGAATATAATTCAAAAATGGCGCAGTTTTTATACAAAAAAGCACAAGTGAAGCATCACTTGTGCGTGAGGAGGGTGGCAGAGTGGTTAGGGATCCGGATGTGAGAAGCGGTCTCTTACGTGACGCGCAAAGCCACTACCTGCCTCTTGATAGATATTAAAGGCTTCATCCACGCCAAGTGCTTTGAGTTGGTCGAGCTCATCTTGATATTTGGCAATGGCGGCGACCTTACCACTGAATTGTGTTTGTCGAATTTGCTCGAGTGCCAACGTATTGGCGTGGCTGTGAGGCATGGCCAGTAAAATGAGCGAGATATTGCCATCAGACACGGCTCGTGACCAAAAGTCGGGATCAGTCGCGTCGCCTAAAATAACACGTCTTCCTTCTTGCTGATGACGAGTGACAGAGTCTTCTCGTGTGTCAATTCCCACAATGGGTTGGTGGTGTGTGGTGGCGAGTTCGTCGTAGGCGCCTGAGCCAATACGTCCCATCCCCAATACCAAAATACTGGCATCACCGAGATTGATTTGTTGATCGCTGGGGTGAAGTTTGTCGGGTGCACGCTCAGGTAGCCAGCGTGATGCCCAACCATACAGCTGGTTACTAAATGTATTGAGCGGGGCGGAAAAGGCAAAACTGAGTGATACCGCGATGGCGATGGAGACCAAGATCGGGCCGGGCATCAGTCCTGTTTTATACGCCAAGCCACCCACAATGAGTCCAAACTCACTGAAGTTGAATAAGGTGAGCGTGGTGAATAAGGCAGTACGGACGCGGTAACGGAATCCATTAACGATCCAATAGTAGAGTACGCCCTTGATGGGCAGTAATAACATCAAGATCAGGGCAAAACTAAAGCTTTGCCAGGTAGGCTGTTCGGACAAGCCAATGTTGAGGAAAAAGCAAACTAGAAAAAGCTCTTTCATATTAAACAGTGACTTGGCCATTTCGGATGCACGTGGGTGACTGGCAAGCAGCATACCGAGAATAAGTGCGCCTAAGTCAGGTTTAATCCCCACCGCCTCAAACAATCCAGCGCCAGCCACTAGGGCGAGGAACACGGCATAAAGAACCAACATTTCACCGTGACCTGCCTTGTCCAAAAGCTTACCCAATAGAGGTTTTAGCAGAGGTAAACCAAAGAGGAGGAGGGCGGTGAGTTCGGGGGTTTTTCCTGATGTGGCAGTGAGGAAAATCACGGCAAAGATATCTTGCATGATCAGCATGCCGATGGCCAAGGTGCCATAGGTGGCATTAAGCTCACCTTTTTCTTGCAGCGCTTTGATGGCAAAGACGGTGCTAGAAAACGAAAGCGCGAAGCCAAGCAGCAGCATTTCAGACATACTCATGCCTGACAGCATAGGAATGCTCAGTGCTTTAAGGCCCATTAGCGCGAGAGTAAAAAACGCGGTTGTCAGGACATTATGGGCAGTAGCCCCAAACCAGATTTCTTTCGCAAGCAAGGTTTTGACATCAAGCTTTAAGCCGATAGTAAACAGCAGCAATGTGACACCCAGATCGGCCAGCTGCGTGATCACCGGTGTCGACTGGTAGCCCATGGCATGGAGAACAAAGCCAGCGATAAGAAAGCCAACCAATGGCGGGAGGTGGCAGCGCATTAATGCATAGCCACTGATAAATGCAGCGGAAATAAAAACCAGTTCCATATCTTGTACTTATTCTAAAGTTGAGTGAGACAAGGCATTGTCGGTAACGTGGCTATAATGTACACGTTTTGTGGTCAGTATGTGAATGTAAAATAAGGAAGCGTGAGAAAAGGCCGGTGAAGATAAGATGAGGCAAGGCGACATTTGCAGAGAAGACTGACGTTGCGAGAGAAGATGCCCGCTCTCCTAACCGCTGGCTGACCAACGGTTAGGGATTAACGTTTCGGCTAGGTTTAACGGCGATGCTTTAACTGACATGTTTTAATCACTCAACATGTCAATCCAAGTAGTGAAAAACTACTCCTCCAACAGCTCTTGTAGGAGCTCACCATTAAGCATCGCCCGCTTGACTAAGGAAAACGCAGCCATTGTAGGCTGAGCCTCCAGATTTGCGCTAACAATCGCCAGCTTCTCGTGGAAACTTGGCAGTGATTGATTCTCTACACAGCGCTCAATGGCAGGAAACACCACACTTTTTGCCGCGGTAATTTTGCCAGCAATCACCACCAGTTGTGGATTAAACAGGTTTACGGTCATCGCGATCGCTTTACCCAGATGATTGCCAACTTTAACCAACACTTGGCGTGCTAACTCATCACCTTGCTCTGCGGCTTGGCAAATGGCTTCGATGGTTAGGCTTTGATCATAACTGAGGCTACTGGGATGCCCTTGCGCAAGCAGTTGTTGGGCGTGCTCAATGATGGCTTCGTTTGAGGCCACGGTTTCTAAGCAGCCAAAGTTGCCACACTGACATTTTTTACCCAGTGGATCGATCTGCACATGGCCGAGCTCACCGACATTGCGGTTATGGCCAAGAAAAATTTGCCCATTGACGATGATCCCCGCGCCAGTACCATGATGCACACTGACCAGCATAGAGTCATAGTAGTCTTGGCTCGCCCCAAAGTAGTGCTCCGCCAGCGCTTGACCGCGAATATCGTTGCCAACGAAAGCCTGCACACCAAACTCTTCGCGCAAGGTATCAGCAAGTGCAAGTTGTTTGATATTGATGTTGGGCATGTATTCGACCACCCCTGAATCAGGGTCAACCAAGCCAGGCATGACCACGGATATCGCAATCAGTTCTCGGAGTGCGTGTTGGTGCGTTTCCAAAAATTGGCTAACGATATGAATCAAGCCTTGAACAAGCTCGTCCTGATCATGGTAGTGGAAGGTTTCGCCGTGTTCGGCCAAAGAGGCACCACTCAAGTCATACAAAGACAACTCAATAAAATGACGACCCAATCGTACCGCAAGGGTATGAAAGGGCGCACACTCGGTGGTGAGAGAAATGGCACGACGTCCACCTGTCGATGCTTGTTGTGCCACCTCTTTAATGAGGCCTCTTTCTAGCAGTTGGCGGGTAATTTTGGTCACACTTGCCGGCGCCAATCGGCTTACATCGGCAATTTGTATGCGTGAAATAGGCCCTTGTTGATCAATTAATCGATAAACGGCAGCTCCGTTAAGTTGCTTTACAAGATCGACATTCCCGATTTTTCCGCCAGTCATAGGTGTCCTAGCTTTGTAGATATTGTCCGTTTACGATCGTCGCTTGAACGTTGATTGCACGGTCGAAAATGGCAAGATTCGCAATTTTCCCCGGACGAATGCTGCCATAGTGTTGTTCGATACCGATTGCGCGAGCGGGATAGAGCGTAGCCATCCGCAAAGCTTCATCCAAGGCGATCCCTACATGCTCAACACTGTTATAAATCGCCTGATCCATCGTCAGTGCCGAGCCGCCAAGCGTGCCATTTTCATCAACACACTTACCGTCACGGTAATATACTTTCTTACCTACAAAAATAAAGTGATCCATGTCGGCTCCTGCTGGTGCAACCGCATCCGTAACCAACACTAATTTCTCACCTTTTACTTTATGTGCGAGACGAATATTAGGGTACGAGACGTGAAAGCCGTCAGCAATTACACCAGTGTAGACATCAGGTGTATCGTAGATGGCACCGACGACACCTGGCTCACGGCCTGAAATAGAGGTCATTGCGTTAAACAGGTGCGTGGCAAAGGAAATGCCGTGGGTAAAGCCTTGCTTAGCTTGTGCGTAAGTGGCATTGGTATGGCCAGCAGAGACCACGATACCAGCTTGCTTCAGGGCTTGAATATGCGACGCGGGCGCCAGTTCAGGCGCGAGGGTGACTTTGGCAATCACATCCGCATTTTCGCATAAGTAGTTGATCATCTCATCGTTGCTTGGGCGAATATAGTCAGCGCTGTGTATCCCCTTTTTTTCGATATTCAAATAAGGGCCTTCAAGGTGTAACCCCAGCGCCTGATGGGGCTGCTGTTTTTGGTAAGCACGCATGGCGTTGATGGCGGCTTGCATATCGGTATCAGAGCTAGTGATCAGGGTGGGGAGGAAGTTGGTGCAACCTGATTTAAGGTTAGCCTGATGCATGGTCGCGATGGTGTCAGGGGTAATGGCATCATTAAACATCACGCCGCCACATCCATTAAGCTGAAGGTCAATGAAGCCTGGGCTGACTAATGCACCGTCGAGCGCGCGCGTGGCAATATCATTGGGCAGGGCGTCTTGTCGACAGACGGCGTCAATCAGGCCTTCTCGAATCACGATGGCATGATCATCCAACACCTCATGGCCAGTAAAAATCCGGCAGTGGGTTAACGCATACATGCTTCAATTCCTTATAAATGGTGTATATTTTGGGCTTCAAGCTCTTGAAAATACTTCACAGTTTTTACTTTTAGTTCTGCTGTTGAAGGCGCATCGCACACAATCATCGCTTTTGGGTGCAGTTGTAGCGCTGATACTGTCCATAAGTGGTTCACTGACCCTTCTACCGCGGCCTCAAGTGCCTGGGCTTTATTGTGTCCTGTGACTAGGATCATGACTTCTTCTGCATCTAACAAGGTGCCGACACCAATGGTGAGCGCATGCTTAGGTACTTGATTGATATCATTATCAAAGAAGCGAGAGTTTGCCACACGGGTATCCTCGGTCAAGGTTTTGATCCGTGTTCTTGATGCTAATGATGACGCGGGTTCATTAAACGCAATATGACCATCGTTTCCTACACCACCCATAAAGAGATGGATTTTGCCGTACGCTTTGATTTTTTCTTCATAGCGTTGGCACTCGGCATCGACATCGGTCGCATTTCCATTAAGCAAGTTGATGTTTCTTTCTTGAATATCAATATGGTTAAAAAAGTTTTCGTACATAAAGGTACGATACGCTTGTGGGTGATCAGCAGGGATCCCACAGTATTCGTCCATATTAAAGGTCACCACGTGCTCAAAACTGATTTCGCCTTGCTGGTGGAGCTTAATGAGTTGCTTATAGGTGTTGAGTGGCGTCCCCCCTGTGGGTAAGCCCAGGACAAAGGGGTTATCGGCAGTCGGCGAAAACGTGTTGATGGTATCGACGATATAGCGAGCCGACCATAGGCCGACTTGTTGGCTGGTTTGTAAAGGAATGAGTCGCATCGGTCACCTCGTTCTATCAATGCTCAGTTCGTGGCCATAGCATAACGGATATGCTCATTTATTTTCATCATAAAATAAGTTTTATGATCAGGCTAACAATTTTCTCTGTATATGGGGTGGTTTGGTGATGATTCTCACAAATAACGCGGGTTTAATTTGCGAGGCGAATTTATTGACATAAACTGCAATTGACTAACATTGCTTTACAAAAGAAGTGATTTAACAAAAGTCCTTGGGCAAGCGTCCAAGTTAGATGCCCAGCCGCGGAGCAAGCGCTAGCGTGGTGGGGCACTGAAAAATATAAAGGGGGAACGACGGTGAATATTCTTGGTTATGCACAACGTATAGGTCGTGCGCTGATGGTACCGGTTGCGGTATTACCAGCGGCTGCGATCTTGATGGGGGTCGGCTACTGGCTTGACCCAACTGGATGGGGGGGCAACAGTGCCCTAGCTGCTTTCTTGATAAAATCAGGGGCAGCGATTATCGACAATATGTCAGTGTTATTTGCCATCGGTGTGGCATATGGCATGTCAAAAGATAAAGACGGCGCCGCCGCTCTGGCAGGCTTTGTTGGCTTTATGGTGATCACCACGCTGTGTGCGCCGGGTGCGGTAAGCCAAATTGGCTTGGTCGATATTTCAGTGGGCAACAATGAGCTTGCGTTCAGCAAAATCAACAACCAGTTTATCGGTATCTTGATCGGTGTGGTGTCTGCTGAGCTGTACAACCGTTATAGCGGTGTTGAGCTGCCTAAAGCCTTGGCTTTCTTTAGTGGCCGGCGTTTGGTGCCTATTTTGGTCTCTGTTGTGGCGATCATCATCTCGTTTGTATTGATGTTTGTCTGGCCTGTGTTATTTGGCGGCTTGGTTCACTTTGGTGAAAGCATCACCAACCTAGGTGCCGCGGGTGCCGGTGTTTATGGCTTCTTTAACCGCTTACTTATCCCTGTTGGTCTGCACCACGCGCTTAACGCCGTATTCTGGTTCGATACGGTCGGTATTAACGACTTGGGCCGCTTCTGGATGGGGGCACAAGGCCTTGAAACAGGCGAAGCGATTAAAGGGACCACAGGCATGTACATGGCCGGCTTCTTCCCCGTCATGATGTTTGGTCTACCGGGTGCAGCGCTTGCGATTTATCACACAGCGCGTCCTGAGAACAAAGCACGTGTTGCGTCTATCATGATTGCTGCTGGTTTTGCGTCTTTCTTTACTGGGGTGACCGAGCCACTTGAATTCTCATTCTTGTTTGTCGCACCTTTGTTGTTCGTGTTGCATGCGCTATTAACCGGTGTTTCCTTGTTTATCGCGGCCACTTTCGACTGGACGGCAGGCTTCGGCTTCTCGGCAGGTTTAGTTGACTTGGTGTTGTCGTCGAAAAACCCTGTGGCTAACCAGTGGTACATGCTGCCTATCATGGGCCTTGTATTCTTTGCGCTTTATTATGTGTCATTCCGCGCCGCGATTTCAGCGCTCAATCTGAAAACGCCAGGCCGAGAAGATGACGCAGTAGAAAGTGCACCGGCGAGCGCCAATACCGGTGAAGCGAGCGATAATCGCGAGCTTGCACGCAAGTACCTTAAAGCCCTTGGTGGTCATCAAAACCTAACATCGATTGATGCGTGTATCACCCGTCTGCGTCTGTCGGTTGCCGACCGCGAGGTGGTTGATGAAGCGAAATTGAAAGCCATTGGGGCGATGGGAGTCGTCAAGCTTGGCGAGAACAACTTGCAGGTCATTCTTGGCCCTCTAGCAGAAATCATTGCCGGTGAGCTGAAACAAATTCCAGAAGATGAAGATTTGTCAAACGTCGCGCTGCCATAAACGAGGCACTGTACGACAATGATCTGAACAAAGCGCCCAGCCAACAGCTGGGCGTTTTTTAGGTTTGTGTCATCGCTTTCGCGCAAAAAAGTAACAAATAGGCCTACACCGCGATGACAATGACAACAACGGGTTGAGTCGCAGCGCGGAATAGGAGATCATAGTATCTATGTAGCTTTAAAATTCGCATTTTTGATACGAGGTAACCTTGATGAGTGATGCTGAAGCTCGTCCCACTAACTTTATTCGCCAAATCATTGATAAAGACTTGGCGGAAGGGAAACACACAGCGATCGTGACACGTTTCCCACCAGAGCCGAATGGCTATCTGCACATCGGCCATGCCAAATCAATTTGTTTGAACTTCGGGATCGCACAAGACTATCAGGGTGAATGTAACCTGCGTTTTGATGATACCAACCCAGAAAAAGAAAACGTGGAGTACGTTGAGTCTATCAAGCGCGATGTGCAATGGTTGGGCTTTGACTGGGCAGGAGAGGTGCGTTACTCCTCAAACTACTTTGATAAGCTTTATGGTTACGCGGTTGAACTGATTGAAAAAGGGCTAGCGTACGTCGAAGAGCTGACGCCCGATGAGATCCGAGAGTATCGTGGAACATTGACCGAGCCGGGCAAGCACAGCCCTTATCGCGAACGTTCGGTTGAAGAGAACTTAGCATTGTTTGAAAAAATGCGTGCTGGTGAGTTTGCAGAGGGTAAAGCCTGTTTGCGTGCCAAAATCGATATGGCGTCGCCCTTTATGGTAATGCGTGATCCGGTTTTATACCGCGTGCGTTTTGCGCATCATCACCAGACTGGGGATAAGTGGTGCATTTACCCAATGTATGACTTTACCCACTGTATCTCGGATGCACTAGAAGGGATTACCCATTCTCTTTGCACCCTTGAATTTCAAGATAACCGACGCCTATACGATTGGGTGTTGGAAAATATCACCATCGACTGTACGCCGCGTCAATATGAGTTCAGCCGCTTAAATCTCGAGTATACCGTGATGTCCAAGCGTAAGCTGAACCAACTGGTGGAAGAGCAGTTAGTGAACGGTTGGGATGACCCGCGTATGCTGACTATCTCTGGCTTGCGTCGTCGTGGTTACACGCCTGCCTCGATTCGTGAATTTTGCCAGCGCATTGGTGTGACCAAGCAAGACAATACCATAGAGATGAGTGCGCTTGAGTCTTGTGTACGCGATGATTTGAACGAAAATGCGCCACGCGCAATGGCGGTGCTCGATCCGATTAAACTGGTGATTGAAAACAAAGCCGATGATGTCGAATGGCTTGATGCGCCAAATCATCCCAATCAGCCCGAGATGGGCACGCGTCAGGTGCCCTTTTCGCGCGAGATCTGGATTGAACGTGAAGATTTCCGTGAATCAGCCAACAAGAAGTACAAGCGACTGGTGCTGGACAAGGAAGTGCGTTTGCGCAATGCCTATGTAGTAAAAGCAGAGCGTTGTGAGAAAGACGATGATGGCAATATTACCACTGTGTATTGCAGCTATGATCCAGACACCCTCGGTAAAGATCCTGCCGATGGGCGTAAAGTGAAAGGGGTGATCCATTGGGTCTCTGCTGCTGAGGCGTTACCCGCTGAATTCCGTTTGTACGACCGTTTATTCACGGTGCCAAATCCGGCGGGTGCGGATAACTTCGCTGAGACGATTAATCCGGCGTCATTGCAGGTACAACAGGGGTTTGTTGAACCAAGTATGCAAAATGCGCCAGTAGAGAAGGGTTATCAGTTTGAACGGACAGGCTATTTCTGTGCAGATAATAAAGATAGCCGTAAAGATGCACTTGTCTTTAACCGGACCGTGAGTTTACGTGATACCTGGGCGAAGATAGAAGGTAAATAATAAAAAGCCGGCGTGATGACCACGCCGGCTTTTTTCGAACGTTCACACTGAATCAATCAGCGTTATGAATGGATGGGTCGGCTTTGCAATCGCCTTCCTTACAGTGACCATACAAATACAAACTATGGTTTGTCAGTTGCACATTAAAGCGTGCGGCGATTTCTTTCTGACGCTCTTCAATCAAATCATCAGAAAATTCAATCACTTTACCGCAGTCAAGGCAGACTAAATGGTCATGATGATGCTGTGTCGCCAATTCAAATACGGACTTTCCGCCTTCAAAGTGGTGACGCGTGACAATGCCTGCATCGTCAAATTGGTTCAGTACGCGGTACACGGTTGCTAGGCCAATTTCTTCACCTAGGTCGATTAATTTCTTATACAGGTCTTCGGCACTGATGTGCTGGCAATCTGGCTGTTGCAGCACTTCTAGGATCTTGAGCCGTGGGAGGGTGACTTTGAGCCCAGCTTGCTTCAACGCCTGGTTATTGTCTGACATGTGTATCTACCTGTTTTCTGCCTGAGTTAAGACAGTTGGATTAGCAAGGAAAATATCTTATAAGCCTATCAAAATTGCACTGCTCTCGCTACTCTCGACATGCGTTCTTAGGACGAAATTTGATCATTTGTGGTTGCATCAATGTTTACGAGATGTGAATATTATCTGGTTAGACCAGATGAGGATGTCAACTTACATGTATCGCTTCTACAAACCACGTATTGTTAAGTGGGCACTTAACAGCTGGCCACCGTTTTGGGGCGCAGGGATCCATATTGACGCGATTAGCCAGGATTTTAAACGCGTCAACATGCGTTTGAAACTCCGCTGGTGGAATAAAAATGCCAATCGTACCCAGTATGGCGGTAGCATCTTCTCCTTAACCGATCCTGTCTATGCACTCATGTTAATGGGGATTCTCGGCCCTCAGTACCATGTCTGGGACAAACAAGCAGATATCAATTTTATTAAGCCGGGAACCACGGACTTGTACGCAGATTTTGTGATCAGTGATGCGGTGTTAACCGATATCCAACAACAAGCAGGACGAGGCGATAAGGTATTGCCCGAGTTTGTTGTCCACGTCAAAGACGCGCATGGCGAGGTGGTTGCTGAAGTAAGGCGTACACTTTATGTGAGAAAAAAACGCCAGTATCGAGATACAGCCAGCAAACAAGCCGCATGATCGGCCCGTTGTGCGCCGGTTAGATAAAAAACGCCAAGGTTGAGTCCCCTTGGCGTTTGATAAGCCAGACTTAGTCTTCAAGCTCTGCGAGACACATTTCTTCGTAAACTTGTTTCACCCACTTGCTCACACGCTCGTCGGTCAGTTCAGGCTGGCGATCTTCATCCACACACAAGCCAACAAAATGGTTGTCATCAACCAATGCTTGTGAGGCTTCAAATTCATACCCCTCAGTTGGCCAATGACCAATGATGGTCGCGCCTTTCGCTTCAATGATGTCGCGGACGGTGCCCATGGCATCACAGAAGTATTCTGCGTAATCTTCCTGGTCGCCACAGCCGAAAATAGCCACGAGTTTTGTTGAGAAGTCAATTTGCTCTAACTCTGGGAAAAAGTCATCCCAGTCGCACTGTGCTTCACCGTAATACCATGTTGGAATACCGATCAGCAGCAAATCGAAGTTATCAATATCTTCTTTGCTGCTCTTCGCGATATCCTGCACGTGAACCATTTGCTTGCCTAATTGCTTTTGAATGGTTTTTGCAATTGCTTCCGTGTTTCCCGTGTCACTACCAAAGAAGAGACCTACACTCGCCATATAAAAAACACCCGTTTTGTCAGTGGGTTGCTGTTTGCAACTAACTCGAATTAAAGAAAAAGCGTCGCTTTTTCAAACCTATATGATTAACCAGTGACTTCAGTGCTAGGGTTAGCCGATGCCGACCCCTTCCCAAACCAACTGAATCACACCTTTTACGATAAAGCCGACACAGCCTAGTGTGAGCACAAACCAGACGATCCGTCGGCCGAATACTGGCACATTGCCCTCACGTAACACGTCTTTAATTGCCATGCCGATAAAAAAGAAAATCGCGGCGAAGACGAGATCTAGACCTATTTTCTCGAGCAATTGAAAGTGCTCGTAAAGCATGCGTGCCTCCATTGAGCACCGACTTATGCGGCGCAATATATCACAAGGGTCACTTAACTGTTAACGCTCGCTCGGCATTAAAAAACGTTCTATGACGCTGGCAACCACCGCCGGTTTTTCAGCATGTAGCCAATGACCCGTGCCTGCCACCATATGCGCTTTTGAATGCGGGAACTGAGCAACAATGGCCTCGCGGTGGTCTGGCAGAATGTATTCAGATTTCTGCCCTTTGACAAACAGAGTTGGGCCCGAATACTGGCCAAACTCTGTCCATCCCATGATGTCACGATAGCCGTGATAAAGATTATCAATATTGAAGCGCCAGGCGTAGTGACCGTGATCGGTTTTATAGAGTGATTTCAATAAAAATTGGCTCACGCCTGGATTTTCAATCGATTCATTCATAATGGTTTGCGCTTGTTGGCGGCTTTCCAGTGTCACACTTTGTGTCTGATGCAATGCCCTGAAAACATTGTCATGTCGGTTAACTTGATAATCGACTGGGGCAATATCCATCACCACCAATTGTTCTACGCGCTCTGGAAAACGCTGGGCGAGGGCCATCGCCACTTTGCCACCCATTGAATGACCAACGATAATGGCTGACTCAAGCTGTTGTGCATCCATCCACGCGACCACGGCATCGGACTGGCTTTGATAATCTGTGTTCTGTGTATGATAGGAGCGACCATGGTTAGGTAGATCAATTTGATAAACACAAAAATGCTCGGACAGTGTCTTAGCGAGCCCGCCTAAATTATCGAGATCACCGAATAAACCGTGGATCAATACGAGCGGTGAGCCCTCACCGCGAGACTTTCCGTTTAACAACACGTTGCTTTTCTCTCAGATTACTGGCTTTAACGTAGAGTATACCTATCTATCTCTGTATAATCGCCCCGTTAAACGATAAACAGGACGCGATGAAAAACAATGAAGACGATAGAGGTTGACGACGATCTATACCGGTATATTGCCAGCCAAACCCAGCATATTGGCGAAAGCGCATCAGACATCCTGCGTCGCTTACTGCTGTCGGACTCGGCACCGCAGCCAACCCAGGCTGCGCCGACGACGCCCTCTCGTTCTAGCGGTATTGTTGTCAGTAAAGACGCTGGGCGCAGTGCGTCCGTTGATCGTGTCAAAGCGATGCGAACGTTATTGATTTCAGATGAGTTTGCGGCTCAAGAACGAGCTATTGGTCGTTTTATGCTGATCCTCACCACCTTATACCGTGTTGACCAACAAGGATTCGCAGATGGTATGGCGCTAAAAGGGCGTACCCGTCTGTATTTTGCCGATAATCCACAAACTTTATTAGAAAGCGGCAAAACCACCAAACCCAAGCAGATTCCAGACACCCCTTTTTGGGTCATCACCAACACGAATACTGGCCGTAAGCGTCAGATGGTGGAGCAGCTTATGGAAAAAATGCAGTTCCCGAGTGATTTGACTGAGAAGGTTGTGAACGCGATTTAATCTATGCCACTCATGGGAGAAGAGAATTATGGCAGTGCATCCTCAAGCCGGACAGCGCGCGAATCCGCAAGATTTGTGTGATATCCCGGCGCTTGTGACGCGTTTTTTCCAGGCTCAACCACGTCCAGGTCATCCGTCGCAACGTGTTGCGTTTGGGACGTCAGGACACCGTGGAAGCGCGTTGAACACGACGTTTAACCGCGATCATATTTTGGCGATTGCACAAGCAATTTGTGATGAGCGCAGCGCGCGCGGCATTTCTGGCCCTGTCTTTGTGGGAAAAGACACTCATGCGCTTTCAGTACCAGCATTCGATGCCGTGGTTGAAGTGTTAACGGCCAATCACGTTACGGTGATTGGCCAAGCTGAGCAAGGGTATACACCCACCCCAGGGGTATCGCAGCAGATACTCGCCTACAACCGCGCGCATGACGCGAAAGCGGACGGGATTGTCATCACTCCCTCGCACAACCCACCGCAAGATGGGGGCATCAAATACAACCCGCCCCATGGTGGACCCGCCGAAGGCGAAATCACGAAAGCAATAGAAACGCGAGCGAATCACTATATTGAAACCCATCTCGTGGGTGTTAAACGCTCGGAGATTGATGCGGCGATGCACAGTGACTATTACCAAGCGCAAGATCTTGTGACGCCATATGTCTCTGGGCTGGCCAAGGTTGTTGATATCGAGGCTATTCAAAAAGCGGGTTTAAAACTTGCGGTTGACCCTTTGGGGGGCGCAGGGATCCGCTATTGGCAGCAAATTGCCGCGCATTATCAACTGGATATTACCCTGATTAACGATCATGTCGACCCAACGTTTGGCTTTATGCCGCGCGATAGCGATGGCGTGATTCGTATGGATTGCTCGTCTGCATACGCAATGGCCGGACTATTGGCGTACAAAGATGATTATGATTTGGCATTTGGCAATGATCCAGACTTTGATCGCCACGGCATCGTGACTCCCGAAGGACTGATGAACCCGAATCACTATTTAGCCGTGTGCATCGATTATTTGTTCCGCCACCGTCCGCAGTGGTCAGCCGATTTAGGCGTGGGTAAGACCCTGGTGTCCAGTGCGATCATTGATAAGGTGGTTGGCGATCTCGCTCGTCCGCTGGTTGAAGTGCCCGTCGGCTTTAAATGGTTTGTGCCTGGCTTGAGTGAAGGAACGCTTGGCTTTGGCGGGGAAGAAAGTGCCGGTGCCTCATTCTTAACCTTTGATGGGCAGCCATGGTCAACAGATAAAGATGGTATCATTCTTTGCTTACTGGCAGCAGAAATCCTGGCGGTAACGGGGCTTACGCCGCAGGCGTATTATCAAAAACTTGCCCACAAGCACGGTGATCCGTCGTATAACCGATTACAAGCGGTTGCCAATGCAGCGCAAAAGCAGGTGCTCAGTCAGCTCAGCCCCGAGATGGTGACGGCAGAGAGCTTGGCGGGCGATACCATCACCGCCAAACTGACGCATGCGCCGGGGAATGGCGCTGCCATCGGAGGACTGAAAGTGGTCACGGAGTTTGGTTGGTTCGCTGCGCGCCCATCAGGGACAGAAGATATTTATAAAATCTACTGTGAAAGCTTTAAAGGTGATGATCACTTGCGTTTGATTGAGCAAGAAGCGCAACAAATTGTTGACCGCGTGTTCAACGCTCAAGGCGTTTAGCGCGTCCCGTCGTGACGCTGTAGTCGAAAACGCGTACAGACAATGTGCGCGTTTTTTATTTCAAAGCGGGTAACGCGGGTATCGTCTCTGGCCAGTCGCGGGGTACCACGACCCAAGGGGTGAGTGAGTCATCTAACAAGTGACAGGTGCGAGATAGCTCATCAAGTGATGCGCGTTCGAGCTTGGGCAAATCAGCGAAAGCGGGCAGTGACAACCACTGGTCGCGGGCCAATACGGCAAATTCCCTGTCTGTTGGTAATGCATCTGGCCAACACCACCATCCCCCAATGCTGTCATGATTGACGGGGGGCCACTCTGGTAGGGGCTGCTCGCCATGATGATAATGGCGGTACAACCTTCCTTGCACCATCAAACGTTTCTCACTCGGTTGCCAGTGTGGGTATTGCTGACAGAAGCTTGGGTGGCTGGACAGCGCCAATTGGTGGTCAAGCATTCGCGCCACTTTGATATCCAACGCATCCTTGGCATTGGGGCCTAACCAACGGTTGTCATAGGCGAGGTAGAATTTTACCGCCACCTCCCAGTGCTCTAGTTGCCCCTGATATCTGACTAAAAAGTCGATGGCACCTCGCGTCTTGCCGCCCTCATTAATTTGTATTTCCTCAGCTTCTAACCCCAAATGCGGGTGACAATCAATGAGCTGAGTGAGCAGCCACTGATAGTAAAAGCCGATACGCTTTGGTCCCTTATAGGGCGAGGGAGATGGCAGTAATTTGTGTTGCCAAAGATGATGAGGCACAACCGGGAAGTGCTTGTCGCTGAGTAGTGAGAACTGATTTTGTAACCAGCTAAAGTCGGCATTGATTTGATCTTGGTTGCTAAATAGCGGATCGGTGTCACTCATGATGTAATTTTATTACCTTGTTAAAAGACTGTTAAAGCTGAATCTGGTGATTTTTGGGTGAAACATAACCATTTATGTAGTAAAAAAACAAAATGGGTGGTACACTACGTCCATACTTGCAAACTGGTCAGATGAGTGAGGTTGATTATGTATACACCGTTCGATAAAACCCGTGTTGTGTTGCGCCGCTGCGCGGTTGTGATCGCGGGCATCACTTGCCTGCCAACACTGATTGTGCCGCCCATGGCATCGCGTTTATATAGCCATTTACATCAAGTCTGGCTTAAAGACAGCACCAAGCCAGTCTGGTTAGCTGAGTCGGAAAAGGTCGGTGGTTTTTTCTAACCCACCTTTACCTCATCAAGGCTTAGCCTATCGTATAAGCCATAAATACGTATAGATGCAGCCGAACAGATAGGTAGCGATTAGATAAGCGGTGAGCCATTCGTGCTCGCCGCTTTTTTTATTTTTGCTTGTCAGGTTACACTGTTGCCATTGTCTCGCAAGTGGATGTGAATGCTATGAATAATTTTGAACTGGAAGCATTGCTCAACGCCGAACTAAAACCGGATAGCATCAAAGACTACAGCCCGAACGGACTGCAAGTGCAAGGGCGTGATGAGGTTCAAACCGTCGTCACAGGGGTGACGGCTTGCCAAGATCTTATTGATGCAGCGATTGAGCAGAATGCGGATGCCATCCTGGTGCACCATGGTTACTTTTGGCGCGGCGAACCACAGCAAATTCGCGGCATGAAGTATCAACGTATCAAGATGTTGATTGAACATGGCATCAATCTATACGGTTATCACTTGCCTTTGGATATTCACCCGACGCTGGGTAACAACGCGCAACTTGCCAAACGTTTAGGCATTGAGCTGCTTGGGGGACTGGAGCCTGACAACCCTGTCTCGATTCCTGTTTATGGAAAGCTTTCAACACCCATGACATTGGCACAGTTTGAGCAACAAGTGGCCACGGTGCTTAACCGGACGCCCCTTGTGATTGACGGTGGCCAACAAACGCGGATTGAAACCGTCGGGCTGTGTACTGGTGGCGCTCAAGATTTTATCGACTTGGCCGCTTCACAAGGGATGGATGCGTATCTGTCGGGTGAGATTTCTGAGCGCACAACCTTTTCGGCGCGTGAGCAGGGTGTGCATTATATCGCGGCAGGGCATCACGCGACCGAGCGTTATGGCGTGAAAGCGCTAGGGGAGTGGCTTGCCCAGCAGCATGGTTTGAATGTGCACTTTATCGATATCGACAATCCAGCGTAACGCCTAGGCGTTGAGGCTAAGCGCGATAAAAGGTAGACGCAGCAATGTGATAACCTGCTGATGATAAAGAAAAAGCCGCCTTTTGGCGGCTTTGTTATATGACATTCGCGGCTTAACTGCGCTTGTCCATCGGCGTAAACTCGCGTTGCGTATAGCCTGTGTAAAGCTGACGCGGGCGCCCAATACGCTTGTGTGGGTCGGTATGCATTTCATTCCAGTGAGCAATCCAACCAATGGTACGAGACATCGCGAAGATCACTGTAAACATCGACGTGGGAATCCCGATCGCTTTCAGGATAATGCCTGAATAGAAATCAACGTTCGGATAAAGTTTCTTATCGATAAAGTAATCATCTGACAATGCGATGCGCTCTAGCTCCATCGCTACGTCAAGCAGTGGGTCCTGTATTTGTAACTCATTGAGCACTTCGTGACAGGCTTCACGCATCACGGTTGCGCGAGGATCGTAGTTCTTGTAGACGCGGTGACCAAAGCCCATCAGGCGGAATGGATCATCTTTGTCTTTCGCGCGAGCAATATACTCAGGAATGTTATCAACATGCCCGATTTGCTCAAACATACGCAAGCACGCTTCATTCGCACCGCCGTGGGCGGGTCCCCATAACGAGGCAATCCCTGCCGCAATACAGGCAAATGGGTTCGCACCTGACGAGCCCGCAAGGCGTACTGTTGATGTGGATGCGTTTTGTTCGTGATCGGCGTGCAGCGTGAATATTTTATCCATTGCACGCGCAACCACAGGGTTGACCTCATACTCTTCGCATGGCGTGGCGAACATCATATGTAGGAAGTTCTCCGCGTAGTCGAGGTCGTTACGTGGATAAATAAATGGCTGCCCGATCGAGTACTTGTAACACATTGCAGCCAATGTTGGCATTTTCGACAGTAAACGGAACGCCGTGATTTCACGGTGTTGATCGTTGTTGATGTCGAGAGAGTCGTGATAGAACGCGGCCAGTGCACCTACAACCCCGACCATTACGGCCATTGGGTGAGCGTCACGGCGGAAGCCGTGGAAGAAGCTTGCAATCTGTTCATGCACCATGGTGTGGCGCACGATCATTGAGCGAAACTCATCGTATTGCTTTTGGGTAGGGACTTCACCGTAGAGCAGGATATAACAGACTTCTAAATAATCAGCGTTATTGGCAAGTTGATCTATCGGGTAACCGCGGTGCAGCAATACGCCGGCTGCGCCATCGATGTAGGTGATTTGCGAATTGCACGAACCCGTTGCGACAAAGCCAGGATCAAAGGTGAAATAGCCTTCGTTTACCAGCTGGCGCACATCAATGACTTCTGGACCGACGGTGCCCTCGATAATCGGCAGTTCGATTGGTGCTTTCCCTTCGATATGTAGGGTAGCTTTCTTCTCTGCCATAACAATCTCCTTTGTTATTTTATAATCCCATCCAGGATACGGACTCGACCGTTGTACCGATCGACCCTAATGATGTCAATTTTTAACCTATCGATGTGTGCGTCAGTTAATAACTTATTTGCAATGCGAGTTAAATATCTGTTGTGAGATTCCGGTCAATTTTGTGCGTTTGTAATTGTCTGTTACGCCACGTATACTTTTTCGAGGTCTCTGGGCAAATCAGTATCCTAGAGCGTTTAGGGGCTCAAACACCTTTCCTAACTGACGTGATCCATTCGCCAAGAATTGCAGTTATAAGCAATAAGGTACATGAAGCGCGTTACGCAGATGTTGCAGGTCTTACGCTTTGAGTACTGAGGTTCAGAGAGTGTAATAACTATAAATGCTCAATGGAGCTGAGTGGGCAATATCGTGAAAGAAAGAAAGTCAAGACCCGTAAACCTCGACCTCCAGACGATTCGTTTCCCGATAACAGCGATTGCGTCTATATTGCATCGAGTGGCAGGTGTCATCACCTTTGTCTCGATCGCCATCCTCCTATGGCTGCTTAGCCTGTCTCTCTCTTCTCCTGATGGATTTCAATCCGCTGCTGCCATTGTCGATAGCTTTTTCGTCAAACTGATCCTTTGGGGCATTTTGACGGCGCTGGCGTATCACATTGTTGGCGGGATCCGTCATTTGATCCAAGACATGGGTTATTTTGAAGAGCTGGAGTCTGGCGCGCAAAGTGCGCAGGTTGCATTTGTTATCACTGGCGTGTTGTCTGTGTTGGCGGGGGTTTTAGTATGGTAACTAAAAACATCTCATCGGTCGGGCGCAATGGTGTGCACGACTATGTGCTGATTCGCGCCACTGCGATTCTCATCACACTTTACACACTTTATATGGTCGGTTTTGCCGTTTTTGGTCCTGAGATTACGTATGCCTCATGGACAGCGTTTTTCGGCCAGACCAGTACCAAAGTCTTTACCATGTTAGCCCTGGTCTCCGTGCTGATTCACGGCTGGATCGGAATGTGGCAAGTATTGACTGATTATATCAAGCCAGCCTTGCTGCGTGGCATGTTGCAACTGGGCGTTGTGGCCATGCTACTGATCTATGTTTTCGCCGGTTTCTTTGTATTGTGGGGTGTGTAAGTGAGTATTCCAGTTCGCGAATTTGACGCAATTGTCATTGGCGCAGGTGGCGCAGGTATGCGCGCCGCACTGCAAATATCAGAGCAGGGCCTAACCTGTGCACTGTTATCTAAAGTGTTTCCAACTCGTTCGCACACTGTGTCCGCGCAGGGTGGGATTACGGTAGCACTGGGTAACTCGCACAAGGACAACTGGCAATGGCACATGTATGACACGGTGAAAGGGTCGGATTATATTGGCGACCAAGATGCCATTGAGTACATGTGTAAGACAGGCCCTCAATCTGTGATTGAGCTTGAAAAAATGGGGCTGCCATTTTCTCGCTTCGAAAACGGATCCATCTATCAACGCCCGTTTGGTGGCCAGTCCAAAGAGTTTGGTGGCGAGCAAGCAGCGAGAACGGCAGCGGCTGCTGACCGGACCGGGCACGCACTGCTGCACACCTTGTATCAACAGAATATTAAAAACAAGACCACGATCTTCTCTGAATGGTATGCGCTTGATTTGGTTAAAAACCAAGACGGTGTAATCGTTGGTGCCACGGCCATGTGTATGGAAACTGGGGAGATTTGCTACTTCAAATCCAAAGCAACCGTGTTGGCGACAGGTGGCGCTGGTCGTATCTATCAATCAACCACCAATGCGCATATCAATACCGGTGACGGTGTTGGTATGGCGCTGCGCGCAGGCGTGCCAATGCAAGATATGGAAATGTGGCAATTCCACCCCACAGGCATTGCTGGAGCGGGTGTATTGGTGACGGAAGGTTGTCGTGGTGAAGGCGGTTATCTGCTCAATAAAGATGGTGAACGCTTTATGGAGCGTTACGCCCCCAATGTGAAAGATTTGGCAGGGCGTGACGTGGTGGCGCGTTCGATGATGATCGAGATTCGAGAAGGGCGTGGCTGTGACGGCCCATGGGGCCCACACCTCAAACTGAAGCTCGATCACCTTGGCAAAGATGTGCTCGAGTCTCGTCTCCCCGGTATTCTTGACTTGTCGCGTACCTTTGCGCACGTCGATCCTATCAAAGAACCGATTCCGGTGATCCCAACCTGTCACTACATGATGGGGGGCATTCCAACACAAGTGTCTGGCCAAGCAATCAAGCAAGACCCGCTCGGCAATGACATTGAAGTACAAGGTTTGTTTGCCTGTGGCGAGATTGCCAGCGTGTCTGTTCACGGTGCCAACCGCTTGGGCGGCAACTCATTGCTCGACTTGGTTGTCTTTGGCCGAGCGACCGGCCTGCACCTTGGCGAGACACTCGCCGCGCAAGTAGAAGCGCGCGATGCGAGCGAGTCAGACATTGAGGCGTCACTGGCACGGGTTAATCGTTGGAATAACACCCAGCAGGGTGAAGACCCGGTTGAGATCCGCAAAGATTTGCAAGCTTGTATGCAAGAAAACTTCTCTGTGTTCCGAGAAGGCGAGGCGATGGAAAAAGGGCTGAAAGAGCTGAAGGAAATTCGCGAACGCCTTAAGTCGGCGCGTCTTGATGATACGTCAACCGAGTTCAACACCCAGCGTGTCGAATGTTTGGAGCTGGAGAATTTGATGGAAACCGCGTACTCAACGGCGGTATCAGCCCATTATCGTACTGAAAGCCGTGGCGCACATGCGCGTTTCGACTATCAAGACCGCGATGATGAAAACTGGCTATGCCACTCCATCTATAACCCAGAAACCGAAGCCATGTCGAAGCGCGACGTCAATATGGCGCCAGTGCACCGTGAGGCTTTCCCACCGAAAGTCCGCAGTTACTAAGGGGGTCGAGAACGATGAATGTTAAGTTTTCTATCTATCGCTACAACCCAGATGTAGATAATGCGCCATACATGAAAGACTACACGCTGGATGTGCCTGAAGGGTCTGACATGATGCTGCTAGATGCGCTCATCCAGCTTAAAGAGCAAGATCCTACTTTGGCCTTCCGTCGCTCGTGCCGTGAAGGTGTCTGTGGCTCTGACGGCGTCAATATGAACGGTAAAAATGGTCTGGCATGCATCACGCCGCTGTCCTCACTGATGGACAAGTCCGAAATCGTGATTCGTCCGCTACCCGGTCTACCGGTGGTGCGTGATCTTATTATTGATATGGGGCAGTTCTATGAGAACTATGAGCGTGTCAAACCCTACCTGATGAATGATGAAACGCCACCGTCGCGAGAGAACTTGCAAGCGCCGGAAGATCGCGCGGAACTTGATGGCTTGTATGAGTGCATTATGTGTGCATGTTGTAGTACCGCATGCCCTTCATTTTGGTGGAACCCTGACAAGTTTGTTGGTCCAGCGGGCTTGCTTGCCGCTTACCGTTGGTTGGCGGATAGCCGTGACACAGCGACCGAAGAGCGGTTATCTGATCTAGACGACGCTTTTAGTGTCTTCCGTTGCCACGGGATCATGAACTGTGTCAGTGTATGTCCAAAGGGACTGAACCCAACCAAGGCAATTGGGCATATCAAGTCTATGCTGATTCAGCGCGGCGTTTAAAACGCTGAACCAATAACGTAGAAAAAAATGCCCCGTCCTCGGACGGGGCTTAATAACAGGTAACCCGGCCTCAGACCGGTGTTTGGATAAATAACTAGTGGTTAAGGGATAACAATGCAAAATGGCGTGATGAAGGCTTGGTTAGAGTCTTCTCATTTGGCTGGCGCCAATGCAACGTACGTAGAAGACCTCTACGAAATGTACCTCAGTGACCCGGAGTTAGTTGATCAAGAATGGAGAGCGGTTTTCGACCAGCTGCCAGTGGTAAGTGATACCGCGGTAGAACAACCTCACTCTCGTGTTCGTGATTACTTTCGACGCTTAGCTACCGATACATCGCGTGCAAGTGCTTCAGTCAATGATCCAGATGTAGACGCGAAACAAGTCAAAGTTCTTCAACTGATTAATGCTTTTCGTTTCCGCGGCCACCAACAGGCCAGCCTAGACCCTCTCGGGTTATGGAAACGTAAACCTGTACCTGATCTGTCACCTGCTTTTCACTCTCTCAATGAGCAGGATTTCAACGAAACCTTTAATGTCGGCTCATTTGCGATTGGTAAAGACAATATGCAATTGGGCGAGCTGTATGATGCGCTTGAGAAGACCTATTGTGGGTCTATCGGTGCAGAATACATGCACATTACCGATACCGAAGAAAAGCGCTGGATCCAAGGTCGCCTGGAATCTGTGGTTGGACAGCCGCAGTTTAGCGAAGAAGAAAAGCTCACCTTTTTAGAAGAGCTCACCGCAGCTGAAGGCCTCGAACGCTATCTTGGTGCCAAATTCCCCGGCGCTAAGCGGTTCTCTCTTGAAGGCGGTGATTCGCTGATCCCGATGCTGAAAGAGCTGATTCGCCACGCAGGTAGCGAAGGCGCACGAGAAGTGGTGGTCGGAATGGCTCACCGTGGGCGCCTCAATGTGTTGGTAAACGTATTAGGTAAGAAACCGTCCGAGCTTTTTGATGAGTTCGCGGGTAAACAAGACGAGAGTTGGGGAACCGGGGATGTGAAATATCACCAAGGCTTCTCGTCTGATTTCGCGACACCGGGGGGGGATGTTCACCTTGCGTTGGCGTTCAACCCCTCACACCTTGAGATTGTGAACCCGGTGGTGATGGGATCAGTGCGTGCTCGCCAAGACCGACTGGAAGATAATACCGGCTCGAGTGTTCTCCCTATCACCATCCACGGTGATGCCTCTATCGCCGGGCAAGGGGTGGTACAAGAGACCTTCAACATGTCGCAAGCGCGAGGCTTCCAAGTAGGCGGCACCGTGCGCATCGTGGTCAATAACCAAATTGGGTTTACCACGTCGAACCCGGCTGATTCACGCTCGACGCAATACTGTACAGACATCGCTAAGATGGTGCAGGCGCCGATTTTCCACGTCAATGCAGATGATCCCGAGGCGGTTGCTTTTGTATCGCGCTTGGCGCTCGATTTTCGCAACGAGTTTAAGCGTGATGTGGTGATTGACTTAGTCTGTTACCGTCGCCATGGCCACAACGAAGCGGATGAGCCCAACGCGACTCAGCCGATGATGTACCAAAAGATCAAAAAGCATCCTACTCCGCGTAAGTTGTACGCCGATATATTGGATCAACAAGGGGTCGCTAATCTCGAAAAAGCCACTGAGATGATCAATGAGTATCGTGATCTTCTTGATAGTGGTGAGTGTGTGGTGAAAGAGTGGCGCCCAATGGTGTTGCATTCTGTCGACTGGACGCCCTATCTAGGCCACGATTGGACGGTAGAGTGGGCGAATAAGTTCGATGCTAAGCGTCTGAAAGAGCTGGGTCATCGCATTTGCCAGTTGCCGGATAGCCATAAACTCCACAGCCGTGTTGCCAAGCTCTACAAAGATCGCAAAGCGATGGTAGAAGGCGAAAAGATGGTTGATTGGGGGATGGCTGAGACCCTTGCTTATGCCACTTTGGTTGATGATGGCAAACGTATCCGCATTACGGGTCAAGACTCAGGTCGCGGCACCTTCTTCCACCGTCATGCGGTGCTCCACAACCAAGAAGATGGCAGCACGTATTTGCCACTTGCAAATATCCATGACAAACAAGGACCATTCGAGATCTTCGATTCCGTGTTATCGGAAGAAGCGGTACTGGCGTTTGAGTACGGTTACGCCACCGCTGAGCCAGGCGGTTTAACCGTGTGGGAAGCACAATTTGGTGACTTCGGCAATGGTGCGCAAGTGGTGATTGATCAGTTCATCAGCTCTGGTGAACAAAAATGGCGCCGCATGTGTGGCCTGACCATGCTGCTTCCTCATGGCTATGAAGGGCAGGGCCCCGAGCACTCGTCAGCACGTTTAGAGCGTTATCTGCAACTGTGTGCTGAGCAAAATATGCAGGTTGTGGTGCCATCAAGCCCCGCGCAGGTTTATCACATGTTGCGCCGGCAAGTGGTGCGCCCAATGCGTCGTCCTTTGATCGTTATGTCACCGAAGTCGCTGTTACGTCACCCACTGTGTGTGTCTAACTTGGAAGACTTAACCGAGGGTGATTTCCTACCAGCGATTGGTGAAATGGACGATCTTGAGCCAAGCAAGGTGAAACGCGTCGTGATGTGCTCGGGCAAAGTCTATTATGATTTGCTACAAGCACGCCGAGAGCAAGAGATTGATGACGTTGCCATTGTCCGTATTGAGCAACTTTATCCATTCCCTCTGGACGCGGTTAAAGACGCGATTGCGCCTTATAGCAATGCGAAAGACTTTGTTTGGTGCCAAGAAGAGCCACAAAACCAAGGGGCGTGGTACAGCAGCCAGCACAACTTCCGTGCTGCCTTACCGCAAGATGCCACATTGACCTATGCCGGACGCTCGGCATCCGCATCACCTGCGGTAGGTTATATGTCTGTACACCAGAAACAACAAAAAGCGTTAGTTCAAGACGCTCTGACCCTAAAGTAAGAACTAGAACATTAAGGATAAATACGATATGACAATCGAAATTCTGGTTCCCGATTTACCCGAATCTGTGGCTGACGCAACCATTGCCACATGGCACAAACAGCCAGGTGACTCGGTAACCCGTGACGAAGTACTGGTTGATATTGAAACAGATAAGGTCGTGCTGGAAGTGCCTGCCCCTGCTGATGGGGTGTTGGAGTCCATCATTGAAGATGAAGGGTCAACCGTATTAGCGAAACAGGCCATCGCTAAAATCAAAGAAGGTGCCGTCGCAGGTGAGCCAACCAAAGATGTTCCTGCACAATCAGAGTCTTCACCTGACAAGCGCCACACCGCCTCACTAGAAGAAGAGACGAACGACGCGTTAAGTCCTGCGGTACGTCGTCTGCTTGCTGAGCATGACCTCTCTCCTGACGCCGTGAAAGGCACAGGTGTGGGTGGACGCATTACGCGAGAAGATGTTGAAGCACACCTTAAGAGTCAGCCTGAGCAGGGTGAGCAAAAAGCACAAAGCCAAGATGTGCCACCTGTGGCTGAACGCGGTGAGAAGCGTGTTCCTATGACGCGCTTGCGTAAACGTGTCGCTGAGCGCTTGTTAGAAGCGAAAAACAGTACCGCGATGCTGACCACCTTCAATGAAGTGAACATGAAGCCCATCATGGACTTGCGTAAGCAATACCGTGATAGTTTTGAAGAGCGTCACGATATTCGTCTCGGCTTTATGTCTTTCTATGTGAAAGCGGTCGTCGAGGCCTTGAAGCGTTACCCAGAAGTCAACGCATCCATCGACGGTGATGATATCGTTTATCACAACTACTTCGATGTCAGCATGGCGGTATCTACACCGCGTGGTCTGGTTACCCCTGTGCTGCGCGATTGCGACAAGCTGGGCTTTGCGGATATTGAAAAGGGTATCCGTGATTTGGCGATTAAAGGCCGTGATGGCAAGCTCACCGTCGATGAACTGACCGGGGGCAACTTCACCCTCACCAATGGCGGTGTTTTTGGCTCATTGATGTCAACGCCGATCATTAATCCCCCTCAAGCAGCCATTCTTGGCATGCACAAGATCCAAGACCGCCCAATGGCGGTGGATGGCAAGGTCGAAATCTTGCCGATGATGTACCTGGCGCTTTCTTATGATCACCGTCTGATTGACGGTCGTGAATCGGTAGGCTTCTTGGTGACCATCAAAGAACTTCTAGAAGACCCAACACGTCTGCTTCTGGACGTTTAATGGCGCTACCCCCTGTTTTTGAGGGGAGCCATTTTAGAGGGGACGGAGGTCCCCTCATTTGGAAAGCAAAAAGACACAATAATGGACACTAACACGGATAGAACATCATGAATCTGCACGAATATCAGTCAAAGCAGCTGTTCGCTGAATATGGTCTACCAGTTTCAGAGGGCTATGCTTGCGACACACCACAAGAAGCTGCTGAAGCAGCCGATAAAATTGGCGGAAACAAATGGGTCGTTAAATGCCAGGTTCACGCTGGTGGGCGTGGCAAGGCAGGCGGGGTAAAACTGGCTAACTCCAAAGAGGAGATCCGTCAGTTTGCTCAGCAATGGCTTGGTAAAAACTTGGTGACCTTTCAAACCGACGAAAACGGTCAGCCGGTAAGCAAAATTTTGGTGGAGTCATGCACCGATATCGCCAAAGAGCTTTACCTGGGTGCGGTTGTCGACCGTGGTTCACGCCGCGTTGTTTTCATGGCATCGACTGAAGGCGGTGTCGAAATCGAGAAGGTGGCGGAAGAAACCCCTGAGCTTATCCACAAAGCATCGATTGATCCCCTTGTTGGCCCTCAGCCTTATCAAGGTCGCCAACTGGCCTTTAAACTGGGTCTAGAAGGTGAGCAAATCAAGCAATTTACCAAAATTTTTGTGGGTATCGGCCAGCTGTTTTTGGATAAAGATGTTGCACTGGTTGAGGTTAACCCTTTGGTTATTACTGACCAAGGCAACTTGCACTGCTTGGATGCTAAATTGGCCATTGATAGCAACGCTGTCTACCGCCAACCCAAAGTGCGCGCGATGCACGACCCCAGCCAAGAAGACGAGCGTGAAGCGCATGCCGCGCAATGGGAACTCAACTATGTCGCGCTAGATGGCAATATTGGCTGCATGGTTAACGGTGCGGGCCTAGCAATGGGCACCATGGACATTGTTAATTTGCACGGTGGCAGCCCAGCTAACTTCCTTGACGTTGGCGGTGGCGCGACCAAAGAGCGTGTAACAGAAGCGTTTAAAATCATTCTGTCTGACAGCAACGTAAAGGCTGTCTTGGTGAATATCTTCGGCGGTATCGTGCGCTGCGACTTGATCGCAGATGGCATTATTGGCGCAGTCGAAGAAGTTGGCGTTAAAGTTCCAGTGGTGGTTCGCCTCGAGGGAAATAATGCTGATGTAGGTGCCAAGAAACTGGCCGATAGTGGTTTGAATATCATTGCGGCAACATCGCTAACCGAAGCCGCTCAAAAAGTCGTTGCTGCCGCGGAGGGTAAATAACAATGTCAGTGCTGATTAATAAAGATACCAAAGTGATCTGCCAAGGTTTTACAGGTGGACAAGGTACTTTCCACTCAGAGCAAGCTATTGAGTATGGAACACAAATGGTCGGCGGTGTATCCCCCGGTAAGGGCGGTACGACTCACCTAGGTTTACCTGTGTTCAACACGGTGGCCGATGCGGTCGAGGCGACGGGTGCGACAGCATCAGTTATTTATGTTCCGGCCCCTTTCTGTAAAGACGCGATCCTAGAAGCGATCGATGCTGGTATTGAGCTTATTGTATGTATTACGGAAGGTATCCCAACACTGGATATGCTGGAAGTAAAAGTGAAGCTGGACCAAGCAGGCGTGCGTATGATTGGGCCTAACTGTCCAGGTGTGATCACGCCGGATGAGTCTAAAATCGGCATTATGCCGGGGCACATTCATCAATCTGGTAAAGTGGGCATTGTGTCGCGCTCGGGCACACTGACGTATGAAGCCGTTAAGCAAACCACTGATGAAGGCTTTGGCCAATCCACCTGTGTTGGTATTGGTGGGGACCCTATTCCAGGCTCAAACTTTATCGACATTTTAGAAATGTTCGAAAAGGATCCGGCGACCGAGGCGATCGTGATGATCGGTGAGATTGGCGGGACTGCAGAAGAGGAAGCGGCGGCTTACATCAAAGCCAATGTGACCAAGCCCGTAGTGGCATATATTGCCGGGGTAACAGCACCTCCAGGTAAGCGCATGGGTCATGCGGGAGCAATTATTTCTGGTGGTAAAGGAACCGCAGACGATAAATTTGCTGCCCTTGAAGCAGCGGGTGTCACGACGGTTAAAAGTCTTGCTGATATTGGTAAAGCATTGCGCGAGAAAACCAGCTGGTAAGCCAGACAAAGTAATCGCATAAACAAAAGCCGCTCATATGAGCGGCTTTTTGATATAGAAAACATAATAAGTGGTTAGGGCTTAGTGCGAGCGATTCGGCAATAACTGCGCCAACATAAAGACACTGGCTGCTGCAACCACCACAGATGGGCCAGCGGGCGTATCATAAAACCAAGAGCCTGCCATACCTAGCAGCACCGCAGCCATCCCAATGAGGCTAGCAAACGAGGCCATTTGCTCTGGTGTTGAGGCGATGCGCCGTGCCGTTGCCGCGGGAATGATTAGCATAGAGGTAATAATTAATGCCCCGACAAATTTCATCGCCAACGCAATGACCAAACCAATCAGTAGCATCAATAACAGCCGCAGCTTTTCTACTGCAATACCTTCTACCTTGGCAAGCTCTTCGCTGACTGTCATCGACAGTAACTGCTCCCAGAAATACGCGAGTACCCCGAGTGTTAAGCACGCGCCAATGGCGAGTAAAGTGAGATCGGCAAAAGAGACCGCCAACAAATCGCCAAACAAATAGGCCATGAGATCGACGCGCATGTTGTCCAAAAAGCTTACTGACACTAACCCCAATGACAGGGCACTGTGAGCCAATATACCGAGCAAGGTATCAGTCGAGACCAGGTGTTGGCGCTGTAGTCCCACCAATAAAACCGCCAGGAGTAAGCAGGTGATCACGAGTGCGAGGTTTAAGTCGATTTGCAGCAGAAAGCCTAACGCTAAACCGAGTAGTGAGGCGTGAGCGAGGGTATCGCCAAAGTAGGCCATACGTCGCCAGACCACAAATGAGCCCAAAGGGCCGGCAATGGCGGCGATCAATAAGCCGCCCATGATAGGGGCAAGTAAGAACTCAATCATGATGATGCTCTTGGTGTTCGCAGCTTACAGGTTGCCCTGCAAGATCATGTTTATGATGATGGTGGTGGTGATATAGCGCGAGTTGCTCACTGGTTTGGCGACCAAACATCGCCACATAAGAAGGGTGCTGCGAAATGGCATCGGGCTCACCGGAGCAGCAGACATGATGCTGCAAACAAATCACTTCATCGGTTTTAGCCATTACTAAATGCAAGTCATGCGACACCATGAGTACCGCGCACCCAAGGCTATCACGTAATTGACTGATCAGGCTATACATCTCCAATTGACCGCTGACATCAACCCCTTGCACTGGCTCATCTAACACCAACACATCAGGGTGCTTTAAAATGGCGCGGGCGAGTAGGACGCGTTGCGTTTCACCGCCGGAGAGGGTATGCATATTCGCATATTGCAAGGACTCGGCATTGACCGTATGTAGCGCCTGGCTAATCTGCGCATTGGTATAGCGTGTTCCCAGACGAATAAACCGATCAACCGTTAGCGGCAGAGTTTGATTTAACTGCAACTTCTGAGGTACGTAACCGATTTTTACGTCTCGGGCTATTTGTACTGTGCCGGCGCTCGGCTTAACTAAACCGATCAGTGCTTTGACAAGCGTCGATTTCCCGGCGCCATTGGGGCCAATTAGCGTGGTAATTTGCCCGCGCTTTAGTTGCATCGAAACCTTATCCAGCACATGGCGGCCATTGAAGGTCACCGTCACCGCATCGAGCGAGACTAGCGAGTCAGTCATAGTGAAAAAAGCATTGTGAATTGGAATTGTTATATTATAACATTTATAGCCAGTGAGAAAACATAAGAATGAGAGGAAAGATGATGGCGCGTATTATTGGGGTATTTATTGCACTACTACTGGCATTGCCCGCGCAAGCCACGTCGGTAATGACATCGATTAAGCCTTTACAGCTGATCGCGGCAGGACTTGTGACACAAGATGATACCGTCGATGTGTTGTTGCCGCCGGGGGCGTCACCGCATAGCTATGCGCTAAAGCCATCGGACATACGCGGTTTAAATCAAGCGGATGTGACGATTTGGGTGGGACCCGAGCTAGAGCTTTTTCTTTCTAAATTGTTGGCGGATAAACCTTCTGTATTGACCTTGACACAGGTCGAGAATATGCCGTTGCGCCATTTTGATGGCGGGCACCATCATCATCATGGACACGATCATGGCGAGCACAATATTGACCCGCACCTTTGGCTGGGACCCAAAACGACTCGAGTGGCGGCACAAGCTATTACAGAGGCATTGATTGAAGCCGCTCCCGGTAAAGCAGAGCAATACCAAGCCAACCTGACTCGTTTCAATGATAAGCTCGATCAAACCGTTGCCGATATTCAGCAAGACCTCGCCACCCGTATTCAGTCAGGGTATTTTGTCTTCCATGATGCCTATGGTTACTTTGAGGATGCTTTTGGCCTCGAAAAAACAGGACATTTTACGGTTGATCCAAGTCAAAAGCCTGGGGCGAAAACCCTGGTGACGATTCGCCGAGGTTTGCTTAATCATGATGCGACCTGTATCTTCACTGAGCCGCAGTTTAATCCCGCACTGATTGATGCTGTGACACGACATAATGACGTCAATGTACTTGCCTTAGATCCATTGGCGACATCAATTCCGGTAGCGCCTGATAGCTATCAGGTGTTTTTAAAAGATTTAGGAAATCGTTTCACACGTTGTTTAAAGCATGAAACTACTGACTAACTGGCTCGCTGTGACAGCCAGACTTCCTCGCCAGCACAAGCTGGCCCTGGCTTCATTATCTCTTTTGGTTGGCGCTGCCCTCATGTGGCAGCCCCATCCTTTTTCTCCCAAAGAACGGCAACCGTTGCCGGCGGTCAACCAACACCAAGCGCCGGCGACAGTGGATCACAGTGAACCGATTGAGCAAGGCATGGATGCAAACGATCCTGCCTTGAGTGTGCCTGAAGATGCGCTCGAGCAAGACATCACATCTGAGGCGCCGCGTGTCCATCACCACACCGTCGCGGCAGGGGATACACTCGGTGAGATCTTCTCACAGTATGGTCTCGCTATCGGTCAGCTCTACCAAATGCTGGATGTGAACGATAAAGCCGGCGATATTCGCCGCGGACAAAAAATGGAATGGCAAGTTGACGAGGAAGGTCGATTGCTGACGTTCACCGTTTATCAATCGATTAAATACCGCGACTATTACCAGTTCGATCAAGGTACCGTTGACTATCAGCGCTTGGAAACCAAAGGCGAGTTTGAGAGTGTGACCTTGATTGGACGGGTGAACAGTAGCTTTTATCAGCAGGCGCGCCAAGCTGGGCTCACACCTAATCAGATTCAAAATCTGGTCTCGGCGTTACAGTGGCGTTTTGACTTTGGACGTCAATCTCGTCGCGGCGATCAGTTTGCGGTACAAGTAAACAGAGAGTTCATCGACAATAAACCCGTGTCATCGGGTAAGGTCACGGCCATGCTCTACAAATCGGGCAGTCGAGACATTTTTGTCTATCGTCATCATGATGGACGCTTTTATGATCAGAAGGGGCAAAGCCTTGATCGTGCGCTCCGTCGTTACCCCACTGCCAAGCGCTATCGTATTAGCTCATCGTTTAACCCACATCGTAAACACCCGATCACCGGGCGTATTTCACCGCACAATGGCACTGACTTCGCGACGCCAGTGGGTACCTCAGTATTGGCCGCCGGTGATGGTGTTGTCGTTAAAGCGCGTAAACACCCGCTAGCGGGTAATTACGTGGTGATTAAACACGGGCGTGAGTATTCAACGCGATATTTACATTTGCATCGGATTTTAGTGAAGCCGGGCGATCATGTGTCGATGGGACAACGAATCGGATTAAGTGGTAATACCGGTCGCTCAACGGGGCCTCATCTTCATTTTGAATTGCTCAAATACGGTCACCCGGTCAACGCGATGAAGGTACCGCTGCCTGAGGCGCACCCCGTTCCTAATGGCGAGCGTAATGGGTTCCAGCGTCAAGCTAAACGTGCACATCAGGCGTTGGCGCAGCGATTAAATGGGTAATGGGTATCAATTATGTGAGGCCTAGCTCACATTTAGGGTTGCAGGGTTTTATTTAGGGGCAGGTCGCAGGACACTACGCTACTGAATCCTGCAACCTGTCTCTCTTCTCGTACATGAAACGCCGATGTCTCTGTTTGTTATGGCTGGCTCTCATCTTTCCTTGCCTACCTTTGCAGGCGCATGATCCCTTGCTCACATCGTTTCAATCATACGGCGGTCTCAATGGCCTCGGTGATGTTCGCGATGTGGCGGTGCAGTCATCTGGTGGTATGTGGCTGTTGGATAACCAAGGACGCATTCATTTTTTTGATGGTCATCAGCGCCATCCACTCAACGACGCCCTGACCTTGCCTGATGAAAAGATCCTGACCATTGCTTATGCTCACCAGGCGCTTTGGATGGCAGGAAGGCAACATGTTTATCGTTTCCAGCCAAGTACCAATACGCTTACCGCTTTCCCGTTGCCCGATGCCGTTGCACAGACAAGCGCTGATCATGGGCCTCGTCCCCCCCAATCGCCACGACTGGCGACGATCAATAATACGCTATGGCACATCCAAAGCGGCCAGATAAGCGTCTATCAACGGGAAGATAAGGCATTTCACGTGTGGCGAACGGGTCCGTGGCGTGCTGATAGTGTTTGGTTTACTGCGGGTCATCGATTGTTTGCGGTCGGGACAAGCTTATACCAACTCAGTGACGCGGGTGTGCGTCAACTGACACGCTTTTCTACGCCGATTACAGCGATCACGGCGAAACAAGACAGAGCATGGATCAGTACCGAAAAGCGTGTTTATCTACTGGCATTATCGGGCGATCAAGTAAAAGCACAACACGTGTTGAATACGCGTGGAGGCTACCAAAGAATGACGGTCGGCTCGGGCGGGTTGTGGGCCGCCAATCATAACGGGTTATTTCGACTTTCCCTAGACGGTGTCGCGACGCCTGTTTGGCAGCCAGGCTCTCAGGGCATAGCAGGCCAAAGCATCACTTTTTTATGGGCAGATTTTGAAGGGGGGATCTGGTTTTCAACCGATCAGGCTGCACGTTATCGTGCGCCGGGCCAGCGTTGGATCACTCATCAACACCGTGCGTTTCCCAGCGTGCTTACCCATGGTTTTATGGCGCAGAGTAACCCTTGGGGGCTAGAGAGAGGCAGTTGGCGCGATTTAAGTGGGTATCGCACTGTACCATGGACTTCGGATGCACCAAGTGGTGAATACCTCAGTGCCACCCGAGACGGTCAGCGCCTTTGGTGGTCAACACCGTCAGGTACAAAAGGGATCAATACGAAAACAGGGGCAAGCATCGTCATACCCGACCAGTTGGCAACCTTGCCCGCTGAGCATTTGTATACTGATGCCGAGGGCACCATCTGGTTATCGGTTGACGATCAGGTGATGCGCTACTGGCCGGACACACAGACATTGGTCAGTTATGGCACGCGATGGCAGACCCATCACGCGGGTGAGGTGTTAGGCTTTTACGATGATGGTCGCGGCAGTGTATGGATCCGTGACCAGAATGGCTTAACCCGTTATCGAGACGGTCATTTTAAGCCGGTCCCCTTGGCGAAAGACCGACTGCCTGTGCAGGATATGTATACCGATGAACGAGGTCGTTTATGGCTCACCAGTGCGCGCGGTGTGTATCAATACGATCCTAGCGCCCCAGACGCCGCGTCATTGGTTTATTTATCGCTACCCGATGAGCGATTCCACTGTGTCACTGGTAACCGCGACGGCGTATGGGCGTACAGTAACCAAGCATTGGTACACATTGCCCCACGAGGGTTCGTGCGCACATTTCGCCTCCCATCTGATGCAGAAAAAGTGGCCTGCTACGCGACCCAACCCCATCAACTCACTCTGTTGGCAGGGGATTATACCTACCAGATAGATACTGACCAATTGGCGTTTTCTCTGCGTAAACCGCCAAGTGTTGTGATTGGTGCGGTTTGGCAGCAACGCAAGCGTTGGCGTATTGGCCCTCGACAGCAAACAGCGGTGACATTACTAGAGCAAAGCCCCGCCTATCTAGCGTGGGGGAGTTGGCCACCAGAACGACAAGTGACACGCGTGC
Organism: Salinivibrio sp. IB868; assembly: GCF_001995655.1. Classification (NCBI taxonomy): domain Bacteria; kingdom Pseudomonadati; phylum Pseudomonadota; class Gammaproteobacteria; order Vibrionales; family Vibrionaceae; genus Salinivibrio; species Salinivibrio sp. IB868. Next base: position 48,402 of record NZ_MUEW01000011.1, read on the forward strand.
ATTACCAGCTCGTGCCTTATCAGCACGCTGGCCAGCCAATGGCTGACAAACTGGCCGCTTGGCAGCAGACCGGCAGTGATACGATTTCTTTGGCCAATATGGTGGGAGGGCACTATCAATTACGTATTGCTATCCCGCGTGATGGTGCTTCCCATACTGTGTTAGATATCTCTGTCTCTCTTCCTCTGTTGCCTCACATTATCAATGGCATGGTACTGGCCTGCTTTGTGAGCCTGGTTCTTGCGGCTGTCATCTTAGCCTTGAGACAACGTCACTTGTCGGCGGTGCACATAGAGACATCGAGCGTGCCCATCTCCGGGCCGCTGGATGAAATCTCGGATGTCACATATCCTATCGGATTTGAATCGCCCTCATCACTGGCGCTGGCTTCAGACCAAGCCAATCAGCGATGGACAGCCGAGTTTGAGAAAGTTATCGCGGCCAAGTACCAAGATCCTGACTTTTCAATGGCTCAGGTAGCAAGCGCGTTAGCGATGTCTGAGCGTAATTTGCAACGTAAGTGTCGACAGTATTTTGGTGTGACAGTGACCGCTTATGTGACGCAGAAAAGACTGAGTGATGCCGCTGCGCGCTTGCAGCACGGGTATTCGGTTGCGGATGTGGCTGAGGCGTGCGGATATCGCGATCCGGCTTACTTTAGTCAACGGTTTAAAAGCTACTTTGGTGTCAGTCCTTCGCAGTATCGACGCACGACGACCGATATGACCGTGGCAGATATACGTGATTAGGTTGGGCTGTTGACCTGAAACCCAGGGGGAAATGCGCGTAAAAGAAAACGTGGCATAGCCGGGGAGCCATGCCACGGGTGTCAACGACACCTTCGCTTGCTGCCGAGGGCGGGGAGCCCGCCCTGGTAAAAAACGGGCTGGTCAGGCGTGTATTGTCTCAACCAGCGGCATCAATATACCGTAATTTGCGCTTGAGTCGTTATGACTAAACCGCCAATCGCATCTTGACAGGATTAAGGTTAAGGTATTGATAATTATTGCTTTTATTTCCTTTTTTCTGATTTTGACGAAAATAACGAAGTGCACTTACCCATTGACGACTAACCCACTGGCGGCGAGTGTCTCCCTCAGCTGTTGGATGAGGGGCTGTGCTTGCTCGTGAGGACGATGCCCCACTTGTAGGTGGCCCCAAATCGGATTTGGCCATACCGGATCCGTTTTAAACCGAGCAACATGGTGGAGATGGAGCTGGGGAACTAGGTTGCCGATTGCGGCGATATTGAGCTTGTCAGGGGAGAATAGACGCTCAAGACAGCGCGCCACTATGGCCGACTCTTGCCACAGCGAGTGCTGCTCAGTATCGTCAAGGTGGTGAATTTCTTCGATGTCCTGCTTACGTGGGATCAGCAAGAGCCATGGACCAATATCGGCATGCGCAAGGCGCAACTGACAAAGTGAGAAATCACCGACATAAGCGCTATCGGCGGCTAATCGTGAGTGGAGAACAAAGGACATACAGACTCCTTATTGCAATGCGAGCACATAGCTTACATCACAACTTGCTTTTGGGTCACAAACTCCTCACCGAATAGGAGGATTCGCCTCATAAGAAACAAAAAGCAAGTACGCTTAACACCAAGTACGCTTAACACAATGTTGAAGCCAAATGTGTCGACGAACGCGAGAGGAGGTGGCATGCATTATCAAGACGTCCTAGCTTTTTGGTTTGGCGACGAGCGTAGTGAGTGGGTTCCTTCGTCCGCCTCGCAGGCACGATGGTTTGGCGGTAGTCCAGACGTTGATGAGGCGATTCGCGAGCGATTCCAATCTTGGGTCAGTGCGGCCGGCGCGGGCGCATTAAATGACTGGGCCCAGACCGCAGAGGGGCGTTTGGCATTGATTATTCTGCTCGATCAATTCCCCCGAAACTTATATCGCGGGTTGGCGGCAGCATATCGGTATGATGCCTTGGCATTGGCTCTCTGTAAGGCAGGGCTTGCGAAAGGTGACGACCAAGTCTTGACCCCGCTTCAACGGGTGTTTTTCTATCTTCCCTTGGAGCATGCTGAAGAAGAAGCAGACCAAGAAGAAGCACTGTTTCGGTTTGATCAACTGCGTCAGCGAGTGAGTGGGGAGGCAAAAGCTTGGTACGAGCAATGCTTTGATTACGCACGCCAGCACTACGACATTATTACTACCTTTGGTCGATTTCCTCATCGCAATGCGGTGATGGGACGGTTATCGACTCCCGAGGAACGATTGTGGCTTAGCGAAACGGATCAGCATTTTGGTCAGGGATAAAAAAGGCGCCCACTTGCAACCAGTGGGCGCCCTTCTTCTGTGCTTATCCGCACAACAAGGATCATCTAACCTTGTTACATGCGCTCAAGCGTGTTGATACCCAACAGATCTAGGCCTTGCTTGATGGTTTTGGCCGTCAATGCAGCCATTCTTAGGCGGCTTTGGCGCGTATTCCCTTCAGAAAGCAGGATAGGGCATGCTTCGTAGAAGCTTGAGAATAGACCAGCCAGTTCAAATAGGTAGCTACACATTAAGTGAGGCTGACCCTCTCGCGCGACTGATTTAACCGCTTCTTCAAACTGAAGCAGTTTGGCGACCAGCGCTTTTTCTTTCTCATGCTCAATGAGCATTTCACCGTCGAGTGCATCACGGTCAACCCCAGACTTGGCAAAGACTGACGCCACACGGGTATAGGCATACTGCATATAGGGGGCGGTGTTGCCCTCGAAGGCCAGCATATGATCCCAGTCGAAGATATAATCCGTGGTACGATGCTTTGACAGATCGGCATACTTGACGGCTGCCATCGCGACCGTGGTTGAGATATCTCGCTGCGTATCAGCATCCATATCTGGATTTTTCTCTGCGATCAGTGCCTTGGCTCGTGTTTCTGCTTCATCGAGTAAGTCAGCGAGGCGGACTGTGCCCCCAGAGCGGGTTTTGAAAGGTTTACCGTCTTTGCCGAGCATCATGCCAAACGCGTGATGCTCAAGACTGACCGAATCCGGCACATAGCCCGCTTTGCGCACAATGGTCCAAGCTTGCATGAGATGCTGGTGCTGACGTGAGTCAATAAAGTAGAGCACACGGTCAGCGTTGAATTGCTCGTAACGATATTTGGCACAAGCAATATCAGTGGTGGTGTACAAATAGCCACCATCACGTTTTTGGATGATCACACCCATTGGCTCGCCGTCTTTGTTTTTGTACTCGTCAAGGAAGACAACTTGTGCGCCATCATCTTCTACGGCAATCCCTTTGGCTTTTAAGTCTTCAACAATACCGGGCAGCATATCGTTATACAGACTTTCGCCCATCACATCTTTATTGCTCAATGAGACATTCAGGCGATCATAGTTACGTTGGTTTTGCTCCAACGTTACTTTGACAAGCTTTTCCCACTTTTCTTTGCAGTAGGCGTCACCGCGTTGCAGGCGAACCACGTAGTCGCGCGCTGTGGCGGCGAAAGCTTCATCTTCGTCGTAGCGGGCTTTGGATTCACGATAGAAGTTTTCGATATCACCCAGTTCCATGGAGACATCGTCACCGCGTGACTCATGTAACTCGAGGTTGGCAATGAGCATACCGAACTGTGTCCCCCAATCACCGAGATGATTGGCACGGGTCACGTTGTGGCCTAAAAATTCTAGGGTGCGTACAACGGCGTCACCAATGATAGTGGAGCGAAGGTGGCCAACGTGCATTTCTTTTGCCACGTTAGGGGCTGAATAGTCCACCACAATGTTTTGTGTGTCTTGTTTATCGACACCTAAACGTGCGTCCGACAGGGCGGCATCTGCCTGTTTGGCTAACCACTGATCGTTAAGGAAGATATTGATAAAGCCTGGGCCGGCAATTTCTGTTTTGCTCGCCATATCACCGAGGTCGAGCGCATCCAAAACGTGTTGAGCAAACTCACGGGGGTTCGTGCCGAGCTTTTTGGCTGCTCCCATGACTCCATTCGCTTGATAGTCACCAAATTGTGGCTTCGCAGACTGACGCACTGCCGCTGGTGTGCCCTCAGGCGCACCCGCCGCAACCATCGCGGCAGACACTTTTTCGTTAAGAAGACTTTGAATATTCACTTGCTTACCTTTACTACTAGCCGGGCTGATTATGAACGACCCGTTATGTGGGCTTCCAGCTTATTAATACAAGAATCCGCCAACACTGCACTGCCACGTAACCAAGCGTGCAAACACAGTGTTGGCGGGATGCTGTATTGTTGCGAACCATGACGTCAATCGACGCGGATTAGCCCTAATGATACCCATAAAACAGCAGGCATTGGCAATAGTTATTCAACGCCATCCTTGATATCTTTCGCGACTGGAAGACAACGAGCACTATAAAACCTTGAGAGGTCACTATGCATGATGCCAGCAATTGGGTATCCCTGATGCGAGATCAAGCAACTTTTACAGATAAAATCAATCAGTTGCTGGAAACGCTGGCGATTGATTGTACCCAGTTAACGCTTGATCACGTTGCGATCCGTACCAATGATAGCGTGTTAACACAATCGCTTGCCGGCCATCTAAGCGAACAGGGGCAATTAATATCACAGGCGATGGTCAACCAGCGGCCGATCCATATTTATCAGCTTGATACCCCATTACACTTTGGTGTCTGGCAAACTGATTTAGTGGAATTGCCGTTTCCTCACCACAAAACCTATCCTTTTCAAAACTGGGAACATATGGAGTTTGTGGTTCCTTGCCGCCATGCCACCCTATCAGGGCTTGAAGACGCGTTACACGTGCAGTTTCCAGGCTTACTCGCGCGCGCAGCAAAGCTGAGCGAGATAACGGTTAAACACAGTGAGCCACAGGTTGCGGGAGAGCGGTTGGCCAATCCAACCATCGCGTTTAAGCAAAATGGTGTTTGCGTGAAGTTTCATCCTTATTCACTCGCGCAAATTATTGCTAGCGAAGCCAGTGCTTGAGCACTGGCTCAACCAATGTTGTCGTTTTACAAGATCACGGTTTTATTGCCATGGACAAATACCCGGTCTTCGACAACACATTCAATTGCTTGACTTAGCACACTTTTTTCCACGTCGCGGCCTGCTTTGGCCATATCTTGTGCGCTAAAGCTGTGATCAACATGAATCACGTCTTGGCCAATAATCGGCCCTTCGTCCAAGTCATTGGTGACAAAGTGGGCGGTGGCACCAATGATTTTGACCCCACGCTCAAACGCTTGATGGTATGGACGGGCACCGATAAATGCGGGCAAAAAGCTGTGATGAATATTGATGATGCGATGCGGATATTGGGCAACAAAGTCAGGCGTCAGAACCCGCATGTATTTCGCTAGAATGATGTAGTCAGGCTGATGGGGTTGAATCGCTTTGAGCATGGCTTGCTCGTGCTCTTCTCGGCTTAGGCCCTCATGGCTGACATAATGAAAAGGGATATCAAAGCGCTCAGTCAGATGTTGTAGTTTGTCGTAGTTACCGACTACCGCTGCAATATCAATCTCGAGCGAGCCATCATAGGCTTTCATTAAAATGTCGCCGAGGCAGTGGGATTCTTTGGTGACCATGATGACGACGCGTTTGCGGCGCGAGCTAATCAGCTGGCGCTGGCTGCCAGGTGGTAGCGCATGGTCAAGGTCGAGAAGCAGGGTGTGATCGTTAAAAATCCCCTCCAGCTCAGTGCGCATATAAAACTGCCCAGTGACATTATCGACATACTCTCGGTTGTGAATAATGTTGAGCTGATGTTTATAGCAAATGTTGGTGATGGTCGCGATGAGCCCTTGGGCGTCAGGACAGTCCGTGAGAAGTGTTTTTCGTTCCATGTTGGTCGTGTACTGCTGATGACTAAACCCTCGGTTGTACCCTGTCTCAGCCGCAAGGTCAAAGTGATTTTACGATGCGCCATCGGTTTCTCAGGGGAGTGGTTTCATCCCGAAGAGGGGTTTGGCATAATGGCGGCTTTCCCCCTGTGTATTTATACAATGATCCGTAAGGTTTTCTCAGACACCGGTGCGCTGGCCAAAGCGATTGATGGTTTTGTGCCTCGCCAGCCGCAAACAGATATGGCGATTGCTGTTGATGCGGCAATTCGTGACCAAGGCCAGCTCGTGGTGGAAGCGGGCACAGGAACCGGGAAAACCTATGCCTATCTGGCGCCTGTTTTATTAAGTGGTAAAAAGGCCATCATCAGCACGGGCTCGAAAAATCTGCAAGAGCAGCTCTACCATCGAGACTTACCGCTGATGAAGTCAGCCTTGGGCTATACAGGAACCACCGCCTTATTGAAAGGCCGAGTCAATTACCTGTGCCCAGAGCGACTCGAGCGACAAATTAGTGAGTGCCACCGCCCCGACAGCGAGCCTGGGCAATTGAGTCAGCTGGTTAAAATTCGCGAGTGGTCGTCCTATACCGAGTCGGGTGATCTGAGTGAATGTGACGCACTGGCTGAAGACAGCCCACTGATCCCTGTGGTGACGTCCACCAATGACAATTGCCTTGGTAAAGACTGTCCAAGTTATGAAGACTGTTATGTGGTCAAAGCGCGGCGTCGTGCGATGGATGCCGACGTGGTGGTGGTCAACCATCACCTATTTTTAGCGGATGTTGCCATCAAAGAAACGGGGTTTGGCGAGCTCATCCCAGAAGCAGACGTGATGGTGTTTGATGAGGCGCATCAGCTTCCGGACATTGCCAGTCAGTATTTTGGCCAATCTCTATCTAGCCGGCAGCTGCAAGATGTTGCCAAAGACATTCATATCGCCTATCGCACTGAGTTACGAGACACGCGTCAACTGGAAAAAGTTGCTGATCGCCTCTCGCAAGCTGCGATGGATATGCGCTTGGTGATGGGCGAGCCTGGATACCGAGGTAACTGGCGCGAATTACAGACGTCGCCCAGCGTAGAGAAAGAACTGGTACGGTTATCAGATGCGCTCGATCTTGCGCATGACGTGGTGAAATTATCACTCGGCCGCAGTCAATTGCTTGACGCTGCATTTGATCGCATCACCTTATTTAAAGCGCGGCTTGCACGCTTAAAAGATACCTCAATCACCGGGTACTCTTATTGGTACGAGTGTACTCGTCACCACTTTAGCCTCAATATTACCCCCTTATCGGTGGCGGATCGTTTTCGTGAGCAAATGGCCGAACAGGGCGGCGCTTGGATTTTTACCTCCGCTACCTTGGCCGTTGAGGGCGACTTCGCGCATTTTAATCACCGTCTCGGGATTGATGCTAAGCAACAAATGACATTGGAAAGCCCCTTTGACTACCCCAATCAAGCGAGGCTTTGCGTGCCTCGTCATGTACCGGAAACCAATAGTTTTCGTCGTGCCAACAAACTTGCCGCATTATTGGGACCGGTGATTGAACGTAACCAAGGGCGTTGCTTTTTCCTGTGTACGTCACATCAAATGGTACGAGAGCTGTCAGCCTTGTTTCGTGAGCAGCTGTCATTGCCCGTCCTCATGCAAGGAGAGATGCCCAAGCAGCGCTTATTGGCGGAGTATTTGTCGTTGGGCAATGCGTTGCTGGTGGCGACGGGCGCCTTTTGGGAAGGCATTGATGTGCGTGGACAAGCGCTCAGTTGTGTGATCATCGATAAACTCCCGTTTGCTTCCCCCGATGATCCTTTATTAAAAGCACGAATAGAAGATTGTAAACTGCAAGGGGGCGATCCCTTTGCTCAGGTACAGATCCCCGAAGCGGTGATCACCCTAAAGCAAGGGGTGGGGCGTCTCATTCGGGATCAACAAGATTTTGGTGCACTGGTTATTTGTGACAACCGATTGGTGACCCGCGCATACGGCGCAACCTTTTTGCGCAGCTTGCCGGCGATCCCTCGCACGCGGGATTTACACCACATTGACGATTTTTTGTCGGGCAGTGACACCGACAGCAACACGATGCAATCGCATTTATTAGATCAACCGATAGAGGGTTAAATGACGCTACGAATATTGGCCGTAGATACGGCGACCGAAAACTGCTCTGTCGCACTGTGCTGTGATGATCAGATTATCACACGCAGCGAAATTGCACCGCGTGAGCATACCAACAAGATCCTACCCATGGTCGACGAGGTATTGGCAGAAGCGGGCCTAACATTGACGCAATTGGATGCACTCGCGTTTGGCCGCGGGCCGGGGAGTTTCACAGGCGTCCGTATTGGCATCGGAATTGCACAAGGTCTAGCGTTTGGTGCAGATCTCCCAATGATTGGCGTTTCAACATTGGCAGCGATGGCAGCACAAAGCGGTCGCTTACATAATGCGACGCGCGTATTGACGGCGATTGATGCGCGTATGGGTGAACTCTATGTTGGCCAATATCTGCGGACTGACGCTGGCGTATGGCAGTGTGTCGGTGAAGAGAGGGTCGTCGCCCCGGACGCATTCACCCCTGAGTGCACCGAGGGGGTGTGGACATTGGCAGGAACCGGATGGGCAGCCTATCCTGATCTGGCAACACGCTTAGCATTGCAGACAGCGCCGTCAGAGGTGTTATACCCCCAAGCACAAGATATGCTGGAGATTGCTAAGCAGGCGTATCGTGCGGGAGACACAGTCGCTGCGGAGCTTGCTAGCCCCACGTATCTGCGGGATAAAGTCACTTGGAAAAAGTTACCCGGGCGCGAATAACCACCATGAGGCCGGCAGCATAGGACGTGAATATGGTATCGATTAACGGTGTATCCTCCCCACAGACAAACCGGCCTAACCATCCCCAGCGTGCGGGCAAAAAGCCGCAAACGACGCGCAAACAAACGCCCAAGACGACGCAAGTGGCTAAGGCGGTTCGCCAGCGTGTCGACCCCGCCGCGATTGCGCAAGCAGAACAGGCGAAACAAGCGTACGTGCAATATGATTTGCCGGATGGCCGCGGCCGTCAAGCGATGGCTTCCTACTTCGCGGTGTTAAATCAAGCCAGGCGAGAGGAACTGATCAACTTAGTAGGCGTCGATATCTATGTGTGATGTGGCGCGAAAGGAGCCTGATATGAAGTCTTACCTGTTAGTTTTATGCGGCATGTTACTACTGAGTGGCTGTACAAGTTTGCCTGAGTCCCTAAAAGGCCGGATGGACCAGCCCGTGACCGAATACCCGGTGGTCGCGAAAATGACAGAGGCAAACCAAGGGGAAGAGGTGCGCCTTGGTGGCTTGATCGTTGGGGTGAATAACCGTGAACAGGACTCTGTGGTTGAAATAGTGGCGGTGCCAACGTCGACAGCGGGTCGGCCCGATATCGATGCCTCGTCGCTTGGGCGCTTCAAAGCGATTTTTACTGGCTTTATTGAACCGGCTGATTATGCCAAAGGCCGGCCGATAACGGTGTTGGGCGAGTTTCAGGGCCGTCAAGCGGGAAAAGTGGGGGATTATTCCTATGATTACCCCGTGCTTAGGGTAACAGGGCACCAGCTTTGGGATATTGAACAGCATGTGGTTGATGATGACAGACCTTATTGCTACGGCTTGTACTGCTCCCGAGTGCGCATTGGCGTCGGCACGGGACGGGTGCAAAGCGTGATTAGCTTACCTTATTAGCCCTTGTATGTGATTGTGATGATGACACCGCCATTGACGGAGGCTCTCGAGGCATTATTGGCGTCTGATCCGGCAGCACTCGGGTTATCGTCTGGCTTAACGCCGACCTCGATTCGACTTAATGATGTGACAGTGGCCGCGGCAAGACGCCCAGCAAACGGCTTAGCGCCAACATTGGTTTTTTTACATGGCTGGCAAGACAACCTGGCGAGTTTTGATTCGCTGATCCCCATGCTGCCTCAAGACTACGGGTTACTTATGTTTGATTGGCCCGGGCACGGTTTGTCTGAGCACAAAACCGGGGATTATCACTACCCGTTTTTTGATTATCTAGACAGCTTGCATCAAGTGCTTCACCAAACACTTTGTTCGCAACCTGAGAAAAAGGGACCCGTCATATTGGTGGGGCACTCATTGGGAGGGTTAGTGGCTAGCTGTTACGCGGCCAGTTTTCCTGAGTCGATCGCGGGGGTTGTCTCGATAGAAGCGTTGGGGCCCATTGTTGAACCTGAACATAAAATCACCGAACGCATCGCGAAAAGTCTCAATCAGCGCTTAAATTCAGCGCAAAAACCCCCACGTCTCTTTGATTCTGCGATTAAGGCGCTACAATTGCGCGCATCCATTAATAAAGTCGCCTGTCAGTCACTGATGCCACTGGTAGCACGCGGGATCGAGACATGCGGTCATGGTGTACGTTGGCGTCATGATCCTAAGCTTCGTGGTGAGCCACTGTATCGAATGGCGCCCGGCCATGGAGAGTCGATTATTCGAGCGATTGAATGCCCTGTGCTGGCGATTCGCGCGACAGATGGGTATCCTGCGCTGCGCTCTGCCGATGCCGCGCAACGAGCCACGTGGTTTAAGCAATTGACACTCATTGAGATCCCCGGGACACACCATTGTCACCTTCAGCAACCGCAACAAACTGTGTCGTTAATAACGGATTTTGTGACCAAAATTCAAACGCGCACTTAAAATGCTCGTGTAAAAATAATGTTAACGCTATGGTGGGCAGGTTAAACACCTGTTTGAATTATGCCTCGCGTCGATCGAAGCAGGCAATATAGCCTGCAAGTTAACACATAGGAGAAAGCCAGTGGAAAAGGTATGGCTTAATCGTTACCCGTCGGATGTGCCGGCGGAAATAGATCCAGATGCCCATCGCTCTCTGGTCGAGATGTTTGAACATTCTGTCCAGCAGTACGCGGATCAAACTGCCTTCATTAATATGGGGCAGGTCATGACATTTCGTAAACTGGAAGAGCGTAGCCGTGCGTTTGCAGCCTATCTACAAAACGAGCTGAAACTGAAAAAAGGCGATCGCGTTGCCATTATGATGCCGAACTTGCTGCAATACCCAATTGCCCTGTTTGGTATTTTACGAGCCGGTTGTGTCGCCGTGAACGTTAACCCGTTGTACACCCCTCGCGAGCTTGAGCACCAATTAACGGACGCCGGGGCAAAGGCGATTGTGATTGTGAGTAACTTTGCTCACACGTTAGAGAAAGTGGTCGACAATACGCCGGTGAAACACGTGGTATTGACCAGTTTGGGTGAACAGTTGCCACGAGCCAAAGGGACCCTGGTTAACTTTGTAGTCAAATACGTCAAAAAAATGGTGCCTAAGTATCATTTGCCGCACGCGACCTCGATGCGCCAAGCGCTGCGCCGTGGTCGACGTATGCAATATGTGAAGCCTTTTTTGAAAGGCGAGGATATTGCATTTTTACAATATACCGGTGGCACCACGGGGTTAGCGAAAGGCGCCGTACTCACGCATAGAAATATGTTAGCTAACGTCTATCAAGCCAAAGGGACGTATCAGCCGGTACTCAATGCAGGTGAGGAGTTAGTTGTCACTGCATTGCCGCTTTATCACGTATTTGCGCTCACGGTCAATTGCCTCTTGTTTATTGAAATGGGTGGACAAAATCTACTGATCACCAACCCACGCGATATTCCAGGTTTTGTTAAAGAGCTACAAAAGTATCCGTTTACGGCCATTACAGGCGTGAATACCCTGTTTAACGCGCTACTCCATAACGAAGATTTCCATGAGTTGGACTTTTCTAACCTGCGCTTGACCGTCGGTGGCGGTATGGCCGTGCAAAGGGCTGTCGCGGAAAATTGGAAAAAGCTGACTGGCAAGCATTTGCTCGAAGGATATGGGTTGACGGAGTGTTCGCCACTGGTTGCGGCCTATCCTTATGATTTACGTGACTACAACGGCTCCATTGGGTTGCCCGTGCCATCGACGGAGGTGCGCATCGTTGATGATCAGGGTGAAGATGTGGCGGACAACCAGCCGGGTGAGTTGTTAGTGCGTGGCCCGCAAGTGATGCAAGGGTATTGGAATCGTCCAGAGGCGACACGAGACAGTATCGACGAACAGGGTTGGTTAGCGACTGGCGATGTGGTGCAGTTCGATGATGATGGTTTCTTGCATATTGTCGATCGCAAAAAAGACATGATCCTCGTCTCTGGCTTTAATGTGTATCCTAATGAAGTGGAAGATGTCGTTGCGTTACATGACAAGGTGTTAGAAGTGGCCGCCATTGGCCAGCCAGATGAGAATTCTGGTGAAGTGGTTAAAATTTGTGTGGTCAAAAAAGATCCTTCGCTTACGCGAGATGATCTTGTGGCGCACTGTCGCAAACACCTCACTGGCTACAAGGTACCACGTGTCGTGGAATTTAGAGATGAACTGCCTAAAACCAATGTGGGTAAAATTCTGCGTCGAGAGTTACGCGATGAGCCGCAAGCCACTGAGCAAAAAGCGTCAGCTTAATGCGAACCGACCCAGAAAAGGGTAAACTGTCGATAACGAATCACGAAATGCCGGCCTCGCCGGCATTTTCTTTATGGGCTTTTTTGTGAACTATCAACAAATCACCACCGATCAACAGCTGGTCGATATCTGCGCACATTTCCGTGACCAAGCCGTTGTGATGCTTGATACCGAGTTTGTCCGTACGCGTACCTTTTATGCACAATTGGGGCTGGTCCAGATTTATGATGGCGAGCAACTGGTGCTGGTTGACCCGCTAGCCATTGATGATCTTTCTCCGTTATGGGCGCTGTTGACTGACACCCAGGTCACCAAGGTGTTACATGCGAGTAGCGAAGACTTAGAGGTTTTTCAGCACTACGCGGGCGTGTTGCCAACCCCCATGGTAGACACGCAAATCGTCGCCGCCTTTTTAGGTCATGGCGTCTCCGAGGGCTTCGCAAGCTTGGTAGAGCGTTATGTCGGCGTGAGCTTAGATAAAGGAGAGTCGCGCACTGATTGGTGTGCACGTCCCTTAACGGACAAGCAGAAACAGTATGCGGCCGCTGATGTGTATTACTTGCTACCGCTTTATCAAGCGCTGACTCAAGCGCTATCCGACACACCGTGGTATGACGCAATGGTAGAAGAGTGTGGCCTGTTGTGCCGCAAAAAGCAGTGGGTAAAGCCGGATGAAGCAGCTTATCTCGATATTAAATATGCGTGGCAGCTTAAACCTCAACAGTTAGCGGTATTGCAAGCCCTTGCCAAGTGGCGAGCTAAGGAAGCGCGCCGCCGGAATATGGCACTCAACTTTATCGTTAAAGAGCAAAACCTCTGGAAAATGGCGCGTTATGGTATTCGTACGGTTGAGCAAATGAACGAGCATGGGTTCGACAAATTTGAAGTGCGTTATCACGCGCAAACCTTGATCACGTTGGCCACGCAAGCGGATAAAACCCCGTTAGCCAAATGCCCGCCGGCCATCACACGCTTAGTCGATGAGCCTGGGTATAAGTCGGTGATTAAAGCGATTAAGGAGCAGGTGCAAGCCCAGGCAGATAAATCAGGCTTAGCGCCTGAGTTTATTGGTTCTAAAAAGCAGCTTAATCAATTGATTACCTGGGTATGGCGAGAGGAGCGTCAAGAAGACAAACGTCCTGACTTAGCCTCGGGGTGGCGCTTTCGGTTAGTGGGTGAGACATTGCTGACGATGATCCCTAACGCCCCAGGGGCATAGTGATCATCTCACGCATAAACAAAAGCGGTGGCCTTGAGCCACCGCTTTGTGTATTAGCCCGTTGTGATTGAGATCTAGCTCTCTTTTCCCTCTTCGGGCAAGGTGACATTCAGCTCCAAGACGGATAGGTCATCATCGCCTTGCTCTAGGCTGACAGACACTTGGTCCGGTGCGATATCCACGTATTTGCGGATCACGTCTAAAATATCTTGCTTGAGCTGAGGCAAATAAGTCGGCGCTGGGCTATCTGCACTGCGACGCTCGGCAACAATAATTTGTAAACGCTCTTTGGCAATATTGGCCGACTTTTTCTTAGATGGGCGGAAGAATTCAAGCAGTGCCACATTAGCCTCCAAATAAGCGTTTTAGGAAACCTTTGCGCTCTTCCTCGATAAAGCGGAAGGGACGCTCTTCACCCAGCAGACGCGCAATGGCATCTTCATAGGCTTGGCCTGCATCAGATTCTTGGTCAAGTACCACTGGCTCGCCTTTGTTTGAGGCGTGCAACACAGACTGGCTCTCCGGGATGACCCCTAACAGTGGAATACGCAAGATATCTTCAACATCCTCAACACTGAGCATTTCACCGTTGGTCACACGTGCAGGATTATAGCGAGTGAGTAATAAGTGATGTTTTACCGGATCCTCGCCGTTTTCTGCGCGGCGTGACTTGGAGTCGAGAATACCAAGAATCCGATCAGAGTCGCGTACGGATGAAACCTCTGGATTGGTGGTCACAATCGCTTCGTCAGCAAAATACAGCGCCATTAATGCACCGGCTTCAATGCCCGCGGGCGAGTCGCAAATAATGTATTCAAAGCCAAGCTCATCCATGTCTTTTAGAACCCGCTCCACGCCGTCTTTGGTTAGCGCATCTTTATCGCGTGTTTGTGAGGCTGGCAGAATAAACAAATTGTCTACGCGTTTGTCTTTAATTAATGCTTGATGCAGATTGGCTTCGCCGTTAATGACATTGACAAAGTCATAGACGACCCGACGCTCACAGCCCATCACCAAATCCAGGTTACGTAGGCCAATATCAAAATCGACCACGGCGGTTTTTTTGCCTGTCATGGCCAACCCGGTCGCCAATGCCGCACTCGATGTTGTTTTACCAACACCGCCTTTACCGGAAGTAATTACAATAATTCGTGCCATTCCTCTTCCTTATTCTCTTATAGCGTGAGGGGGTCAATGTGTAAGCTTTCTTGATTAAGCGAGACCATGGAAGGTCGCTCTAAATGTTCTGATGGAATTTTATCGCTGAGCCAATAGCTTCCTGCTACTGACAATAATTCTGACTGAAGGTTCTGACAATAAATACGCGCTTGCTTTTGTCCACTTGCGCCGGCAATAGCTCGGCCACGCAAAACGCCATAGATATGAATACTGCCATCGGCTATCACTTCCGCGCCGGCACTGACATGATTGAGGATCACCAGATCGGCGTTTTTCGCATAGATTTGCTGACCTGAACGCACGGGGGCGGTGACCACTTTGGCAGGCGGCTGAATCGGATCGGCAACTCGGGATTGCTTGCTTGACTTGAGCACGGCTAGCTGCGCATTCAGCGCAAGCTCGCGTGTATCATTATGGGTGACGCCGGTCAATCCGACGAGAATCATGCCTGTGGCCTGTAAGCACTGCTTTAAGGCACCGATATCAGGACATTGTGATAGACGGCTAATGTCAGCGACAACAGGGGCGCCTTGAAAAAAGGCCGGTGCTTGGGTGACTTTCTCTGTCAAAACATTGGCAGCGGCAGCAAAATTATCGTCAACGAGGTGGAGGACGGAAAGGGTAAAGGTTGAGCCTTTCAACTCCGGTTGTTTGAGCATGTTATTCGATCCCGGTTTTGTCATTTAAACACGAGTCAGACGCGCATTATCAGACGTTGGATAGCATGGTATATTCACAGCGCCAATGCGGCAAGCAGGGTTTGCCGTTGATGCGGCATTTCTCCCTTTAATGGTGTTTTTTTAACGTTTGAATGAGAAATGGCAGCAGAGACGCGTTTTGACACACTTTGCTGCAAAGCTTAACAAACCTTTACCCCGAGATGACAATTTATCGCCAGTAATATGGCATGCTCATGAGGACTTTTGAGATGTATTGCGCAATTTATCGTAGCAAAAAGAAAGAAGGCACCTATCTTTATCTTGCAGAGAAAGATAAATTTGATGATGTGCCTGAGGCATTAATGAATAGCTTTGGGCAACCCGAATTTGCCATGATGATCAACTTAGACAAGCGCGATAAACTGGCTGCTGTTGACATCAATAAGGTTAAACAAAGCCTGCAAAGTGATGGCTTTTTTGTGCAATTGCCCCCGCCACCTGATGCGGCATTGCAGGCCATTCGTAATAAAAACGAAAAACTGTAAAAGGAAGACTATGCGCAAAGGTATGATTTCAGCTTCTATCGCGGCGGCACTGTTGGTGAGCCCTGTGATGGCCAAGCCCGGATTCGAGCAGTATGTGACCACCTTAAAAGCCGAGGCACGAGAGGCGGGCATCAGTGATGCGTTACTTGAGCGTGCGTTTAAGGACGTTGAATACCACGAGCGTGCGGTCAGCTCCGATCGAAATCAACCTGAGCGACGCCTTACGCTGGATGAATATATTCCGCGTGCTGTGCCTGATTGGAAAGTCGCCCAAGCGAAAAAACTGTATCGTGAACATTACGACACGTTGAAAACCATCGGTGAGCAGTACCAAGTTCAGCCGCGTTTTATTGTGGCTTTATGGGGCGTAGAAAGTAATTTTGGCAAACTTCAGGGCAGTTATAATGTGATTGAAGCTTTATCAACATTAGCCTTTGATGGTCGTCGAGAGGCCTTTTTTCGTAAAGAGACCATGGCTGCACTGAAGATATTACAGCAAGGGCACATTGCGCCAGAAGCGATGAAAGGCTCTTGGGCAGGGGCAATGGGCCAATGCCAGTTTATGCCAAGCTCGTTTATTAATTACGCGGTCGATGGCAATCAAGATGGTAAGAAAGACATTTGGCAAACAGAAGCCGATGTTTTTGCGTCTGCTGCGAATTACTTAAAAAAAGCCGGGTGGGATGATACTTATACATGGGGGCGGCAAGTACAGCTACCTGCAGGAATAGATCGTACTTTGCTTGGCACCGACAGTGATAAAGCACACTCATTGAGTGCCTGGCAGACGCGTGGTGTGCGCCGTTTGAATGGTCAGGCGCTACCCGCCGTCGATATCAATGCGTGGTTGATTCAGCCTGATGATGGTAAAGGCAGGGCTTATCTTGTTTATAATAATTATCAGAGTTTATTGAAATGGAATCGCTCGCACTACTTTGCGTTAGCGGTGAGCCATTTGGCAGACAGAATTAAATTTGGTTAAGGGATAAAAAAAAGAGGCTGAGCGCCTCTTTTTTTATGCGGGAATATGGACTTAGGCTTCTTGGCCTGGGATGAGGAAATCTTCCTGCTTAGCCGCACCGCTCTCAATCGCTTCGCGAATCACTTTCGGCATACGACCTTGGCCTGTCCAGGTTTTTTGTGAGCCATCTTCGCCCGTATATTGATATTTTGCTGGACGAGTCGCGCGTTTACCCGATGCTTTGCTCTTGGAAGCACCACCTAACAATGCCACGATTTCTTCTGGGTCAATACCGTCGGCTTCTAACATAGCACGGTATTTTTCTAACTTCTCTAAGCGCTCTTTTTCTTGCGCTTCAGCTTGGCGATCGATTTCTTTGCGCTCTTCAACAACCGTTTGTAATTTTTCTAAGGCTTCGTTCAGTTGCTCAGTAGACATCTCTTTTGCAACTGCGCGTAAGCTACGCAAATTGAGTAAGGCTTTCATTGCATCAGACATTATTGGTTCCTATTTGATTTATATGTTAATTGAAAGAATGATAGCAGTATAATTGAAATATACAATATGACCTATATTAATACGCCATATTGTTCATTAATTGCAAGTTAACCGCAAATTTGACTTTAATTCTATTGTCTTTTTTGAAACAGATGTCTAAAAAAATAGAAGATAAGACGCATTTTATTGGCATCGAGTAAGGTGGGGGTTAATCGACGTTTTTTCAACCATAAATAGTTGCGATAGTAAACACGTTGTGTAGAATGCACCACGCTTAACGTAGAGGTGCGTTGTTTATAAGTCGTGCGCAAGAGGGTGATACCGATGAGAGCGCATAAAAGGAAACAACGCCGAAGCCAATCAGGTCATCACACCGATTGAGCTGGGGCTGTTACCGAATAGGGGCAGCACTGCCATAGTACTTGGAAATACACTATGGAGCGCTACTGTATGTAGGAGGCAAGCTGTTTGCCGTGTGATACCACACCTTACCGTCTTCATTTCTGCAGTAGATCTCCAACCACCTGGTTGACACTGAGATCATGAACTTAACAGATTTTTCTTCATCCGCTTTATCACTGCTTCCCCCTTTATTGGCGCTAGGCCTCGCGATTGCCACACGACGGGTTTTATTGTCGTTGGGCATGGGAATCGTACTAGGTACTGTGTTACTGACCGATTTTTCTTTCCTCTCTTCTGGACAGTACTTACTTGAGGTGATCACTGGACTATTTATTGCTGATGGAGGCTTAAATAGCTGGAATTTAAGTATTCTCGCGTTTCTTATTTTACTCGGTATGATCACTGCGCTCCTGTCTCTTTCTGGAGGCACACGCGCGTTCGCCAATTGGGCGCAAAGTCGGATCAAGAGTAAACGTGGGGCGAAACTGCTCGCCGCTTTTCTCGGCGTATTTATATTTGTCGATGATTATTTCAACAGCTTAGCGGTGGGCGCTGTTTCTCGCCCCGTGACAGATAGATTTCACGTCTCTCGAGCGAAACTGGCTTACATCCTTGACTCCACGGCAGCCCCTATGTGTGTGATCACGCCAGCATCAAGCTGGGGAGCCTATATCATTACCGTGATTGGCTCGATTTTAGTGGCGCATGGTGTGACGGATTACACGGCGCTAGGGGCATTTGTCACCATGATCCCGATGAACTTTTACGCCATTTTTGCCTTACTCTTAGTGTTTGCGGTGGTTTGGTTTCAACTGGATATTGGCCCGATGCGTCAGTTTGAATATCAGGCGAAAAAAGGCAGTCGATTGGGCGATGAAAGTGAAAACTGCGCTGATATCTGCGATGACTTAGGGATTGAAGAAAGTGATAAGGGCAGCGTGGCTGATTTGGTTGCCCCCATTATTATGCTAGTCGTGGCGACGGTGGGGGCGATGCTATATACCGGCGGGCAGGCCTTGGCCGCTGATGCACAATCCTTTTCTCTCCTCGGCGCGTTTGAAAATACCGATGTCGGTATGTCGTTACTGTGGGGTGGACTGGCGGGTTTAGCTGTGTCCTTAGTGATGACAGGTAAACAAGGTATTGCGGTATCAGATATTGCGAAAACCCTTTGGGTGGGCGCAAAGTCTATGTTTGGCGCGATCCTCATTCTGTTATTTGCTTGGTCAATTGGCCATATTATTGGTGATCTACAAACAGGCAAATATTTGTCGTCCTTAGTTGAGGGGAACTTACCGGCGCAACTCTTGCCTGTGGTGCTCTTCTTGCTGGCGGCAGTGATGGCCTTTGCAACAGGGACGTCGTGGGGGACGTTCGGTATTATGCTTCCTATCGCGGGCGATCTTGCCGCGGCGACAGACATTGCTCTGATGCTACCTATGCTCTCAGCAGTATTGGCGGGGGCGGTATTTGGCGATCATTGTTCACCAATTTCTGATACCACTATCTTGTCTTCAAC
Organism: Salinivibrio sp. IB868; assembly: GCF_001995655.1. Classification (NCBI taxonomy): domain Bacteria; kingdom Pseudomonadati; phylum Pseudomonadota; class Gammaproteobacteria; order Vibrionales; family Vibrionaceae; genus Salinivibrio; species Salinivibrio sp. IB868. The sequence goes on from NZ_MUEW01000011.1 coordinate 67,693, forward strand.
AGGGGCACGATGTGGACATATTGACCACGTCGCCACCCAGCTCCCTTATGCTATTGGCGGGGCGCTTGTCTCAACCGTAGGCTTCATGGTGTTAGGCTTTACCGCGTCACTTCTTTGGTCCTTGATGGCGACCGTGTTTGCGTTCGTTGCACTATGTGCTGGGTTAATGTGGCTTAAAAAGCGACCGTGTAAATTGGTCGGTTAATTATCTAGCCTCGCCTCGGCGGGGCTTTTCTTTTTCTGCTAGTGCGGTAGCATGCCTGTTTATTTAATCCAGTTCGCCCACAACGGGCATTACGTGTAGAGACAGTTATGGCTCAGTTATACTTTTATTATTCGGCAATGAACGCGGGTAAGTCGACCACCTTGTTACAATCGGCCTTTAACTACCAAGAGCGCGGTATGCAGCCTCTACTCTTTACCGCCGCGATTGATAACCGCTATGGGGTCGGAAAAATTAGTTCGCGAATTGGCTTAGAAGCTGATGCCCACCTGTATGACAATCAGACGTCGCTATTCGAGCACGTTGCGACTATCTTGGCGCAAGAGAAAGTTGACTGTTTATTGATTGATGAGAGCCAATTTTTGACCAAACAGCAAGTCCTTGAGCTCACTGATGTGGTGGATAAGCTGCGGATCCCAGTATTGTGTTATGGATTAAGAACGGATTTTCGTGGTGAGCTGTTTGAAGGGTCGCAGTACTTGTTGGCGTGGGCTGATAAGCTCGTTGAACTGAAAACCGTATGCCATTGTGGACGTAAAGCGAGTCGAGTTATTCGCCAAGATAGCGAGGGTAATGCCATTGCGGATGGTGATCAGGTGGTGATTGGGGGCAATGAACGTTATGTTTCTGTGTGTCGCCGCCACTACAAACAGATGCTTGGGTTACTCTAGACGGCATTGAGTTCGGTCAAACACAACAAAGGCGAGCGGTAAGCTCGCCTTTTCCATTTGGCCGACCGGATTCAGCGCTATTTAGCCGCTTCTTGATCGACTGGCACAATTTCACTGGCATGGTAGCCTTTTGGTCCTTCCTGAACCTCGTAGTTGACGGTTTGTCCCGCCTTTAATGTCTTATATCCGTCCATCTGGATGGTAGAATAGTGGGCAAACACATCGCCTTCTCCTTCTACCGGACAAATAAAGCCAAATCCTTTTGCATTGTTAAACCATTTTACTGTACCAGTTTCCATGCGACACATCCTTCTTGCATCAAACTTTGCATACCTGCGATAAACGCGTTCATTCCACCTCATCAATCCCGGCAGCGTGGCACTGTTGCCATCACTGATATGATTGAATAGAAGTGACATGGTTAGTTTACCTACCACATGTTTCACTTTAGTAGATACTTTTAGGCAGTCAAGTGTGGGGTATAACTTATAACAGTAATGTAATATCGAATCGAAAAAGTGTGAGGAAGTGGCAATTATTCATTCAACAACAGACATCTTAATTGCATAGTTTTTTAGATTTTACCCTGGATGTTTTCGCTATAAACGCGTGTTATTACAGTGATAGATGCGCTATTACAGGGCTCAACTATTACTTTTTATTCTAATAACTTGCTCTTTAGCCCTTAAGTGTTTGGATTGGCATGAGCGCTACTGGCATTACGCAAGGAGTACGCCTGCTTAAAAATGATCATGGAGTGAATATTGTCGAATCGAGAGAGGCGTGTACCTATTTCTCACCTGTCGCGCTTGACGCGATCCGCCCACACGTTATTTGCTAGCCGGTCTGCCTTGTTTTTTATGCATTTTGATGCAGTGAGCGATGACACGTTCGTGTCGCGCGCAGTGAACGAAATGCGGCGTCAGACACTATGACACAATACAGTGCTTAACAATTGCTCAGGCAAACGGTGTTCGCAATGAAAAGGTTGCTGGAATACAATCTGTGGCTTAACTTTAAGTATAGGTGGACGGGAATCGTGGATGGCAGTAGTGCCCCGCCACATCATTTACCGAGACACCCTAACAATGCATTGAATGAGTTATGAGTAATTGGAACCAGTGGGGTTTGCCTGACGCAGAGGCCGAATCGTCAGAAAAAACCAAGTTGCAACCGCCATCAATGTACAAGGTGGTGCTAAATAATGATGACTATACTCCGATGGAGTTTGTTATCGATGTGCTCCAGACGTTTTTTGCCATGGATGTGGACAAAGCGACGCAAGTCATGCTGACGGTGCACTATGAAGGAAAAGCGGTCTGTGGCGTATTTACCGCCGAGGTCGCTGAAACGAAAGTGGCACAGGTAATGATGTATGCCAAAGAGCATGGCCATCCGCTACTGTGCACGATGGAGAAAGCTTAGCCGGCTCCATCACGCTTTAGCGCGGTTTTTGAGGGAGGTGCCTTTATGCTTAACAAAGAACTTGAAGCCAGTTTGAATGGCGCGTTTGCACGTGCGCGTGAAAAACGCCACGAATTCATGACGGTGGAGCACCTGCTTCTCGCGTTAATCGAAAATGCGGCCGCGCACGATGCGCTGGTCGCGTGCCGTGCAGACTTGGAGGCGCTGCGCAAAGAACTTGATGCGTTTATCGAACAAACCACACCGCTGATCCCTGCGGACGATGAGTCGCGGGAAACGCAGCCAACGCTAAGCTTCCAGCGAGTACTCCAGCGGGCTGTTTTTCATGTGCAGTCATCCGGTCGTAGCGAAGTAAGCGGTGCGAACGTGTTGGTGGCCATCTTTAGCGAACAAGAGTCCCACGCCGCTTACCTGCTTAAAAAGAACGACGTGAGTCGCCTTGACGTAGTCAACTATATCTCTCATGGCACCACGAAAGATGAAGGCGACGATCTGCCAAGCAGTGACATGGGCGCCGATGAGGCCGGTGCGGAGCCGGGTGAAGACCGGTTGGAGAACTTCGCGACTAACCTTAATCAGCTCGCGCGGGTTGGCGGTATTGATCCGTTAATCGGTCGTGATAAGGAACTTGAGCGCACCATCCAGGTACTGTGTCGCCGTCGTAAGAATAACCCCCTGTTGGTTGGCGAAGCCGGGGTCGGTAAGACGGCAATTGCAGAAGGGCTCGCATGGCGTATTGTCGAAGGGCAAGTGCCAGATGTGATCAAAGATTGCGTGATTTATTCGCTCGACATTGGGTCTCTGTTAGCCGGGACCAAATACCGTGGTGACTTTGAGAAGCGCTTTAAATCGATCTTGAAGCAACTCGAAAAAGAAGATCATGCGGTGCTCTTTATCGACGAGATCCACACTATCATTGGCGCAGGTGCTGCCAGTGGTGGCCAGGTAGATGCCGCAAACTTAATTAAACCGCTATTGAGTAGCGGAAAGTTACGCTGTATCGGCTCGACGACCTACCAAGAGTATGGCTCTATCTTCGAAAAAGAGCGGGCACTGGCGCGCCGTTTCCAGAAAATCGACGTGATTGAGCCCTCTATTGATGACACCACTAAAATCTTGATGGGGCTGAAACCCAAATACGAAGCCCACCACGAAGTGCGTTATACCAACAAGGCCATTCGTGCTGCTGTGGAGCTGTCGGCGAAATACATTAATGAGCGTCATTTGCCAGACAAAGCGATCGATGTGATCGATGAGGCGGGGGCGCGGTGTCGTATGGCGCCAGCGAGCAAACGTAAGAAGACGGTCAATGTCCCTGATGTTGAGAGTATGATTGCGAAAATGGCGCGTATTCCTGAGAAGTCGATTTCTTCGTCAGATAAAGACGTGCTGCAGTCGCTGGATGACAAGCTGAAAATGTTGGTGTTTGGCCAAGATACCGCCATCACCGCGTTGTCTGAAGCGATCAAGTTAAGCCGCGCAGGACTGGGCGATGAGAATAAACCGGTCGGCTCTTTCTTGTTTGCCGGGCCTACCGGGGTCGGTAAAACCGAGGTCACGGTACAATTGGCCCGCGCGATGGGCATTGAGCTGCAGCGCTTTGACATGTCGGAGTACATGGAACGTCACACAGTGAGCCGCTTGATTGGTGCTCCCCCAGGCTATGTGGGATACGATCAGGGCGGGTTGCTGACCGATGCGGTGATCAAGCACCCATACAGTGTAGTGCTGCTTGATGAAATTGAGAAAGCACACCCAGACGTGTTCAACCTGTTGTTACAGGTGATGGATAATGGCACTTTGACGGACAACAACGGACGCAAAGCCGATTTCCGCAATGTTATCTTGGTGATGACGACCAATGCTGGCGTGGCCGAGACGGTGCGTAAGTCGATTGGCCTGATTCAGCAAGACCACAGTCATGATGCAATGTCCGAAATTAAGAAGGTGTTCTCGCCAGAGTTCCGTAACCGTTTGGACAACATCATCTGGTTTAATCACTTGGATGAGCAAGTTATCTTGCAAGTGGTGGACAAGTTCATTGTCGAGCTACAAGCTCAACTGGACGCCAAGGGCGTGTCGCTTGAGGTGACGTCAGAGGCTAAGCGCTGGCTAGCGGAAGAAGGCTATGACAAGGCAATGGGAGCACGGCCGATGGGGCGCGTTATCCAAGATAACTTGAAAAAGCCACTGGCTAATGAGCTGCTGTTTGGCTGTCTGGTCAATGGAGGGACGGTTCGTGTGGTATTGAAAGATAACCGGTTGGACTTCCAATTCAGTGATCAAATGGAACCGGCTTAATCATCTTGAGACGCAAAAGCAAAACCCGGCATCGCTGCCGGGTTTTTTGATCGCGTTCGGAGGATTAACGCGAACGGAAAACGATGCGACCTTTGGACAAATCGTAAGGGGTCATTTCAACAGTGACTTTGTCGCCGGTCAGGATGCGGATGTAGTGCTTACGCATCTTGCCTGAAATGTGGGCAGTCACCACGTGACCGTTTTCTAGTTCTACGCGGAACATAGTATTAGGCAACGTATCGAGTACGGTGCCTTGCATTTCAATTACGTCTTCTTTTGCCATTGAATCCTCTTAGGCCTCTTCTGGTAGCCAATTTTTTGACCGACAGATAATGCCTCTATTCTGAAAGTCTGTAAAGTTCGGGTGCGAATTTTACCCTGTTGGGGCGCTCCTTGCTAGAAAAAATAGCCACTATTGTGGAATAAGCGGCCAGGAAAACGCCCGCCACTGCTGGTTGATAAAGCGTTGATGTGGATAATAGTCCGCCTTATAACGCATCGCTGGACAGGTGTCGATTTGATAGCCCAAGTAGAGCCAGGGTAAATGGAGTGAATTTGCCAGTTGTAGCTGTGCCTGAATACTGACGCGTCCAAGAGAGAAGCGGTGCTCTGGTTCGAAAAAGGTATAAAGCGCACTTAACCCGTCGGCGACGACATCAGTCACGGCGATGGCAACCAGGGTGAGTTGGTTATGATCGCGTTGATACAAATGGATAAAGCGCGGGGATAACCAGTCACTACCGATAAAGTCGAGAAAATCTTGGCGCTTGGCAGGGTACATATTGCCATCAGCATGGCGAGTGGCGATGTACCGTTGAAAGAGCGCAAACCAGTTCTCATCAAGCTCATCACTCACTTTAATCTCTAGGCGATTAAGCTGGCTGCGATGACGCTTTTGGCTTTTTGAGGGTTGATATTTGGCCACATCAATCCGAAGCGCTTGGCAGGCCTGGCATTGTGGGCAGTGCGGCCGGTAAATAAGGTTACCACTGCGACGAAAGCCAGCGGCTAACAGCGCAGCATATCGCTCGGGCGTGTGGTAATCCGCCGACATCACCACGGCCAGTTGCTCTTGCTGGTGAGACAAGTATTGGCAAGATGCTGTAGGCGTGACGCCTACCTGGATCCCCACACTCATTATGGTCTCCAATCTGCAATCTGCTGCGGTTGGCAGCCCTGGATAATGGGGTCATCGCGATGAGCGTGCAGCGCGGCGATAAACGCGTCGCGTGTCCAGGGTTTGGCGCCCAAAGAGGCTAAATGTGGGGTCATCATCTGACAGTCAATATAGTGCCCCCCTCGTTGCGCGAAGAATTGGCTAAATTGCCAAAGGGCAAACTTTGACGCATTGGTCGTGTGGGAAAACATGGATTCACCACAGAACACACGGCCTACAGAGACACCGTAAAGCCCGCCGACAAGGTGTGCTCCGTCCCACACTTCCACACTGTGGGCATCGCCTTGCTGATGAAGCTGGCAGTAAGCGGCTTGCATCTCATCGGTAATCCAGGTCTGTTCAGGTCCACGAATAGTCGCGCAGGTAGCGATCACCATCTCGAATGCGCGATTGAACGTGATGGTATACGCAGACTTTTTGGCGGCTTTACGCAAACTGCGACTGGCGTGAAAATCAGAGGGCTGAAGGATGGCGCGTTCACTCGGCGACCACCACAATAAAGGGTCATCTTCGCCAAACCAGGGGAAAATACCACTGCGATAAGCCGACATTAGCCGCGCAGGTGATAGATCTCCCCCAATGGCGAGCAAGCCATCGGGGTGAGAGAGCGCCTCATTCACGGGCGGAAAGCCGACATCATTTTGCGCTAAAGGGGGTAAAAAGAGGGTCATCGTACACTCTCTTATTACAAGCGGTTCATGAGTTGTGCATAGCGACCGTTACGTGCCAGCAAGTCTTGGTGCGTGCCTTGCTCAATAATGCGGCCTGCATCCATTAAACAAACTGTGTCCATATGCGCCAAGCCAACCAATCGATGGGTAATGATCACCACGGTTTTATCCTGACAATGGTCTTGCAGTAAGGATAGGATCTCTGCTTCGGTTTGCACATCCAGTCCTTCCGTTGGCTCATCAAGCAACATAATCGGCGCGGGGTGCAAGAGGCCACGAGCAATCCCCAAGCGGCGGCGCTCGCCCCCAGAGAGTTGTCGTCCGCCGTCGCCCAACCATGCGTCTAGCCCTTGGCCTTCGAGCAGCCCGGTTAAGCCGACGCGGTGCAGGGCAGAGGCGAGATCATCGTCTGATGCATCTGGGCAAGCGAGGGTAAGGTTGTCGCGCAGTGTGCCATTAAACAAATCAACGCTTTGTGTCACCACAGACATGGCGTCACGCAGCGCGGTTTCTTGCCATTGCGTTAGAGGCACCCCATCAAGGGTGATTTGACCTTGGATGGGATCCCACGCGCGGGTGAGCAAGCTCAATAAGGTTGACTTACCACATCCCGTCCTTCCTAGCAGTGCCAGTGTGTGTCCCGGTGTCACGTGGAGCGAGATATTTGAAACCGCGTCTTGTGCCGCGCCTGGGTATTGGTAACTGACGCTATCAAAGCAAATATCGCCGACGGCAGGGCCAGTATGTCCGTGGGAAGGGAAGGGGACACTGGGTGCTCGCTCGGTGATCGCATTCAGTCGTTTGGCAGCGGTAAGCGTTTTACCCAGATATTGGAACGCGGCGGTAATAGGCATCATCAGCTCAAAGCTGGCCATGGTTGTAAAGGCGACCATCGCGATCAGTGGGCCTGGCACACGCTCACCGACACCATCTGCTGCGAGCCAAATCATCATCACCAATGTTAGCCCTGTGGCCGCGACGAGCACGGCATTGGCCAATCCGGTAATACGCGCCATATTGGCTTGTGCGTGAAGCATCGCTTGCTCGCTATCATCGATGCGGGCGCGATAACGGTCACGTGCGCCAAATAAAGCCAGTTCGGCGTGGCCTTGTAACCAATCTAGCAGTGCTATGCGTGTGGCTGCGTTTTGCTCCAATTGAGCACGGCCTTGATCGTTACCCAAGCGATAAAAAAGGATGGGCAGCCCAATCAGTAACGCGAGCAAGGTCAGTCCAAGCGCCATGCCAAGCCTTGGGTCAAACCACCCCAGGAAGAAACTCACCGCCAGGATACCGACGATACCGACCATCATCGGGCTGACTAGGCGCAGATAAACGTGATCCATGGCATCGACATCGGCGACCATGCGATTAAGCAAATCGGCATCACGCATATTCAGCCCTTGATCAGGGACTAACGGGGCGAGTTTGCGAAAAAATGACACGCGCAAATCTGCCAATAGTTTGAAGGTGGCATTGTGGCTAACCACACGTTCGGCCCAACGACCAAAGGTACGGCCAATAGAGAAGCCACGCACACCCGCGGCAGGGAGCATGTAATTAAAGGTAGCGATACCCGCTAGGCCTGCAACAGCCGCAGCGGCAATAAACCAGCCGGAGAGGGTGAGTAGGCCAATAGCAGCAAATAGTGTGGCAAACGCCAGTACCATGCCTAAACTCAAACCAAACCAGTGGCGCTTATAAAGGCGAAGATAGGGCAGTAGTTCACGCATCGAGGTTTCTCCTATCGGCGGAAGCCAGCATCTCTGCCAGCGGGCCCGAGTCAGCCAGACTGTGATATGGGCCTTGTTGCACGAGTTTCCCATCCATCATTACCCAGACTTGGTCACTGTTGGCGAGTGAGTCCAAACGGTGCGATACCTGTATACAGGTTTTATCTTGTGTTGCTGCACTCAAGGTTTCTAGCACGCGATTTTCGCTATGTGCGTCTAGGCTTGCAGTCGGTTCATCCAGTACCCAGAGGGCGCCATCTTGTAATAGCGCTCGCGCGACGGCAATGCGCTGTGCTTGACCCACCGATAACCCCCCATTTCGGTCACCGACAGAGTGGGCTAAGCCGTCGGTCAATCGCATCACAAATTCATCCACGTACGCTTGCGTCATCACCTGATTAATCATATCTGGCGTTGCCTCAGGGTTGGCCAGAGCAATATTGTCGCGGATACTGCCGTGGAAAAGTTGCGGATTCTGCCCGACCCAACTGATCGATTGGCGCCAGTGGCTGATGGAGAGATCACGGCGTTCGCAGCCATTAATGGTGAGGCTACCACGGTAGGGCAGAAAACCAAGCAGGGCGTTAAGGAGGCTGGATTTGCCTGCGCCACTGACGCCAATGAGCGCAATCTGCTCGCCTGGCTGAACGGAAAAACGCATGGGCCCAGCCAATACGTGGCCGTCGGGACTGAGTACCTCCAGGTCGTGCGCGATAATAGCGACGGTGGATAAATCAGGCGTGGTCTCACCTTGAGTGCCGGTATCTGGCTGAGCGTCCAGGAATTCAACGATCGACTCAGCCGCCCCAATCGCTTGCGCCTTGGCGTGATAAAAGGTGCCGAGATCGCGCAACGGCTGATAAAACTCGGGGGCGAGCACTAAAACAAATAAACCGGTAAACAGCGAGATGGAGGCGCCATAGTGACCAAAGTCGAGCTCACCAATAAAGCTAAAGCCGAAATAGACGGCGACAACAGCGATGGAAATAGCGGTGAAAAATTCCAGCACGGCCGATGATAAAAAGGCGAGGCGCAGCACTTCCATGGTGCGTTGACGAAACGTGTGTGACGCGAGGTGAAGCTGTTCGGCCTCCGCTTCGACGCGGTTAAACAGCTTGAGTGTGGGCAGTCCACGTAATCGGTCGTAGAAGTAACCGGATAAACGTTGCAGTGCCTTAAAGTTCTTTCGGTTGGCATCAGCGGCTTTAATGCCAACTAAGGCCATAAAAAAGGGGACCAACGGTGCGGTCACTAAAAAGATCAATCCTGAGGCCCAGTTGATTGGGAAAACGGCGACTAAGATCACCAACGGGATCAGGACGGCGATGGCCATTTGTGGTAAATAACGGGCAAAAAAGTCTTGTAACTCTTCCACTTGCTCTAAAATCAGACTCGCCCAACTGCCTGCTGGGCGCCCTTGGATACTCACCGGCCCCAACGCCTCGAGACGATTCAGGATTAAATGACGAATATGTTGGCGAATCGCTTCACCACAGCGGTAACCCGTTTGCTCTTTCGCCCAACTGCATAGCGCACGCACTATCACGACAACAGCCAGGGCAAAAAAGCTTGGGAGTAGGGCAAATTTATCCGTTTGTTCAATAATCAACTGGTGCAGCAGGTGGGCAAGAAGTGCTGCCTGGGCAATCAAAAGCACACCGGAGAGGAGTGCAATACTAATCGTCGCAACTAACCAGGGTTTGGCTAACGTGCTCTGCGACTTGAGCCATTGGGTTAGCGCCCGCTGTTTAGATTTATCCATATCGTCTTATTGTTTTATGAGAGCCTACAAATAGGCTGGGCAGGCCACCGAACGGCAGCCTGCATGAGAGCGTGGGCTTACTGATTATTTGCCAGAGCGTCGAGATAGCGCTCGGCATCTAATGCGGCCATACAACCGGTGCCTGCAGAGGTGATCGCTTGACGGTAAACATGATCCATCACATCACCAGCAGCAAAGACACCTTCAACGCTGGTTTGAGTGGCGTTGCCATTAAGGCCCGACTCAACCTTGATGTAGCCATTTTCCATCTCTAATTGACCCGCAAAAATATCGGTATTGGGTTTATGGCCGATAGCAACAAACACACCCATCACATCCAGTGTTTCGGTTTCATCACTTTGGGTGTCTTTCAAGCGTGCTTGGGTCACGCCCATTTCATCGCCTAAAACTTCATCCAACACGCGATTAGTATGAAGGACAATATTGCCGTTGTTGACTTTATCCATCATGCGGTCAACGAGGATTTTCTCGGCTCGGAAGGTCTCGCGACGGTGAACAACATGCACTTCTGAGGCAATATTCGACAAGTACAAGGCCTCTTCGACCGCCGTGTTACCACCACCGATCACCGCGACTTTCTGGTTGCGATAGAAAAAGCCATCACAGGTCGCACAGGCTGAGACGCCCCGCCCTTTAAATGCCTCTTCAGATGGAAGGCCAAGATATTGCGCAGAGGCACCGGTAGAAATAACCAACGCATCACAGGTGAACTCACCGTTATCACCTTTTAAGCGGAACGGGCGTGAGGATAAGTCCACGTCATTGATGTGATCAAAGATAATCTCAGTCTCGAATTTTTCCGCATGGGCTTTCATGCGATCCATCAATGCCGGTCCTGTCAGTCCCTCAGGATCGCCAGGCCAGTTTTCAACGTCGGTGGTGGTGGTCAGCTGGCCACCTTGTTGCATTCCGGTCACCATCACAGGGTTTAAGTTAGCGCGCGCGGCGTAAACAGCGGCCGTATAGCCAGCCGGGCCTGAACCCAGGATCAATAGGTTCGCATGCTTAATGTTACTCATTCACGTCTCCGAGCAGGAAAGAGGTTCGTTTTTGAATGGACTGATTGTAGGTAAATTAGAAAGGTAAAGAAAGGGCACCGTGATGGTGCCCTCGATTTCTATGATTGGCGTGGCCGATTAATGTGCCGACTTCAGTGCGTCCATTGCGTCAACATAAGGTAAATCAAAACCTTCTGCGACTTCTTTGATGGTCACTTGACCGCCAATGACATTCAGACCATTACGTAGATGCGCATCTTCGACCAAGGCATCACGATAGCCTTTATTCGCCAGCTTAACGATATAAGGCAGTGTGGCGTTGTTCAGAGCGACAGTAGAAGTACGTGCTACCGCGCCAGGCATATTGGCAACACAGTAATGAACGACATCATCCACGATATAGGTGGGATCTGCATGGGTTGTCGCATGTGATGTTGCGAAACAGCCACCTTGGTCGATAGCGACGTCCACCACGGCGGCGCCTGGCTTCATACGCTTAATGTGATCTTCGTTAACCAGCTTGGGTGCAGCAGCACCTGGGATCAGCACGGCACCGACAACCAGATCGGCGTTCAATACGTGTTGTTCAAGGGTTTCTTCTGTGGAGTAGACCACTTTGGCACGCCCTTGGAACTCTTCATCGAGGCGACGTAAGGTATCGACATTTTTGTCGAGAATCGTGACGTCAGCACGCAGACCAACGGCCATACGAGCGGCGTTCGAGCCGACAACACCACCGCCTAGTACCACGATTTTCGCCGGCTCAACGCCGGGTACACCGCTGAGCAGCATGCCCGAACCGCCGTGTGATTTTTCTAGCGCTTGTGCACCTGCTTGAATAGACATGCGGCCGGCGACCTCAGACATGGGCGCAAGGAGTGGCAATCGACCTTTAGAATCTGTTACCGTTTCGTAGGCAATATAGATGGCTTTACTTTTAATTAAGTCTTCTGTTTGCGGAAAATCTGGTGCAAGATGCAAATAGGTGAACAAAATCTGTCCTTCGCGGAGCATCGCACGCTCAACGGCTTGTGGCTCTTTCACTTTGACGATCATCTCTGCTTTGGCAAAGACGTCAGCAGCAGTAGGAAGGATAGACGCGCCGGCGGCTTTATAGTCGTCGTCAGAGAAACCAATACCGTTACCTGCGTTGGTCTCAATGTAGACAGAGTGGCCGTGAGAAATAAGCTCGCGAACACTCGCTGGCACCATACCAACACGGTACTCATGGTTTTTGATTTCTTTTGGAACGCCAATGATCATGCTGTCACCTCTTGTTTATTCAGTGTTATCGGCTGGCTTGTTATTGATATTGTCAATTTTCAGGCTAGTATAAAGGCAACAAACCAGCATTTGATGCTAAAGATCATTTAGATGTTATTTAATTTGGTATATCTTTTTGCAAGGAAGTAACAAGGTGGAATAAAAAATGGTAGATACCAAAAAAAAGCCCTCCAAGGAATTGGACCGCATTGACCGCAACATCCTGAACGAGCTCCAAAAGGATGGGCGAGTCTCTAACGTTGAGTTATCAAAACGTGTTGGTCTTTCTCCTACCCCCTGTCTAGAACGTGTACGACGTCTTGAGCGTCAAGGTTATATCCTTGGCTATACGGCACTGCTTAACCCCCAGTATTTGGATGCATCACTGTTGGTGTTTGTCGAAATCACACTCAACCGCGGCGCGCCTGATGTGTTCGAGCAATTTAACAAAGCGGTGCAAACGCTTGAGGACATTCAAGAGTGCTCGTTGGTGTCAGGGGATTTTGACTACCTGCTTAAAACACGAGTAGCGGATATGTCGGCTTATCGCAAGTTATTGGGTGAAACTTTGCTGCGTTTGCCCGGCGTGAATGACACCCGTACGTATGTGGTGATGGAAGAGGTTAAACAGAGCAATCATCTGGTTATCCATACCCGTTAGCCAGGTGATGAAAAGGGGTGCGATGCACCACCTATCGAGACTGAAGCCGAGCGTCATGCTCGGCTTATTTTTTGTGCGGATAGCATAAGATTGTGTGATATCTCGGTAAAGATTTGGCGTAAACATGCATCATGCCTGCCCTCACGGCATGAATGTGATAAAGTCAGGGCAACATGAGCAAGCCTCAAAGTAGGATGAGGAATGCGGTTCAAGAACGGTATTAAACAGGTGATGATGGAGTTTTCTTTACGTCGGGAGCCCAAAGCGGCTCGTGCTAAAGCGCGTTTAGATGGCGTTCAGCGATTAAAAGAGTGTGGGTTTATTCTGGTACTCGCGGCAGCCGTGTTCACCATGGTGGCCCTATTGTCTTTTAATCCGGCCGACCCATCCTGGTCGCAAACTGCCTGGCATGGTGATGTGCACAATGCGGCGGGTGCCATGGGCGCATGGCTCGCCGACAGTCTCTTCTTTTCGTTTGGCATCTTAGCGTATCCGCTGCCACCAGCGGCGATCCTCGGGGGGTGGGTGTTCTTGCGTCGCCGCAGCGACGATGAACCGATTAATTACACTATTATCGGTGCGCGCATATTAGGACTGTTCATCCTGTTTTTAACCAGCTGCTCGTTGGCCGATTTGAATTTTGACGACTTTTGGCATTTTTCCTCTGGTGGCGTGATGGGAGATGTCACCAACAGTTTGGCGCTGCCGCTATTTAACGTATTAGGCACGACCTTGGTGATGCTGTTTGGTTGGGCGGCTGGCTTTACCCTTTTTACCGGTATTTCTTGGTTAACCATTGTTGACCATCTTGGCGCGATGACGCTCAACGGTGTGACGTGGGCGGTGAATCGGATTCGTGGTGACGCGCCGACCGAGTTAGGCGTGCCAGACACCGAGACACAGAGTACCGCAGCCAATGCATCTGAACCCATGGAGCTCAGTGATTTACGTCGCCTGACGCCGTCAGCGCCGGATAAGGCGGAGCGTACCACCAATGATGAGCACACACAGAACCAGGCTGCGTCGCCTATTATTTTTGGTGGACAAGCGCGTTCCGCAACCGATGTACCAGCGACCGATTATTCATCCGCAGACGATGCGGCATCCGTGGCCCATGAGAGCGATCAACCTAGTGAACCGACGCTAGGGCAGTGGGATATCCCGATCGAGCACGAAGTGCCATCTTTCTCGTCATCGGATGTTGAGGTAGAGGACACAGAGGCGATCAGCGCATCAGCGGAGCAAATGAGTGACCACTCGCAAGCGGATGAAGCGCCTTCAGCCTCATCGTCTCGCCACGCCGACACAACCTATGGCAATCAAGATGGACTGTCCGAGCTTGAGCGTGCAGAACAAGCGAGTAATGGCGCGGATGAGGATGATGATCCCTTCCAAGAAACCATTCGCCAAGCGCAAAAGGCTCAACAGCAGGCGGCGGGGCTCGACCATCCTTTCCTGGTAAAAGATGAGCCGGATTTACCTACGCCGACAGAACCTTTCCCGACCCTCGATCTACTCGATCCCGCTCGCCATACTGCAGAGCAGGCGACACGTGAAGAGCTTGAGAAGATTGCCCGCTTAGTTGAAGCACGGTTAGAAGATTTTAAAGTCCAGGCGCGAGTGGTTGGCGTGTACCCAGGTCCAGTGATCACCCGTTTTGAGCTCGACTTGGCCCCTGGGGTGAAAGTCTCGCGCATTTCTGGCCTATCCAAAGACTTGGCGCGTGCTTTGTCGACCACGGCAGTGCGTGTGGTCGAAGTGATCCCAGGGAAACCCTACATTGGCCTTGAGCTTCCCAATGAGCACCGGGAGACGGTGTTTATGTCCGAAGTGATTGGAAGCGAACGTTTTAAGAATAGCCACTCGCCTATTTCGGTGGTGCTGGGGAATGATATCGCGGGTGAAGCGATTATCACTGATTTGGGGAAGGCACCACATATGCTGGTGGCCGGTACCACAGGCTCGGGTAAGTCGGTGGGCGTGAACGTCATGCTGGTGAGCATGTTGTATAAAGCCTCACCCGAAGACGTGCGCTTTATCATGATTGACCCTAAAATGCTCGAGCTATCGGTATACGAGGGGATCCCACACCTGTTAACAGAGGTCGTGACCGACATGAAAGACGCTGGCAATGCCCTGCGTTGGTGTGTTGGTGAGATGGAGCGTCGTTACAAGCTGATGTCGGCGCTTGGGGTGCGAAATCTAAAAGGCTTTAACGAAAAAGTGAAGGCGGCTGAAGCTGCCAATAACCCTATCCCCGATCCGCTCTGGAAACCGGGTGATTCGATGGACGAATCGGCGCCTAAACTCGAGAAATTACCGTATATCGTGGTGGTCGTGGATGAGTTTTCCGATTTGATGATGGTCGTGGGCAAAAAAGTGGAAGAACTGATTGCGCGACTAGCACAAAAAGCGCGGGCAGCGGGGATTCACCTTGTGCTTGCCACTCAGCGTCCGTCCGTTGATGTGATTACAGGCTTAATCAAAGCCAACATTCCAACGCGGATGGCGTTTACGGTGTCTACTAAGACAGATTCACGCACTATCCTCGACCAAGGCGGCGCAGAGTCGTTACTGGGGATGGGTGATATGCTCTTTATGCCCAATGGCTCCAACCACCCCATCCGTGTACATGGCGCTTTTGTCAGTGATGAAGAGGTTCACCGTGTGGTGAATAACTGGAAAGCACGTGGTAAGCCACAGTATCTAGACGAAATAACCAAAGGGGATCAAGGCTCTGATAGCTTGTTGCCGGGTGAAGCACCCTCAGGCGGAGATGGGGAAGAGTTGGACCAGCTTTTCGACCAAGTGGTTGAATTTGTCACCGAGAGCCGCCGAGGCTCTGTCTCTGGTGTGCAGCGCCGGTTTAAAATTGGCTACAACCGTGCGGCGCGTATTGTGGAACAACTGGAAGCACATGGTGTCGTAAGCTCACCAGGCCATAATGGTAATCGCGAAGTCATCGCGCCACCGCCACCCAAAGATTGATCGAATGGAAGGTTTCATGACTCGATTCTCTGCTATCCGCCACCTAATGGTGGTGCTGTCTCTACTTTTTGCATTGTCGGTGCAGGCGAAAACGCAGGCACAACAACACCTGATGGATCGCTTGAGTCAGGTTGACGCCTTTAGTGCGCAGTTTTCCCAAACAGTGCAAAGCCCAGAAGGAGAGGTGATTCATCAAGCAAAAGGGCGGTTGGCGATTCAGCGGCCAAACTTGTTTAACTGGACCACGACCTCACCAGACGAAACCATCATGATTTCCGATGGCGAGACGCTCTGGTACTACAGCCCATTTGTTGAGCAAGTGACGGCGATGTGGTTGGAGGATGCTACGGCACAAACGCCGTTTGTCCTACTGACACGCAATCAGCCAAGTGATTGGCAGGCTTATCAAATCACCCAAGAGGCTGACACCTTTACCTTAACGCCAAAAACCACAGGCACGATTGGCGAATTTGAAGTCACCGTGAAGCCGGATGGTACCTTGACCGGCTTTACTGTGGTTGAGCAAGATGGGCAACAAAGCCAGTTCACGCTGAGCCAATTTAGCCGACAAGCACCGGCGTCGGACGTGTTTTCGTTTACGCCGCCCGACTCAGTGATGATCGACGATCAGCGCCAACCAAGATAATTGCCTCGGAGGTGACTGTGTCGACCTTACCGCTTGATTTTGCAGACGATTTCCGCCCACTGGCCGCACGTATGCGGCCACTCACGCTTGACCAGTACATCGGTCAGCGTCATCTTCTCGCCGAGGGTAAACCGCTTCGCCGGGCGATTGAGTCTGGATCCCTCCATTCGATGATTTTCTGGGGGCCTCCGGGGACCGGTAAAACCACGCTCGCCGATATTGCCGCGCGCCAAGCCAACGCAGAGCTGGAACAAATCTCGGCTGTGACCTCTGGCGTCAAGGAGATCCGAGAGGCGATTGGACGCGCAGAGCAAAACAAGCAAGCTGGTATTCGTACCGTTCTGTTTGTGGATGAAGTGCACCGCTTTAATAAAAGTCAGCAGGATGCGTTTTTGCCCCATGTGGAAGCGGGAACGGTCACGTTTATTGGTGCCACTACGGAAAACCCCTCGTTTGAGCTTAATAACGCGTTGCTATCGCGTGCCCGTGTGTATCGTTTAACCAGCCTTGACGAGAGCGATTTGGAAGCGGTGATTGATCAAGCACTTGCCGACTCACAACGTGGGCTCGGTGAGCAGTCCCTGGTCTTTGATGATGGCGTTAAAAGGGCGTTAACGGCAGCGTGCAGTGGTGATGCACGTATGGCGTTAAACCTACTGGAAATGTTGGCAGACATGGCCGATGGCCAAATCACGATGCCGATGCTTAAAGACGTGGCCGGTGAAAAAGTGGCACAGTTCGATAAGCAGGGGGATGCGTGGTATGACTTGATCTCTGCATTTCACAAATCAGTGCGTGGTTCATGTCCCGATGCCGCGCTGTATTGGTATGCACGCATTGTGAGCGCGGGAGGTGATCCGCTTTACGTGGCAAGACGTTTGTTAGCGATAGCCTCTGAGGATGTCGGTAATGCCGATCCGCGCGCGATGCAGGTGGCACTGAACGCATGGGATTGCTTTACCCGCGTCGGGCCTTCGGAGGGTGAGCGCGCCATTGCACAAGCCGCGGTGTATTTGGCCAGCGCCCCGAAAAGCAACGCGGTGTATACCGCGTGGAAACAAGCCTTGCGTGACGCGAAAGACACCGCCAACGCGCCCGTTCCCATGCACCTTCGTAATGCGCCAACAGCATTGATGGAGCAAATGGGACACGGTGATGGCTATCGCTATGCCCACGATGAACCCAATGCGTATGCGGCGGGCGAGCGCTATCTGCCCCCAGAGCTTGGCGAGGCGCGTTACTATCAGCCCGTCAATCGTGGGCTAGAAATTAAAATCGCCGAAAAGCTGGCCTTTCTCGCTGAGCAAGATGCAAAAAGCCCGCAAAAGCGCTAGGCAAATTTACCCTTTTTGGGTAAGGTTTAACTTCGTCAATTTACAGTCAATAACCCGAAAGCACAGGATTAGCATGCTGGATTCCAAATTACTTCGAACTGAGCTGGAAGAAACCGCTCAACAACTCGCTCGTCGTGGCTTTACGCTTGATGTTGACGCTATGCGTGAACTCGAGGAACAACGTAAGGCGCTGCAAATTCGCACCGAACAACTGCAAGCTGAGCGTAATTCCCGATCGAAGTCCATTGGCCAGGCTAAAGCAAAGGGTGAAGACATTGCACCATTGCTAGAAGAAGTATCAAACCTTGGTGATGAATTGGATGCGGCGAAAACGGAGCTCGCGGCACTCCAGCAAAAAGTGAATGACGTGGTCATGAGCGTGCCCAATCTACCTGCGGCCGACGTACCAAGCGGTAAAGATGAATCTGAGAACCAGGAAATCTCACGCTGGGGCGAGCCCCGTCAATTTGAGTTCGAGATTAAAGATCACGTCGACCTCGGTGAACTCACCGGTGGCCTTGATTTTGCCAGTGCAGTGAAGCTATCTGGCTCTCGTTTTATCGTGATGAAAGGGCAAATGGCGCGTATGCACCGTGCGCTCACGCAATTTATGCTCGACTTGCACACCAATGAGCACGGTTATACTGAGATGTATGTGCCTTACTTGGTCAATGCGGACAGCTTGTATGGCACCGGTCAGCTGCCGAAATTTGGTGAAGACTTGTTCCACACCCAGCCGGCGACGGAAGAAGGGGTGGGCATGTCGTTGATCCCAACCGCGGAAGTGCCGCTGACGAACATGGTACGTGATGAGATCATCGATGAAGCCGATTTGCCGCTGTGTATGACGGCACACACACCGTGTTTCCGTTCAGAAGCTGGCTCGTATGGTCGCGATACGCGCGGTCTTATCCGTATGCACCAATTCGACAAAGTTGAGTTGGTGAAGGTGGTTAAGCCAGAAGAGTCGATGGAAGCACTTGAATCTTTGACTGCCGATGCAGAAAAGGTGTTACAACTGCTCAATTTGCCATACCGCAAAGTGTTGCTCTGCACAGGCGACATGGGTTTTGGTGCGGCGAAAACCTATGACCTAGAAGTCTGGTTGCCAGCACAAAACACCTATCGTGAGATTTCATCGTGCTCAAACACCATGGATTTCCAAGCTCGCCGTATGCAGGCGCGTTTCCGCCGTAAAGGTGAGAAAAAGCCTGAGCTGTTGCATACCTTGAATGGTTCAGGCTTGGCGGTGGGCCGTACCTTGGTAGCTATTTTGGAAAACTACCAACAAGCAGATGGCCGTATTGAAATCCCTGAGGTATTGCGTCCATACATGGGTGGACAGACTCATATTGGGTAAGTGTCATCGTGTTGCTATTAAGCCGGCCTTGCGCCGGCTTTTTTATTGCTGTGTATGGTTGAATCCTTGATGGTGTGGATCATTGATTGGTGACAGCGTATTGAAGATATCATCTTCTGGTGTAGGAAAGCGGGCGAGCAGTGTAGCCAGAAAGGTGTCGAGTGCATCCAGCATCACGGCGTTAACTTGCTGCGCCAGCGCCAGGCGGCGATTGAGTGACAAGGTGTGTACATCATCAAGCTGTGAGATAACCTGATCTATCTTATCGGTGAATGCATCGCCCAATTCAAGGTCGCGCAGTTGTGCTAAGCGCTTGGTGAGTATTTGTTGTTGTAAGCTTAGGGACTGGTGCGCATTGGGCGTTGCGTTCTCCAGTTGTATTGACGCGTAGGAAAAGCGTTGGCGAGCTTGAAGTAGCTCTAGCACGGCATACCAAATTTGTTGGTAAGACGAGAGCGTGTGGTCATCACCACAGGCAATTAACACCGGCGGGATGGCTTCATCCACCAAGTACGCTAGGTGCTGCAAGGCGCGGTTTTTCATCTTGGCCTGGGTCACATCATCATATTGTGGCAAGGCGTGAAGGTGATGGAAAAAAAGCCGATACATTGGCTTTTGCGCATGGGGTGCCAAGTGGTGTAATTGACGCGTTTGATCCAGCAATCGTTGATAGTCATACGGATCGACGCGCGGTTGGGTGGCGAGGTAACCTGCGTGCTGGAGCAAAGCCCGTAACTCATGCAGTTGATGCAATCGCCAATCCGGTCGTTGACGATACACGATGACCGCCACCACGCTAGCAATCGTGAGCGCCAGTATTCCTATCATCACTAACCATCCCATATGCTCTCCTTGCTATGGCTTCCGCGTATACAGAGCAGAGCATGAAGCATGCCAAAATTGAGAGGTTAATCACGCCTTGTAGCGCAATGACTGGCGCGTGGATGTGCTCTTACTGCGCACCTTACTTGGGCGTGATTGCTCACTCGTAGTGCAGGGGAGAATCGATGGATGGCACCCATTGGACAAAAAAAGAGCCCGACTGGGCTCTTTATTCTCTGCTTGTGCAAATTGACGAGGCAGGGAGGTTACATGACCCGCATACCTGGCTGAGCCCCTTCATGAGGCTCTAGGATCCAAATCTCTTTCCCGCCAGGGCCGGCCGCTAAAATCATGCCTTCTGACATGCCAAACTTCATCTTTCTTGGTTTTAAATTGGCGACCATCACGGTGTGCTTGCCCACCAGGTCTTCCGGCTTGTAGGCCGATTTGATCCCAGAGAAAACCTGACGTGTTTCACCGCCAATATCGAGCTTGAATTTGAGCAGTTTATCCGCTTTTGGCACGGCTTCACACTCAAGGATTTTAGCGACACGAAGATCGACTTTAGCAAAATCACCAAATTCGATTTCATCCGCGAGTGGTTCATCGGCAAGTGGCCCTTGCGCGCTTGCTTTCGCCGCCTCTTCAGTCGCGACATCTTCTTTGCTGTCAGCAATCATGGCATCGACCGCTTTTGGATCAATTCGGTTAAATAGCGCCTTGAACTTGGTGATTTGATGGCCAGTCAGCGGGGTCGCAATGCTCTCCCACGTTAAGGTGTCGTTTAAAAAGCCTTCCGCACGCTCGGCCAGTTTTGGCATCACAGGTTTTAGGTAGGTCATCAGCACTCGGAACAAGTTAATACCCACCGAGCAAATCGCTTGCAGTTCGGCGTCTTTACCGTCTTCTTTGGCGATGACCCAAGGGGCTTTCTCGTCGACGTATTGGTTCGCTTTATCGGCAAGCGCAATGATCTCACGGATCGCTCGGTTAAACTCGCGTGCCTCGTAGAGTTCCCCTATGTGCTCGGCTTTATCGATAAAGGTTTGATAAAGCTCAGGCTCAGAGCAAACGGGCGACAGCTGGCCGTCAAAGCGTTTGCTGATAAAACCCGCGTTGCGAGAGGCCAAGTTGACCACTTTGTTGACAATGTCGGTATTCACACGCTGGATAAAGTCATCCAAGCTTAAATCGAGATCATCAATACGGCTGTTGAGCTTGGCGGCGTAGTAATAGCGTAAGCATTCGGGATCAAGGTGTTTTAAGTAAGTGCTCGCTTTAATGAATGTCCCTTTCGACTTGGACATTTTCGCGCCATTGACGGTGACATAACCGTGCACGAAGACGTTATTTGGCTTGCGGAAACCGGCACCGTCGAGCATGGCTGGCCAGAACAGACTATGGAAATAAACAATGTCTTTGCCGATAAAGTGATATAGCTCGGTGTCGCTGTTGGCTTTCCAATACTCGTCGAAGTCGATG
The DNA here is from genome assembly GCF_001995655.1 of Salinivibrio sp. IB868. Taxonomy (NCBI): domain Bacteria; kingdom Pseudomonadati; phylum Pseudomonadota; class Gammaproteobacteria; order Vibrionales; family Vibrionaceae; genus Salinivibrio; species Salinivibrio sp. IB868. The sequence goes on from NZ_MUEW01000011.1 coordinate 89,231, forward strand.
TCGCCGCGTTTGTCACAGTAGTTTTTAAATGACCCCATATAGCCAATCGGCGCATCAAGCCAAACGTAGAAAAACTTGCCGGGTTGATCAGGAATTTCGAAACCAAAGTAAGGGGCATCACGTGAGATATCCCACTGCTGAAGGCCGGTTTCGAACCACTCATTCATTTTGTTGGCAATTTCACTTTGCAGTGAGCCGGACTTTGTCCACTCATTCAGCATTTGCTCAAATTGCGGCAAATCGAAGAAGAAGTGCTCAGAGTCACGCATTACGGGCGTGGCGCCACTCACCGCTGAGCGTGGGTTAATCAGCTCTGCTGGGGTATAGGTCTCACCACAGTTGTCACAGTTGTCACCGTACTGATCGTCGGCGTGACATTTTGGACACTCGCCTTTGACAAAGCGATCCGGCAAGAACATTTCTTTTTCCGGATCAAACAGCTGAGAGATCGTACGGCTGGTGATGTAACCTTTATCGCGGAGCTGAGTATAAATAAACGAGGCGAGCTCACGGTTTTCATCACTGTGGGTGCTGTGATAGTTATCGAAGCTGATATCAAAGCCATCAAAGTCGGCTTGGTGCTCTTGTTGCACGCCAGCGATCATGGCTTCTGGCTCGACACCCATTTGCTGTGCTTTCAACATAATGGGGGTGCCGTGGGCATCGTCGGCACAAATAAAGTGAGTCGTGTTGCCACGTAGGCGCTGATAGCGCACCCATACATCTGCTTGAATATGCTCGAGCATGTGGCCCAAATGGATTGAGCCGTTCGCATAAGGCAGCGCACAGGTCACCAGAATTTTCCGTGGGTTTGCAGCCATAATCTTGTTTGTTCGCTCTTATGATATGAATGGAATGATTGCGGAAATCTTACCTGATACGATATGCCTTGCCTAGTGCAGGCCGTGAGTGAGGCTGTTTATCCGTTAAACGTTAGCTATCCGGCCTAATATATTTTAATCAATGGGATGGTGATGCATGTTGTTTGGCTCTAAAAAGAAAAAAGCACAAAAACAAAAAAAAGACACGGCCGCCCCGCTGACCAATGTGGATGAAGCAGTGAGTCTATTGAATCAGTTTTCACATCCGCGTTTGGTGGAGCAGTGGGCAAGCCAACCACATTGGGTGAGCGTGACTGAACACGGCTTTAAAGTGACGTTTCCATTTGCAGCGGCGTCAGTGATGCAGGCGCTCAATGACTGGCTGAATGCCCAGTCGACGACATTGGCGCAGCAGTTTCAACTGACACAGAGAGTGGCGCCGTTAAAAAGTGGTGATAAGTCGCCCGTCAAAGGGGTGAAAAACCTGTTAGTGGTGAGCTCGGCCAAAGGCGGTGTGGGTAAATCGACGACGGCGGTCAATTTGGCACTGGCACTGCAGGCGGAAGGGGCATCGGTGGGCATTGTCGATGCGGATGTGTATGGCCCATCGCTCCCGATTATGCTCGGCGCTAAAGACAGCGAGCCGCAAACCCATGATGGCAAATTGATGGAGCCTGTGATGCGTCATGGCATTGCCTCTAATTCAATTGGTTACCTGGTGCCCGCTGATAATGCCACTGTGTGGCGTGGGCCAATGGCCTCGAAAGCCTTTGCTCAATTGATCAATGAAACCCGCTGGCCCGAACTTGATTATTTGGTAGTTGATATGCCACCAGGCACCGGTGACATTCAGCTTAGCTTGGCGCAGCAGTTTCCGGTGACGGGAGCGATGGTGGTTACCACGCCACAAGATCTCGCACTGGCTGATGCGATTAAAGGCGTGGCGATGTTTGAGAAAGTACAGGTGCCGGTTCTCGGGGTAATTGAAAACATGAGCTACCATATTTGCTCACAATGCGGTCATCATGAAGCGATTTTTGGTACTGGTGGTGCAGCGAAAATGGCTCGTGAGCAAGGCGTGCCAGTGTTAGCTCAAGTGCCGCTTCATGTCGCGATTCGTGAGGACATAGACGCAGGCACACCGAGTATGGTGGCGCGTCCTGACAGCGAGCATGCTGCTGTCTATCGCCAAATGGCCGCCACCGTCGCCAGTCAGCTTTATTGGCAAGGGGAAACGCGCCCTGAACAAATAAGCGTACAAACGGTGTCGCCCTGATTGAGCAACGTGCAGCTATCGCAGGCTTAAAGCAGCGGGTCAGTCAGGGAAGCGTGATTTTCTCTGGCGCCAGCGGCTTCAACTCCCTATAATCAGGCGGTTTATGTAGATTCCGCCAAGCTTCCTCTGGGTATTCATATTATGAGTGACAACAACCACCAATGCGTTATTATCGGCATAGCAGGTGCCTCTGCTTCCGGTAAAAGCCTGATCGCTAGCACCATTTATAAGGAATTAAAGGAAAAAGTCGGCGATCATCAAATCGGCGTGATCACGGAAGATAGATATTACCGAGATCAAAGCCATCTCAGCATGGAAGAGCGCGTACAAACCAACTATGACCATCCACAAGCGCTAGACCATGACTTGCTTTGCGAGCACCTAGAAAGCCTCGCGGCAGGTCAGTCTGTCGATGTGCCTGTGTACAGCTACTCAGAGCATACCCGCATGGATGACACCACCACCATGACACCCAAAAAGGTGATCATTTTGGAAGGGATCCTGTTGCTAACCGATCCACGCCTGCGCAATCTTATCCATGCCAGCGTCTTTATGGATACTCCCCTTGATATTTGTTTGTTGCGCCGCATGAAACGTGATGTGGCTGAACGTGGGCGCACGATGGACTCCGTGATGGAACAATATCAGAAGACGGTCCGCCCTATGTTTATGCAGTTTATTGAGCCGTCAAAGCAATATGCCGATATTATCGTGCCACGCGGGGGTAAAAACCGCATTGCGATTGATGTGTTAAAAGCGCATATCGCGCGATTACTGAAAGCCTGATTTGGGTATGATGGTTTCACTGACCTCAATCTCGCTGCTTTTTATGCAGTGGACAACAAGCTAAATGAATGCGGTGCGTGAATGTATCGCTCCATCTATTAACCGTGAGGACTATCCGATGCGACTATGCGACAGGCATATCAAAGAACACCTTGATGATGGCCGCATCAAAATTGAGCCACGTCCGGCAGAGGCGTCGATTTCTGGTGTGACGGCGGATGTGACGTTGGGCAATCAATTCCGGGTGTTTAATGACCACGGCGCAGCATTTATCGATCTGTCTGGCCCGAAAGAAGAGGTCAATGCCCAGCTTGAACGTGTGATGAGTGATGAAATTGAGATTGCTGATGGTGAGGCTTTTTATCTTCATCCAGGCCAGCTCGCGCTTGCTGTCACGCATGAAGCGGTGACCCTGCCTGACGATATCGTCGGCTGGCTTGATGGCCGCTCGTCGTTGGCACGTTTGGGGCTGATGGTGCATGTGACTGCGCACCGGATTGACCCGGGCTGGTCGGGCCGTATTGTGCTGGAGTTTTATAACAATGGTCGTTTGCCCTTGGCGCTACGACCCGGTATGCCGATTGGTGCGTTGAGTTTTGAGCCTATGTCGGGCGCGGCTGATAAGCCGTATAACAAACGCGACAACGCAAAGTATAAAAATCAGCAAGGGGCAGTTGCCTCTCGCATTAGCCAAGACAAGGTTTAACGATTGCAATGCGCCTACGGGCGCATTTTTTTGTTAACGTGGAACCCGATCGCGAAATCATGGTCGATAATGCGGGTATCTCTCGTAAGTGGTATCGCCTGTTACGCACAAGGAGCATCTTGCAATGATAAAAAAAATCGCCCTTACTCTCGCTGTTTTGGTGGTGGTCGTCATGGGTGGCATCGCCGCTTTGCTCGCCACCATTAATCCTAACCAGTTTAAGCCATTGTTGGTCGAGCAAGTTAAAAAACAGACAGGCTATGACATGGTGATCGGTGGCGACATTGCTTGGCAGTTTTGGCCAAGTTTGGGTTTTTCAATCGAGGATGTCGCGATAAAAAATCGCCCCGGCTTTGATGAACCCGAGTTGATGCGCTTATCTCAAGCCCGCCTCTCTGTCGATGTGTTGCCTTTGATGTCGCAAACCTTGCAGATCGGCGAAATTACATTGCAAGACCCACATGTGTTTATTCAAACCCTGAGTAATGGGGAGAGCAACCTCATCGCGACATCGCCGACGGCTGAGCCTCAAGCTGAGCCTCAAGCTGAGCCAGCGCCACAATCAGGCACATCCGCTGATAGCACGAGCACCGAGGCAAAGGCGTGGAACGTATCGCTACAAGGGCTCAGTGTGGCCAACGCGAGTGTGGTCGTCAAAGATGACCAAGCGGGCACCATGACAGCGTTGCGCGATGTGGATCTTGAGGTGGGCAATCTGGCGACGGATGTGTGGACGCCACTGTCAGTGTCGTTGCGCGGCGAGCAAAATGACGCTCGCGTTGAGCTGGAAGGTCAAGGTGAGTTGAAATTGGCCAGTGACCTGATACAAAGCCAGATGCGCAAACTGGCGTTGACGCTCTCCGCCGAGCAAGGTGCACTGACCCTAGAACAAGCGAACCTCACCCTCGATCGTTTGGCGCTGGGTGAGGCGGCGCAGTTGGGCTTTAATATCAACGCGCAAACCGCAGACATCGACGTTGAAAGCTCGGGGCAAGCCCAGGTCACTATCGCAACGACGCAAGATAAGATCACGGTTCAGGGGTTAGACATGCTCACGACGGTGTCTGGCGAGCCTATCCCCAACCAGTCGCTTAGCCAAGCGCTAGCCGCTGATATTGTGTTTGACATCAACCAGCAAACGTTGACGGTCAGTGAATTGATCAGCCGATTAAACGACGATGATGTTGTGGTGGATGGCAAAGTGGCAGTTAAATTGACGGAGATCCCCCAAGTCCGCTTTGCGCTGAATACCAACCATATTGACCTCGATACGCTGATACCGACAGACAATGCAGCGCCTAATCAATCTGCAAACGATAGTGAATCTGGCTCTAATGATAAATCCAGCCCGAGTACGCAAGCGGCGCCACTGAGCAAAGAAGAGCCTGATTTGAGTGTGTTGAAGACGCTAGATATTGCCGGCTCACTGGCAATGAAAGGGCTTACTGTGAGTAACGTTACCTTAGGGCAAACACGCGCGACGGTGGCCATCGACCGTGGCAAGGTCGACGTGTCAGAGCTGACGACGCAAGCCTATGAAGGCAGCGTGGTTGTGCAAGGGATGTTAGATGCTACGCAAACGCCCGCTCGCTATCAGGTAAGTAAAAAAGCACGTGGGATCCAAGTGCTTCCGCTGCTGGAAGACGCTGCCCAGGTTGATCTTTTAGAGGGTAAGGGTAACGTCGATATCAATGTACAGGGCAAAGGTTTGTCGCCGTATGCATTGCGTCAAGCGATTCAAGGCAGTGTCGCTATTTTCTTCGAAGATGGCGCGATTAATGGGATAAACTTGGCGCAGATGCTCAGAGAGGCGAAAGCGACGCTGAAAGGTGAGTCGGCAGCGGCCGCCAATGAAGTACGTAAAACAGACTTTAGCGCACTCACTGCGAGCTTTACCTTAGGCAACGGCATGGCACGCACCACCGACTTACTGTTGGAAGCGCCCGCGCTTCGGGTACGTAGTGACGGACAAACCGATCTGTTACAAGAGACACTCGATTTTAATGTCTATACCTCGGTGGTCGAGACCAGTAAAGGCCAAGGCGGTAAAGATATTGATGAACTGCGTGATGTCACCATCCCAGTGACGGTGGCCGGTACCTGGCAATCGCCGAGCTATAAACTAGACATTAAGCAGCTACTCAGCAGTAATAACGCGTTGGAAGAAAAAGCCCGCAAAGAGGCGCAACGAGGGTTGAAAAAGCTACTGGGTGATAAAGCGGATGACGATAAGGTCAAAGAGACGGCAGATAAACTCCTTAATTTATTTCAGTGATCGGCTGACAAGCTATCGGGCTATCTAATGCAAAGTCATTAAAGGACGTTTTATGGATTCTGTCACGCAAGCAGCGTTGGGCGCCACTGTCGCGGGTCTGGTTGCCGGTAAACGTTGCTCTCCGAAAGTGTTACTGGCGGGCGCAGCCCTCGGAACCTTACCGGATCTGGATGTATTGATTGATTACGGCGACCCGGTGGCGAATACCGTGAATCATCGTGGCTTCAGCCACTCGTTGTTTGTGTTGCCTTGGGTCGGCGCACTCATTGCATGGTGCTGGTGGCGCTGGCAGCGTCAGTGGCCACTTTGGCAAGTGATGACGCTAGTCATCGCGGTGCTTGTCACCCATCCATTGCTCGATGCAATGACGGTATATGGAACCAAGCTATTCTGGCCGCTTGAGGTGCCATCGGTAGCGGTGGCGAGTCTGTTTATTATCGATCCCCTGTATACGGTGCCTCTACTGGTTGCGCTCATCAGCGCATTGGTATGGCGCCATCTGGGAGCCAAGGCATGTGGTGTTGGGTTGATGGTCTCGAGCCTTTACTTGGCCAGCTCTGTGTACCAGCTCCAACAAATAAAAACCCGTGTTGCTGAACAAACACAAGGAACCTTGCTGGAAGGCCAGCCGTTAATCATTATGCCAACGCCGTTTAATACCTTACTGTGGCGTGTGGTCGTCAGTGGCGAAGAGCAATACTGGGAGGGGTTAGCCTCACGACTTGATGCCAACCCGTCAATTGATTGGGTGGCGCAGCCTCTAGGAGAGTGGCCACTGGCCAACTCTGATACCCTCAGCGCTCTGCGGACGTTTTCACGTAATTTTATTCGCTTTGAAAACCGAAACGGGCAGCAGGTAGTCACCGACTTGCGCTTTGGTGTGGCCGCCTATCAGCCGTTCCAGTTTTTGCTTGCAGAACAAAATACAGACGGGGACTGGTACCCTGTGTCGCCCAAACAACTTGAGCCTGGCCCGTTGCCCGAGACCGCGCTACCCGCGTTGTGGCAACGTTTGTTGGGCGATCAATCGATTGACGCGAAACTCTGCCGGCAGTCGTGTCAGCAAACTGACCCGCGTTGGGCCGAGCCCATCTCATCTGCCGCCTTACCGGCGACGGCCTCTGAAAAACAATGAGCGCACGCCGTGCACACGTATTGTCTACGTTGTTAAAGGTTACCAATCAATGCCTTGGCGCGCTTTAATGCCGGCATCAAACGCATGTTTGACATTGCGAACTTCAGAGACAGTATCGGCGATTTCGATTAAACGACGGTGAGCGCCTCGACCCGTGATCAGCACAGATTGCTCACTTGGTCGTTGGCTAATTGCATCGATGACATCGTCCAGGTCAATGTAGCCATAGGTGATCATATAGGTGATTTCGTCCAGGACGACCAAATCATAACTAGGATCGCTGAGCATGGTTTTGCATGCTGACCAGATTTTTTGTGCGGCTTGCGTGTCGGCCGTTTTATCTTGGGTATCCCAGGTAAACCCTGTACTCATCACATGAAAGTCCACGCCATGCTGACTGAGTAAGTCTCGCTCACCACATGCCCATGTTCCCTTGATATACTGCGCCACCCCGCATTTGAAACCATGGCCTGCGGCGCGTGCGACAGTGCCAAAAGCGGATGTCGATTTGCCTTTGCCGTTGCCTGTAATAATAAGAAATAGCCCTTTTTCTTGTTGTGCGGCGTCAATCCGAGCATCGACTTTTTCTTTCAGTTTTTGCTGGCGCTGTTGATGACTGTGTTCTGACATGTGATTTCCAACCTTTGGTTAACTTAGGTCTATAGTAAAGGGACGATAGGGTGGATGCCACCCATGACATTCTGGCCGCAAACCGACGGCCCCAGCCAAAGGACGCTATGATGAGAAAAGGAACGCACGCTCTTATTGCTTTGTTGGCTCTATGTTCGCTGCCTGCTGTGGCGGGTAAACAGATAGATTATCAGTTAGACGGGGAGGCATTTTCCGGCTACCTAGCTATCCCTGCCTCTTTTGAGAAAGGCAGTGTGGTGATTATTCATGACTGGGATGGGCTAACGGACTACGAACGTCAACGTGCGGATATGCTGGCAAACTTGGGCTATCGTACGTTTGCATTAGACATGTTTGGCGCCGGGAATCGACCGACCAGCCTAGAGGCGAAGAAAGCGGCGACTCGTTCACTGTATGAAGACAGAGTGCGGATGCGCGAACTGATTGAAGCAGGGATGAGTGCCGCGCAATCGCAAGGTGTGACGCAGCCAGTAGTGGCTGGCTATTGTTTCGGTGGCACGGTGACGTTAGAGCTTGCACGCAATCCAGGCAATATGCCTGTCAGTGGCTACGCGAGTTTTCATGGCGGTTTGGGCACGCCAGATGGTCAAGGCTATTCAGAGGACATTGCGCCACTGTTTATTGCTCATGGTGGGGCGGATAAAGCGGTGCCCATGGCAGATTTTGCGACCTTTATACAAACGCTAGAGCAGGCGGGTGTCGATTACTGGTCGCAAGTGTATGGTGGGGCGCCGCATGCTTTTACCGTGTTTGGCTCGGAGAGGTACCGTGAAAAAGCTGATAAAAAGTCTTGGCAGGCGTTTAAAACGTTTTTGACGGATCGGATGGAATAGTGACACGAGGAGAAAAGAAATGATTCGTCATGTATTGCTTGTTCGTTTTACCGCTAACGCGCGCGATGATCAGATCCAAGCACTGAAAGATAAATTTGAATCAATGCCTAGCGTCATTGATGGCGTTGGGTCGGTCGAATGGGGAGAAAACAACAGCCCAGAAGGTAAAGACCAAGGCTACACGCATGTGATTGTGATGACGTTTCGTGATAGTGCTGCGCGGGAGCGCTATTTACCGCATCCTGAACATGAGGCGCTAAAAGCGATATTTCGTCCTATCCTGGAAGACATTATTGTTGTGGATTATTCCGTGCCAGCATAGGTGCTGACAAACTGCCCTATCACCGAGTATTACCTGCCTCACTATAGGCAGTGCTTAGCCTTATTGGTAATCTGAGGGCTTATCAATAAGGAGGTTTGACGCTGATGACAACTGATAATCAAAGGCCCAGTGTTTTGGTGGTGTGCTTGGGTAACATCTGTCGTTCGCCCACCGCAGAAGCCGTATTACGTGCTCGCGCACAGGCGCGAGGCTTGGCAGTCGATATTGATTCGGCGGGCACGGCAGGTTATCACCAGGGTAACCCGCCTGATAGACGTAGCCAAGCGGCAGGGCAGGCGAGAGGCTACTCGTTTGAAGGTATTCGAGCGCGCCAGGTCGGCCCCGCAGACTTTGTGTGTCATGACATGATTCTGGCAGCTGATGAGAGCAACCTGGCTGACTTGCAAGCGCAATGCCCACCCGAGCACCAAGGCAAGCTGTCTTTATTTCTCCACTGGGGCGAGCATACCGAGGGGCCGATCCCCGACCCTTATTATGGTGGCCCTGACGGCTTTGAGCGGGTGTTAGACTTGCTTGAACAAGCGGCAGATGGGGTACTGAATCATATTGAAGCGCACCTTTTACCTCGTTAGTTGAGAGAGTGCGCGTCTAGGATGAACGCATGGATGGGAAGAATAAGCAAAAGGCGCGTGATGGACGCGCCTTTTGTTTTAAGCCTACGTGAGCTGACTTACCATTTCTTTTTCGGTGCAAACAACTCGTCTAGATCGCTTCTTTCTTCTTCTTGCTCTGACTGGAGTTTTTCATGGCCCGTATTCAGTGTATGGGTAATATCGCTATGCATTTGCTCTAAATGCTTTTTCATCTCTTGCGAGTAATCATCGGTTTTGGGCGAGACCACATCAATGGCTTTTTTCAATAACTGCTGAGCGGTGCCCATTTGCCCTTTTTGCTTGGCGTCATTGGCACGCTTAATCACATTCTCAATATTGATTTTAAGTTGCATCTTTTCCAAGCGTGCGTTCTCAGCTACAAACGCTTGCGTCGCTAGTCGTCCCTTAGAGTGCTCCGCTTTCACCACGGAGCGCAGACGTTTTACTAGCTTGAGCATCGAAATCGCTTGTCGATCGTTATCTGGCACTTTAAAGGAAGTCGACTCGCGGTTTGAGTAGCTTTGTTTGATTTCATCGATCTGCGCTTGCGTCGCACTAATACGTTGCTTGATGGATTTATCGGAATCATCAATCTCGTACATGGCTTTCAAAGAATCTAGGATCTTCTTATTCAAGCAAACCAACAGCGTCCCGCTATATGGCAGATTATGTGCATTACCAATCAGCTCTTCAGTGGCGTCAATCACTGCAATGTGCTTAGCCATCTCTTGGCGCTTGTGAGATTCAATTTGCTTACGTTGTTGAGCCAATATGTTGTAGCCGACAATCAGGCCGAGCAATATGACACAAAGGCCAGCTATCAAGGCAATATTCATAATTCAGCGTCGATGTTCCTTGTAATAAACTCAACTGGTTAAGATACACGATCTCAACCGACAGAGATAGCATCAATCAAGGATGGAGGCAGCATGAGTGATCCGCCTCTAACTCTGCACATTACATCCGATTCGCATGCGCTGATCATAGTGTGGCCCATAATCGTGCACTTGGCGATAAACTGGTTGAAATAATCGGATTTTAGCGATTGGGCAATACCCTATTTGTTCACCAAATTGCTTAGTGAATGTGCAATCGCTAACGTTTATATAACCAAAGCCTATTAAATAGTCTAATTTGGGTATATAAATAATCTATCACAACCCAATGCTGTCACTTAACCCATGAGGCTCGCGCGTCTGCACTATGAAATTACAACAGCTTAGATATATCGTTGAGGTCGTCAACCACAACCTAAATGTGTCTGCGACCGCAGAGAGTTTGTATACCTCTCAGCCTGGGATCAGTAAACAAGTTCGATTACTAGAAGACGAACTAGGCGTGCAAATATTTGAGCGCAGTGGCAAACACCTTACCCAAGTCACTCCTGCTGGTGAGGCCATTGTGGAAATATCTCAAAGTATTTTGTCTCGGGTTGAAAGCATTAAAGCGGTGGCGAGTGAACATACTCATCCAGAAATGGGAAATCTCAATATTTCCACCACCCACACACAGGCACGATATGCACTGCCCGATGTGATCAAAGCATTTACTGCCCGCTACCCTAAAGTCTCTTTGCATATGCATCAGGGAACGCCGACGCAGATCTCCAGCTCGGTCGCCAAAGGCACATCAGATTTTGCTATCGCGACCGAAGCTTTCCACCTCTATGAAGACTTAGTGATGCTGCCGTGTTACCACTGGAATCGTTCGATTATTGTGACGCCTGATCACCCACTGGCACAGAAAAAAAACAATATCACCATTGAGGATTTAGCGGCCTATTCTCTTGTGACCTATGTCTTCGGTTTTACCGGGCGTTCAGAGTTGGATGAGGCGTTCCATCGCGCCAATCTCACTCCCAAGATTGTATTTACCGCCACAGACGCGGACGTAATTAAAACCTATGTGAAGTTAGGGTTAGGGGTTGGCGTTATCGCCAGTATGGCGATGGATAGCCAAGCTGACTCGGATCTGGTCGCCATTGACGCTAGCCATATTTTTGGTGCTAGCACGACCAAAATTGGATTTCGTAAAGGCACCTTCCTTCGCAGCTACATGTATGACTTTATTGAACGCTTCGCCCCACACTTGACGCGCAATATGATAGATAAAGCGGTGGCTCTGCGTTCAAACGAAGAAATTGATGCCATGTTTAAGGACATTCCGCTGCCAATTCGCTAAACTGCCCGTGTACGACAAGGCTGCGTCAAGCAGCCTTTTTTGATCACGCTTTTATTCAAGTCCTGATAGCAGCCATGTCTTCCGTCTCTTTTCAGCAACAGTTCACTCAATTAACCCAGCTTCTTACCCAGTTTCAATGGCTATGGCAACCGATGCCAATGGCACATAGATGTTTACCGTGGCAGGAAGAAGACGCATTGTGCGCTTGGCTGGCCAGCTTGGATTATTCCCAGATAACAGCACTCAAGGCAGCACCTGAAGTTGTGATTACCCAGTTGTCGAGCTGGTGGCCTGCGTTGGCGCCATTGACCGAACTGACTGCTGTACCGCAGGCGAGTACGACCAAGGTGGGTGTGGATCCGCGGTTGGCGGTAGGGGTTCCGGGAAGAAAGTGGGCGCAAATCGAGGCATACATCGGTGCGGTTCCCACTCACGGGGAGACGGTACGCTATCTCGAATGGTGTGCCGGAAAAGGGTATCTCGGGCGTGCCATCTCATCGGTGACCGGTAAGCCGGTTGAGAGTATCGAATGGCAAAAAGCACTTTGTGATCAAGGACAAGCGTTTGCACAGCGCAACGCCCTCGCGATGCGATTTTACCCCTTAGATGCCATGGACACGGAGGCGGCCGCTGTGATGGCCGGTTGTGACCACGGATTAGCGTTACATGCCTGCGGCGACTTGCATGTAACGCTCCTGCAAAAAGCAGTGACGTGCGGTATGCCGCGTCTATCCGTCTCCCCATGTTGCTATCAGCTGATTCGGGGGGAGATTTATCAGCCACTCTCGGATGTCGCCCAGAATACGGGAATGCGGCTGACAAAAGCTGACCTTAAACTTGCCGTCCAAGAATCGGTGACCGGTGGACAGCGAGTGCGTCGCCAACGGGAACAGGAAGTTATTTATCGCTTAGGCTTTGATGAATGGCAGCGAGACTGGCAAAACCAGGATCATTACTTGCCATTACCTGCACTGAAAAAATCACAACTTAGCCAAGGGTTTGCGGAATTCTGTCGTTGGGGTGCGGCACAAAAAGGGCTCTCGTTACCCGATGATTTCGATGTGGATGGCTACTTTCGCCGCGGGGAGGTGCGTTTTTCCATTCTCGAACAAATCAACGTCGTTAAGAGCGCCTTTCGCCGAGCAATGGAAATATGGCTGGTGTTGGACAGGGTGTTATATCTTGAGCAACACGGGTACTCGGTGAGTCTGATGCAGTTTTGTGAGCGTGAATTGACGCCTCGCAATCTATTGATCCATGCTGAAATGATTAATGCGCCCAGCACACCAGCCCATCCTTGACGTGTTACGCGCGGTGAACAAGTGTCGATAAGATGATCAGCCGTAAAAGCTCGCTCAAGACTGAGTAAATCGTTACACTCTGATTACCTATCTTTACCTGAAGTTACTTTTTATGCCTGATATCGGCGTTTCCATAGCGGTGGCCATGATCTTGGGTCTCGGCTGTTTTGTGCAAAGCTTGGTAGGCTTTGGTATGGCGATTGTGGCGGCACCACTATTGCTGATGATTGATCCCAAACTCGTCCCAACCACCATTTCTATGGTGGGGCTGACATTGGCGAGCATTAATGCTTGGCAATATCGGCATCAACTCTCATTTCGTGATCTTAGTTGGGCTTATTTAGGCCGTGTGCCGGGGACTGCCGTGGCTGGGGGCGTGATGTTAGTCGTCACAACTCAAATGCTGGAAATTATCATCGGGGCAGCCGTCTTAATCGCAGTATTGGCCAGTGTCATGCGCTTTGACATTACCCCTAATCGACGAAACTTTTTTGTCGCCGGTTTTACCTCCGGGGTGATGGGCACGACGACGAGTATTGGTGGCCCGCCAATGGCCCTTGTACTGCAACACGCTGATGTCAATAAGATGCGCGCATGCCTGGCGGGGTACTTTGCGATCAGCTGCATCTTGTCTTTGATCGCCTTAAGCGCCACGGACTTTCTGACATGGTGGCACTTAAAGCAAGCGGCTTTTGCGGTGCCTGCTGTACTGGTGGCGACATGGCTTGCTTATCGGGTCGCACCCCGGGTGAAACCGCAGCTCGTCCGTCGGGCAATGTTGCTACTCTGTACCTTAGCTGGGGTCAGCACGCTGGTACGCGGCTTGATGGGTGGATGAAACGTGTAAAACGCAATGACGCCCCAGAGTCAGTGGGGCGTCATTGAATCATTGGATGGTTAGTGAGCGATAATCAGCCAATAAATTGTGCCACCACAACGCTTATTCCTCCCACCATTGCCAAGCTAAGGCCAAGGTTCCCGCCAATCACCTGATAATGCTCATCCGTCGAGACGGTTTGACGTGCTTTACGCACCATCAGCACAGGTAGCACCACCGCAAGAATCACCAGAGCAATTGCCGCGTAACCTAACGCAGTGATAAACCCTTGAGGGTAGAAAAGTGCGAACACCAAAGGCGGTAAGTAAGTAATAGCGGCGGTTTGCAAGCGGCCACGCACACTGTCTTGGCGATTAAAGCTATCGGAAATAAAGTCAAATAATCCTAAGCTAACGCCGAGAAATGACGTGGCTAAGGCTAAATCAGCAAAAAGCGAAATGCTGGAGGCGATATAATCTTGTTGCACCACCGATTGGATGATGGCAACGAACTGAGACAGTTCACCGTTTTGCACCAAGGTAGCTTGTGCCACTGTTCCTAAACTCGCGACTTGCCAAAAAATGTACAGTGCAAGTGGAAGAGTCGAGCCGACGATCATCACTTTACGTAGTGAAGGCAGATCTATCCCGACATAACGTACAATCGAGGGGATACTGCCGTGGAAGCCAAAAGAGGTGAAAATAACGGGCAGTGCAGCGACCAAGAGCYCTTTTTCGACTGGCATCTCTACGAGGTTAATACTGGAGACGTGTGGGGTGAGTAAGGTTAACGCTAAAATCAGGAATAAGACTTTAACAGTAAATAAACCACGGTTGATTAAATCCACTTTACTCGTACCCAGGGTCACCACTAAGCCAAATACGAGGGTGAACAACACCGCACCGGCTGCTGGCGGTAGCTCGATGGTTGACCATTGTGCCAGCTTCTCATTGAGCTGGCTCCCACCGCCCGCAATATAAGCGGCGCACAGAGAGTAAAATAAGAACAACATGGCGAATGAGGCAAGCCACTTGCCCTTATCCCCTAAAAACTGTTTGGCCAGACTGTGTAATGTGGCATCCGCGTCAGCGTACTGATGGACCTCTAGCATTAATAGCGCTGTGTAGGTCATCAGAGCCCACATCGCCCCCATTAATGCCATCGATGCCCCAAATCCAATACCAGCGGAGGCAAGTGGTAAAGCTAGCATGCCTGCGCCAATGGTTGTCCCTGCGATAATCAGCGAACTTCCTAGTACTTTATTCATATTATGTTTAACCAGTGTTAATAAAAAGTTAATTATTGTGTTCGCACAAAAGATAACGTGAATTTATGCGCATTGTGCACTGTCTATGCAGATAAAAAAACGGATGCGTGTAATGCTAAAGGTACGAACAAGTAAAGTAAAGTGTACGGTTGGGCTGGGGTAGTGAATCGAGCGGTCTAATGTCATAATCAAAGACGAATCACGATGACCAATAAGGAGCGGCAGGGTGGAAAACCAACAACATCAAGCACCAATGCCACAAATCGCGATGCTTTCTACCGGAGAGGAAGTGTTGCTGGGAGATATCACGGATACCAATGCAGCATGGCTATCAAGGACGTTATTTGAGAACGGGCTAACAATGTCTCGTCGCGTGACCATTGGAGATGACCTTGATGATATGGCGATCGAGCTGGTTCGATTATCACAGACAGAGCAAGTGGTCATTGTGAACGGAGGACTGGGACCGACCACAGACGATCTCACTACGGCAGCAATGGCATCGGCGATGGGGGTTGAGCTAACACTGAACGAAGCGTGGCTTGATGAGCTGAAACAGCGCTTTGAGCGACACGGCCGGCCGATGGCACAAAGCAACCTTAAGCAAGCGATGTTACCTGACGGTGCGCGCTTAATTGAGAACCCGAAAGGGACGGCGTGTGGTTTTCACTGTGAACTCAATGGGTGTCATTTTTATTTTACACCTGGTGTGCCCTCTGAGTTTTTCGACATGGTTGAACGCCAAATCCTTCCTGAGTTGTTACATGTTTACGCGGCAAAAGCGCGATCGTGTTACCGTTTGTTTACATTTGGCTTGTCAGAGTCCGGGATCAGTGACGTGATGGCATCATTAGTGCTTCCTGACGATGTGTCACTGGGATATCGCTCGAGTTTGCCTTTTATTGAGGTGAAGCTGTTTATTGATGCAGAGCATGATGAAAAAGACACCATACTTGAGGCGCTGCAACAGCGGCTCGCTGATTATGTGGTGTCATATAATGAGCCAATGGCTTCAGCATTAGCGTTTGATGTTAATCGTCACGGTATTGCGTTGAAAGTGGCTGAGCAGTTCACCGGTGGCTGGCTATCAAGCTTACTCAATGGACAAGCGGCTTATTTGGTTGAACAAGGCTGGGTGATGTCGAACGCCCATGTGCCAGAGCAAGCGTTGGCCAATCCGTTAGCAGCCTCACTGGCGATGGCCAGTGCGACGATCAGCCCCGAGCAAAAGCAAATTGGCCTTGCCTGTGGTCCGGAACTTCACGGACAAATCTGTGTGGCTATCTCCACACCCGAGGGTGAGTGGGGGCAGCGTTTAAGCTTTAAACGGCAACTGTCTCACGACGATGCGCGCTGCTACATCTCCACTGTATTGTTAGATATGTTAAGGCGTTATTTAAATGGATATACGGTGATTGCCGATTATGCCTCACTGACGCGACATGACGATATTTATATTGATGCAGACAGCATAGAATAGAAGGTCGGTAAGAGAAGGGAAGGCGAGGCGATTGTATTACGCCTCGTTAACTTGTTTTTTGATGTCAGCGGGTTGGTAGTCGAACGCAATGGACACATCAGTCTGCGGCGCACTTTGACAAGCGAGGATTTCGCCTGGCATCACAAAGGCCATGCTTTCTCCCTGCGTGACAGACCCTTGATTAAGCTTACAGCGGCATGCGCCACACATGCCATTTCGGCATTGATATTCAGGCTGAATACCGGCGTCTTCTAACTGCTCTAGCAAGTTTTGGTGGGTGTTGCCACCCACCGTTATGCCGTTCACTTCGATGGTGATACGGGTCATAGTTCGAAGTCACCAAAGTCTTCGACGCTGACTTCGTTATCGATCTGACCGACCAGATACGAGCTAATTTCTGCTTCCTGTGGGGCCACCTGAACATTATCCGAGGACAGCCAAGCGTTAATCCAAGGAATGGGGTTTTGTGTCGCATTGTCATAGGCAGGTGCTAAACCCACGGCAGACATTCTTAGGTTGGTGATATATTCAACATACTGACACAAGATATCTTTGTTCAGGCCGATCATCGAGCCGTCACGGAACAAATACTCAGCCCAGTCTTTTTCTTGCTCAGCCGCTTTCTTGAACAGATCAAAACACTCTTGCTCGCATTCTTTGGCAATGTCGGCCATCTCAGGGTCGTCTTGACCGCTACGTAGAATGTTGAGCATGTGCTGCGTGCCAGTCAGATGCAAGGCTTCGTCACGGGCAATAAACTTGATGATCTTAGCATTACCTTCCATCAGTTCACGCTCGGCAAAGGCAAAGGAGCATGCAAAACTGACATAGAAGCGAATCGCTTCAAGCGCATTGACCGACATCAGGCACAAATACAGCTGGCGCTTCAGCGCGCGCAGGCTGACTGTGACTGTCTGGCCATTGATCGAATGCGTCCCTTCGCCAAGTTGGTGATAATAGTTACTCAGCTGAATAAGGTCATCATAATACTGGGCAATGTCTTCTGCGCGCTTTTGAATGTGCTCATTCATCACGATGTCATCAAACACAATCGCCGGATCAGCCACAATATTACGAATAATGTGGGTATAAGAGCGAGAATGAATGGTTTCAGAGAAGCTCCAGGTTTCAATCCAGGTTTCGAGTTCTGGAATAGAGACCAATGGGAGTAGCGCGACGTTAGGGCTGCGGCCTTGGATAGAGTCCAGCAACGTTTGATACTTCAAGTTACTGATGAAAATATGCTTTTCATGTTCAGGTAGCTTGTTGTAATCAATACGATCGCTCGATACGTCCACTTCTTCTGGGCGCCAAAAGAACGACAACTGCTTTTCGATCAGTTTTTCAAAAATTTCATATTTTTGCTGATCGTAGCGGGCAACATTAACGGACTGACCCAAGAACATGGGTTCTTTGAGCGGGTCATTGTTGATTTTAGAAAACGTACTGTAAGCCATGAATCTTATAAACCTCTAGAAAAGGGCCCAGAGGCCCTTTGCATGTCGTGTGTTAGATCTTACATGCACCGCCGGCACAATCGTCTTCAGCAGCTTGCGCCGCGGTTGATTCCGACTGACCATCGCTCGCGCCATCACGGGTGTTGTGGTAGTACAGGGTTTTAACCCCCAGTTTGTACGCGGTGAGCAAATCTTTAAGCAGCTGGTTCATAGGAACTTTACCGCTTGCATGTCGGCTCGGATCATAATTGGTGTTGGCAGAAATCGCTTGGTCGACGAATTTTTGCATGATACCGACTAGCTGTAAGTAGCCTTCATTGCTGCCAATGTTCCAGAGCAGTTCGTAATTATCTTTATACTTGTGATACTCAGGTACCACTTGTTTGAGAATGCCATCTTTTGAGGCTTTCACCGAGACAAAACCACGTGGTGGTTCAATGCCATTGGTGGCATTTGAAATTTGTGACGACGTTTCTGATGGCATCAAAGCGGTCAGTGTTGAGTTACGCAAACCATGGGTTTGGATATCCTTGCGCAAGGTTTCCCAATCCAAGTGTAACGGCTCATCACAAATCGCATCCAAGTCTTTCTTGTAGGTATCGATAGGAAGGATACCTTGCGAATAAGTGGTTTCGTTAAACGCAGGACACGCGCCTTTTTCTTTCGCCAGCTCCACGGATGCACGCAATAAGTGATATTGAATCGCTTCAAAGGTACGGTGCGTAAGGCCATTCGCACTGCCATCCGAATAACGTACACCGTGCTTGGCGAGGTGATAGGCAAAGTTAATCACACCCACACCGAGTGTACGGCGGTTCATGGTTGCTTTGCGCGCGGCAGGTAACGGATAATCTTGATAGTCCAATAACGCATCAAGCGCACGAATGGTCAAGTCGGCCAGTTCACCCAGCTCGTCGAGTGATTCAAGCGCACCCAGGTTAAAGGCGGATAGCGTACACAGTGCAATCTCACCGTTCTCATCTTCAACATTGTTCAGTGGCTTGGTCGGCAGCGCGATTTCTAAACACAGGTTCGACTGACGAATAGGTGCCACCGATGCATCAAACGGGCTATGGGTATTACAATGGTCAACGTTTTGAACGTAGATACGGCCTGTTGAAGCGCGCTCTTGCATCATCAGTGAGAACAGATCAACCGCTTTGACTGTTTCGCGCTGGATAGAGGCATCCGCTTCATATTGGGTATATAGACGCTCGAACTCGTCTTGGTCTTCGAAAAAGGCGTCGTATAAGCCAGGCACATCTGACGGAGAGAACAAGGAAATGTTGCCACCTTTAAGCAGGCGGGTATACATCAACTTATTGATTTGCACACCATAATCCATATGGCGTACACGGTTTTCTTCTACACCGCGGTTGTTTTTCAATACCAGCAGCGATTCCACTTCACGGTGCCAAATTGGATAGAATAAGGTTGCTGCGCCACCACGAACGCCGCCTTGCGAGCAGCACTTCACCGCCGTTTGGAAATATTTATAAAACGGGATACAGCCAGTGTGGAAGGCTTCGCCACCTCGGATAGGGCTACCCAACGCGCGAATACGGCCCGCGTTAATACCAATACCTGCGCGTTGTGATACATAGCGAACAATCGCGCTGGATGTGGCATTAATAGAGTCCAAGCTATCGTCACACTCAATCAATACGCAAGAGCTAAATTGACGTGTAGGCGTACGTACGCCGGACATGATAGGCGTTGGCAGTGAGATCTTAAACTGCGAGGCAGCATCATAAAAACGACGAATGTAGTCCAAACGCGTTTCTTTAGGGTATGACGCAAACAGGCAGGCAGCGACCATCATATACAAAAACTGTGCGCTTTCGTAAATCTCACCGGTGACACGGTTTTGCACCAGGTATTTACCTTCCAGCTGCTTCACCGCGGCGTATGAGAAGTTCATATCGCGCCAGTGATCGAGGTAGCTGTCTAGGGTATCGAGCTCCTCTTCGCTGTAATCTTGCAAGATATGCTTATCATACTTGCCTTTCTCGACCATGTTTTTGACATGATCAACCAGCTTAGGTGGCTCGAACTGGCCATAGGCTTTTTTACGTAAGTGGAAGACGGCCAAACGCGCCGCAAGATATTGATAATCTGGGCTTTCTTCGGAGATTAGGTCGGCAGCGSCTTTGATGATTGTCTCGTGAATATCTTCTGTGCGCATGCCATCGTAAAACTGGATGTGAGAGCGCATCTCAACCAGAGAAACAGAAACGTTTGAGAGGCCTTCGGCAGCCCAAGTCACTACGCGATGGATTTTATCGAGGTTTAAGTTTTCTTTGCGTCCATCACGCTTTAATACGGTAATTTCTTGGTTCATTTGTATGCTTTCCCAATATTCCCTTGCCAAACTGCTCTTTTTCGCAAGTTTTTATAAAATGCTGATGATTTTTTGGTCGGCCTCTATGCGGACATCTCGTCGCTCATACACTATATATAGGGGGCGATGTCCGAGTCGGTTACAAGATAGTGATATAACCTGCTTTTTGCAAGCCAGTCTTTGTTAGGGTGGGTGTGGATATCTTGGGGATGTTATATCTAAAGTTAGTAATCACCAACCTAGTGACGCAAGGCCGACAAGATTAGTGAGAATTTCAATCACTGAAAGGCAAAAATTGGTAATAAAAAAAATTTATTTTGGTTGATCTTAGCGATGATCAGTGATCGTTTTTAACTGATTGAAAAGACAGCAAACCCCACAAAATGTGGGGTGTGACTAGGATCCAAGAATGGCGCTAAGTTGATCAGGCTTGGCGAAAATATGATCTGCTTTCCAATTATGAACTAAGGCTTGATCGCCGGTGTAACCCCATCCTGCGACGGCTGCGCCCATATTCGCCGCGCGCGCCGCTAATATATCGTTTTCAATGTCTCCGACATACAGCCCTTGTTGTGGCACACAATTGAGGCTTTTGGCTGCTTCAAGCAAAGGCATAGGGTGCGGTTTGGCATGAGCATAGGTATCGGCGCCAACGATGACTTTGGCCTTTTGCAGGCGTGGGAAGAAGGCGAGTAACTGATGCGTGAGCCCTTCGGGCTTATTCGTCACAATGCCCCAAGGGATACGTAACTGATCCAGCTTATCGAGCAGGGTGTCTATGCCAGCGTAAAGCTGGGTGCCATGACATATCGCGTCCCCATAGTGATGAAGAAAACGCGCACGGAGGGCAACAGGGTCTTGATATTGTGCTTGTTCGCCAAACCCAGCACTTAACAGGCCGCGCGCACCGAAACTTGTATGGGTATAAATTTGCTCGCGTGTTAAAGGAGGCAAGTCAAACTCGGCGAGGACGCGGTTAGCGGCCTCACCCATGTCGGGGGCGGTGTCAAGCAAGGTGCCATCTAAATCAAA
The DNA here is from genome assembly GCF_001995655.1 of Salinivibrio sp. IB868. NCBI lineage: Bacteria > Pseudomonadati > Pseudomonadota > Gammaproteobacteria > Vibrionales > Vibrionaceae > Salinivibrio > Salinivibrio sp. IB868. The sequence continues at coordinate 110,526 of NZ_MUEW01000011.1, forward strand.
GAGAATGGTCGATGGGATCATGCTGGCGAGCTCCTTATCAGTCGGCTAGGGCGCGACGGTGTGAACGAGATAATTCACATCGACATTGGCGTTGGAAAGTTTGTAGGTATCAAACACCGGGTTGTAATGCAGCCCTGTCATGTCTTTGGCCGTTAGCGGGGTGTTATCAATCATGTTCATCAGCTCTGAGGGGCGAATAAACTTATGGTGCTCATGGGTGCCTTTGGGAACCAATTTAAGCACATGCTCCGCGCCGACGATCGCGAACAGCCAAGATTTGGCATTGCGATTCAGTGTCGAGAAAAAGACATGACCACCGGGTTTTACCATCTGTGCACAGGCTTGAATCACGGAGGCGGGTTCAGGCACGTGTTCGAGCATTTCCATACAAGTGACAACGTCGTATTGCTGCGCATAGCTGCTGGCATGTTCTTCCGCGGTTGATTGGATGTAGTGCACATCGACTCCGGCTTCGAGGGCATGCAGCCGCGCGACGGTGAGAGGCTCTTTTCCCATATCCAGTCCTGTCACTTCCGCTCCTTCCTGAGCCATGCTTTCGGCTAAGATGCCGCCGCCGCATCCGACATCAAGTACTTTTTTGCCGAATAATCCGCCCGCTTTATCCAAGACATAATCGAGGCGTAATGGGTTGATTTGATGCAAAGGTTTAAATTCACCCTCTAAATCCCACCAACGCGAGGCCATATCCTCGAATTTTTGAATTTCTGCCGGATCGACATTGGGTACTTGGCTCATAACTGCAGCTTCCTTATCGGTTTTGCTGCATTATAACGAAATCCAACGCGATAAAAAGAAGCCGTGCTTCTCGCGGGACCGGTGGGTGTCGTGAATAGGGATCGGCGACGCTGAGTGGGAGGTAACATGTAGAGGTATAGAAATAGCACGACGGCCAGCCACCGCCGTGCAGAAGGGAGCGGCGTTACGCCGCGGTTAAAATGGCGCTGGTCGCTATTATTCCAGCCAAAAGGTATTTGCCTGCTATTAGGCAGGCACCAATCGCGTTAACGATACGAGTGAGCATCATGCCTCCTCTTTAGTATCAAGTTGACCAACGTTAGGTCGGTCAGGCACGTCACTTCTAAGTATGGTTGATATTTCGGCGCCTGCTAAAAAAGTGATCTTGTGCTCAAGTTAAGCTAATTATTCCTTTTTCGCGCTCAGACACCTTGTGGGCTTTCCTAGTAAAAAAACCATAGTTAGCTACGCAAGTGGTGGCTTTTTGTCCGTGTAGACGCGTTCAGAGCGCCTGCTAACGAGATCCGTGATACATCTTAGCCATATTCGCGTGTCTCCAAAGAGGGTTTGTGTTATTCTCCGTGGTCACGTATTTGAATACGCAAACATTATTTGAGGGATGTTGGCTCCATGAGCGATCTTGCTAAAGAGATCACGCCAGTCAATATCGAAGAGGAGCTAAAAAGCTCGTATCTCGACTATGCAATGTCCGTCATTGTTGGCCGAGCTCTTCCTGACGTGCGTGATGGCCTAAAGCCAGTACACCGCCGCGTATTATTCGCGATGAACGTACTTGGCAACGACTGGAACAAGCCATATAAGAAATCGGCCCGTGTGGTCGGCGATGTAATCGGTAAATATCACCCGCATGGTGATAGTGCGGTATACGATACGATTGTGCGCATGGCGCAACCGTTCTCACTGCGCTACATGTTGGTAGATGGCCAAGGTAACTTCGGCTCCATCGACGGTGATTCAGCAGCCGCAATGCGTTATACCGAAGTGCGCATGGCGAAAATTGCCCATGAGCTGCTTGCCGATCTCGATAAAGAAACCGTGGATTATGTGCCGAACTATGATGGTACTGAGCAAATCCCGGACGTATTGCCAACGCGTGTCCCCAACCTGCTGGTTAACGGCGGCTCCGGGATTGCGGTCGGGATGGCAACCAACATCCCACCTCACAACCTTACCGAAGTTGTTAACGGATGTCTGGCGTATATCGATAATGAAGATATCACTATTGATGAGCTGATGGAGCACATTCCAGGCCCAGACTTCCCGACAGCGGCAATGATTAATGGTCGCAAAGGGATCGAAGACGCGTATAAAACAGGGCGCGGAAAAATCTACTTGCGTGCCAAGGCGGATATCGAAACCGACAAAAATGGTAAAGAGACCATTGTTGTCAATGAAATCCCCTATCAAGTCAACAAAGCGCGTTTGATTGAAAAGATTGCCGAGCTGGTTAAAGACAAGAAAATTGATGGCATTTCCGCGCTACGCGATGAGTCTGATAAAGACGGCATGCGGATTGTTATTGAGTGTCGACGTGATGCGGTGGCTGAGGTAGTACTTAATAACCTCTATGCGCAAACCCAATTACAGACGTCATTCGGCATTAATATGGTGGCGCTGGATAATAACCAGCCGAAGCTCTTTAACCTAAAAGGGATGCTTGAGTGCTTTGTTAACCACCGCCGTGAAGTGGTCACACGTCGCACGGTCTATGAATTACGCAAAGCCCGTGACCGTGCCCATATCTTGGAAGGCTTGGCGGTCGCACTGGCGAACATCGACGAAGTCATTGAGCTTATTCGTCAAGCCCCTACGCCTGCGGTAGCCAAACAAGAGCTACAAGATCAAGGTTGGGGACTCGGTGGCGTGTCTGCCATGTTGGAAGCTGTGGGTGGCGAAAACGCGCGTCCTGAATGGTTGGCGCCAGAATTTGGTGCCCGTGATGATGGCTCTTACTACCTCACTGAACAACAAGCACAGGCGATTCTGGATTTACGTTTGCACAAGCTCACCGGGCTTGAGCACGAAAAAATCCTGGACGAGTATAAAGGCCTGCTCGAGCAAATTGCGGAGCTGCTGCATATCTTGGCCAGTACCGAGCGCTTGATGGAAGTGATCCGCGAAGAGCTCGAAGCCGTCCGTGATGGTTTTGGCGATAAACGCCTCACCGAAATTACTGCCGCGAGTGCAGACATTGATATTGAAGATCTTATCAATGAAGAAGACGTGGTAGTGACCTGGTCACACGATGGTTACGTTAAGTATCAGGTTCTGAGCGATTATGAAGCGCAGCGCCGTGGAGGTAAGGGGAAATCAGCGACGCGAATGAAGGATGAAGACTTCATTGAGCGACTGCTGGTTGCTAATACCCATGACACAATACTGTGCTTCTCGACGCGCGGGCGTATGTACTGGCTGAAAGTCTATCAGCTGCCGCATGCATCGCGTAATGCGCGCGGTAAGCCAATTGTGAATCTACTCCCGCTGGAAGAAGATGAGCGTATTACCGCGATCCTGCCAGTGCGTGAGTATGAAGAAGACAAATACGTCTTTATGGCCACGGCTCATGGTACCGTGAAGAAAACCCCACTGACTGACTTTAGCCGTCCACGTAGCGCCGGGATCATTGCAGTGAACTTGCGTGAGGGCGATAGCCTGATTGGGGCCCAGCTCACTGATGATAGCAGTGAAGTCATGTTGTTCTCGCAATTCGGTAAAGTAGTGCGCTTCCTCGCATCGAATGACACCGTTCGCGCGATGGGTCGTACCGCCGCAGGGGTACGAGGCATTCAATTGGCTGAAAACGATCAGGTCGTCTCTTTGATTGTGCCGCAAGAGAATGCGGAAATCTTGACCGTGACCGAGAACGGCTTTGGTAAGCGCACAGCGTTGGCAGAATACCCAACCAAGAGTCGTGCGACCAAAGGGGTGGTTTCGATCAAAGTCTCTGAGCGTAATGGCGATGTTGTCAGTGCCATCCAAGTCTGTGAAGGCGATGAGCTGATGATGATCACTAATGCGGGGACCTTAGTCCGTACTCGCGCAGAAGAGGTGAGTCAAGTGGGGCGTAACACCCAAGGTGTACGCTTGATTCGCGTCAGTGATGACGAGAAAGTGGTGGGCCTACAGCGCATCGAAGAGCCAGACGAAGATGAGATGGAAGCCTTGGCCAATGAAGCCGGGACAACCACTCAGTCGGACGGCAGCGAGGCATCAGCGCCTACCGATGATGATCAACGCGATGATAACGATCAGTCGCCCGCGTCTGATGATGATCAAAACGCGTAAGTCGTCGCTTAGATAACGTCTTAAGGGTGCAGTGAACTGCACCCTTTTTTATTGCCTATTGACAGGAGAGCATGGAAATTGTGATCGAATCTGCGTTGGCGCTTTCAAATTGCGCGCGAAACGTGTTAAATCAATCACACACCATTTAAAACAGAGTCAATCCTTGTAGGCCTCCTGGCCACAAGTGATGAATAAGCAGGAGCCCCTCCCCAACATGGATAAGGTATATAATTTCTCCGCAGGCCCCGCGATGTTGCCGCGTGAAGTGATGCTAAAAGCACAAAAAGAATTGATGAACTGGCAAGACCTTGGTACCTCGGTCATGGAAGTGTCGCATCGCAGCAAAGCATTCTTAAACGTTGCTCGTCAGTCAGAGCAAGATTTGCGCGAACTCCTAGTGATTCCTGACAACTACCATATTCTATTTTGCCAAGGGGGCGCGCGTGCACAGTTTGCCGCGGTGCCCATGAATCTCATGGGGAACCACACCATCGCAGACTATGTCGATGGCGGTTACTGGGCAGAAAGTGCGGTCAAAGAGGCCAAGCGCTATTGTACGCCCAACGTTATCAATGTTTGCCGCGAGCGAGAGGGAAAACGTGCAATCTCGCCGGCGAAAGACTGGCTACTGAGTGATGATGCAGCCTATGTCCATTTCTGCCCTAACGAAACCATTGATGGCATTGAAATTAATGATTTGCCAGAGACCAATAAACCCATTGTTGCCGATATGTCATCGACCATCTTGTCACGTCCGATTGACGTATCTAAATATGGGGTGATCTACGCCGGTGCGCAAAAGAACATTGGCCCTGCAGGGCTGACCCTGGTGATTGTACGTGACGACTTATTGGGACTGGCGCGAGATGTGCTTCCTAGTGTGCTTAATTACAAGGTCTTGGTAGAGAAAGACTCGATGTTCAACACACCGCCGACCTTTGCCTGGTATCTGGCCGCCGAAGTCTTTAAATGGCTGAAAAAACAAGGCGGGATTGAAGCCGTTTATGCACGCAATCAACAAAAAGCAGCCCTGCTTTACCAAGCTATCGATCAATCGAGCTTATATCGTAATGACATTCACCAAGACAACCGTTCCTTGATGAATGTGCCGTTTCAGTTGGCGAACAGCGACCTGGATGAGACTTTCCTCGCTGAAGCAACGGAACAAGGCTTACATGCGCTGAAAGGCCACCGAGATGTGGGTGGCATGCGAGCCTCTATCTATAACGCCATGCCCCTTGAAGGGGTGCAAGCGTTGGTCGATTTTATGGCCAAGTTCGAGAAAAAATATGGCTAATGAAAGACGGTAGCGATGGCTGCGTCTTTTAACGGTGTTAAGTAGAAAACGGTGTGAAAAACGAGCCGCGTCCTTGTTGGAGGCGGCTTTTGCTTTCTCTTCACTGAAGGTGATAAAAATAATAATTGTGAGACTGCCGGTATTTTGGTTACTCTGGGGGCACTAAGCATCACGGATATAAACCAGAATGGAGCAACTGACACTTTCCCCGATTTCTTATGTCAACGGCCAGATTAACCTTCCCGGCTCAAAAAGCGTGTCGAATCGCGCATTACTCCTTGCCGCTCTAGCCTCAGGCACCACCCGACTAACCAACTTACTGGATAGTGACGATGTACGTCATATGCTCAATGCGTTTACCGCGTTGGGAGTAGAGTATCAATTGTCCAGCGATCGCACCGAATGTGTGGTACAAGGGCTGGGACAACCGTTTCATCTCGCCGAGCCAACCACGCTGTTTCTCGGCAATGCGGGAACGGCGATGCGCCCTTTGACGGCGGCACTATGCTTGGGAGAGGGTGACGTCACCCTGACGGGTGAGCCACGGATGAAAGAGCGTCCTATTGGCCACCTTGTTGACGCCCTGAATGCGATTGGTGCTGATATCCAGTATCTTGAAACTGAGGGCTATCCGCCACTACGTATCCAAGGCACTGGCCTGGCAGGTGGCGATGTGAGTATCGATGGCAGCATCTCGAGTCAGTTTCTCACCGCACTACTGATGGCCGCGCCGTTTGCTGAGCAAGAGACCCGGATCACCATTAAAGGGGAGCTTGTCTCTAAGCCTTATATTGATATTACCTTGGCAATCATGGCGCAGTTTGGTGTTGAGGTACAAAATGATAACTACCAAGCGTTTGTGATCCCAGCTGGACAGCGTTATCAATCACCAGGTCACTTTATGGTGGAAGGTGATGCCTCATCCGCTTCTTACTTCCTCGCGGCGGCCGCGATTAAGGGCGGTGAAGTCAAAGTGACGGGCATCGGGCGTCATAGTGTGCAAGGTGATATCCAGTTTGCCGACGCACTCGCGGCGATGGGCGCCGAGATTGAGTGGGGAGAGGATTATGTTCTCGCCCGTGGAAAGACGCTTAAAGGCGTCGACATGGACTTTAATCATATTCCTGATGCAGCGATGACCATTGGCGTCGCGGCCTTGTTTGCAGAAGGGCCGACATGGATTCGCAACGTGTACAATTGGCGTGTTAAAGAAACCGATCGCTTATATGCCATGGCTACCGAGCTGAAAAAAGTGGGCGCTGTGGTTGAAGAGGGCGAAGACTATCTGTACGTCGAGCCACCAAAGCAGTTACACCACGCGGCCATCGATACCTATGACGATCATCGGATAGCGATGTGCTTCTCGTTGGTCGCATTGAGTGATACGCCCGTCACTATTAATGACCCGGGCTGTACGTCAAAAACCTTCCCTGATTATTTCGAGAAGCTCGCGGCAATCAGCACCACGAAATAACCATGCTGCAACACATTGCTGCTGATATCCACGCAGCAGCAATGATTTCCAGCCGGATTTCTTCTATACTATGCGCCGATTTATCGATGTGCTTGTTGGGCAAACAGTGTGTTTGTCGCGTCACGGTATGGCAGGCGTCAAACCCATTTAACGCCTCAAGCGAAGCGAATCGAGTAAAGTTGACGAACGTGGAGAGATTTATGCCGACACAGGCGCCTGTGATTACAGTAGATGGACCAAGTGGTGCAGGAAAAGGAACCTTATGTATGCGGTTGGCGGAGACACTAGGCTGGCATTTGCTAGACTCTGGTGCCATCTACCGTGTTTTGGCATTAGCGGCGATTCATCATGACGTGGATACCTCATCGGAAGACGCATTGGTACCACTGGCTGCGAACCTAGACGTTCAATTTATCGCCGAAGGTGATCTGGTGAAGGTGATTCTCGAAGGGGAAGACGTATCGGGCACCTTACGCACAGAGCAGGTGGGTAATCAAGCGTCGAAAGTCGCTGCACTCCCGCGCGTTCGCGAGGCATTGTTGCGTCGTCAACGTGCGTTTGTCGGCGAGCCGGGTTTGATTGCTGATGGCCGTGATATGGGTACCGTGGTGTTCCCGCAAGCGGAGGCGAAAATCTTCCTTGATGCTAGCGCAGAAGAACGCGCACGCCGGCGCCAGCACCAGTTGCAAGGCAAGGGGGTTAATGTTACCTTTGACCGCCTTTTAAGCGAAATTCAAGAGCGTGATGATCGTGACCGCAATCGAGCGGTGGCACCGTTGCGCCCCGCGTCAGATGCATTAGTGCTAGACTCAACGTCGTTATCAATCGACGAAGTGATTGCACAAGCACTGGCGTTTATTGAAAGCAAATTATCGGCTGCATAAGCAGTCTATAACCGTTAGCTGCAAGGATGATAGCTAACATATTTAACAACCCCATGCGGTAGGATACCCGTGGACGTTTATCAAATTGAAGATTTAAATATAATGACTGAATCTTTTGCTCAACTCTTTGAAGAGTCTCTAAAAGAAATCGAAACTCGCCCAGGTTCTATTGTTAAGGGTACTGTTGTTGCTATCGAGAACGGTTTCGTTCTGGTTGACGCAGGCCTGAAATCTGAATCGTCTATTCCAGCTGACCAATTCAAGAACGCTGCTGGCGAACTTGAAATTGAAATCGGCGGTGAAGTCGATGTAGCCCTGGACGCAGTGGAAGATGGTTTCGGTGAAACTCAGCTTTCTCGTGAGAAAGCGAAGCGTCACGAAGCTTGGATCCAGCTAGAGAAAGCGTACGAAGAAGCTGAAACCGTTAACGGTGTTATTAACGGTAAAGTGAAAGGTGGTTTCACCGTAGAACTGAACGGCATCCGTGCGTTCCTACCGGGTTCACTGGTTGACGTTCGTCCAGTACGTGATACTTCTCACCTGGAAGGCAAAGAGCTCGAGTTCAAAGTAATCAAGCTTGACCAGAAGCGCAACAACGTTGTGGTTTCTCGTCGTGCGGTTATCGAGTCAGAAAACAGCGTTGAGCGTGACGAGCTGCTAGCTTCTCTGCAAGAAGGCATGGAAGTTAAAGGTATCGTTAAGAACCTGACTGACTACGGTGCGTTCGTTGATCTTGGCGGCGTTGACGGCCTGCTTCACATCACTGACATGGCGTGGAAGCGCGTTAAGCACCCATCAGAAATCGTTAATGTTGGTGACGAAATCAACGTTAAGGTTCTGAAGTTTGACCGTGAGCGTACTCGCGTATCACTCGGCCTGAAACAACTGGGTGAAGATCCATGGGTAGCTATTGCTAACCGTTACCCAGAAGGTCACAAGCTGACTGGTCGCGTAACCAACCTAACTGACTACGGCTGCTTCGTTGAAATCGAAGAAGGCGTTGAAGGTCTGGTACACGTGTCTGAAATGGACTGGACCAACAAGAACATCCACCCATCTAAAGTGGTTAATGTGGGTGACGAAGTTGAAGTCATGGTTCTGGACATCGACGAAGAGCGTCGTCGCATCAGCCTTGGTCTGAAACAGTGTAAAGCCAACCCATGGCAGCAATTCGCTGAAACTCAGAACAAAGGCGACCGTGTTACTGGTAAGATCAAGTCAATCACTGACTTCGGTATCTTTATCGGTCTAGACGGCGGCATCGACGGTCTGGTTCACTTGTCTGACATTTCTTGGAACGTGGCTGGCGAAGAAGCCGTTCGCGAATACAAGAAAGGCGACGAGATCTCAGCAGTGGTTCTTCAGGTTGACGCAGAGCGTGAGCGCATCTCACTTGGCATCAAGCAGATGGAAGAAGACCCATTCAACAACTACCTGGCAGCTAACAAGAAAGGTGCTATCGTTAACGGTACGGTAACGGCTGTTGACGCGAAAGGCGCAACGGTTGAGCTAGCCGACGGTGTTGAAGGTTATCTGCGTGCTTCTGAAGCTGCGCGTGACCGTGTTGAAGACGCGACTCAAGTGCTTTCAGTTGGCGACAGTGTTGAAGCGAAGTTCACCGGTGTTGACCGTAAGAACCGCGTGCTAAACCTGTCTGTTCGTCTGAAAGACGAAGCTGATGAGCAAGAAGCGATGGCTAGCCTGAACAAATCTGATGAAGGCGCTATCGGTAATGCTATGGCTGACGCGTTTAAAGCAGCGAAGAGCGAATAATGTATAAGTTGAGGGGGAAATTTTCCCCCTCTGCATTTATACTGTTGAGAAACATACTAAAGCGGGGTGTCTATGACCAAATCTGAGTTAATTGAAAGGCTCTGTAGTCAGCAAGCCCATCTGTCTGCTAAGCAGGTAGAGGATGCTATCAAGGAAATCCTTGAGCATATGGCGACCACACTTGAAAGCGGTGATCGGATCGAAATCCGTGGTTTTGGTAGTTTCTCACTACATTATCGCGCGCCTCGCGTGGGGCGTAACCCGAAAACAGGGGAAAAAGTTGAGCTTGACGGTAAATACGTCCCTCACTTTAAACCTGGTAAGGAACTTCGTGATCGCGTTAACATCTATGGTTAAGCGATAGACGCTGAAAAAAACGGCATGCTGTAGGTATGCCGTTTTTTTATGTCTATCGATCATAGCTTGCGTGGCGAATTTCCTGCATAATCATACCTTCTGTGTAAGATCTTGTACCCACAACTAAAACCTTGTCGCTTGCCATCATGCGAGTGGATAGCACGGGCCAAGGGTGCATTAGTAACGTTTTGTTGTATCAAGCAAACGTTCACAGTGACAAGTGCCTCGCATCTTGTCGTTCTGCCATAATTGAAGAGGCACTAGGCCTTTCGCAATGAGGGAATACTTGTGAAAATACTCGGCATTCTGTTTCTGGTGTTATGTTTTCTGATCACCTTGGCGCTGGGAGCGCAAAACCAAGATGTGGTCAACTTTAACTACTTAATCGCCCAAGGTGAGTTTCGTCTCTCTGTTATCTTGGGTATTGTCTTTGTCATTGGCTTTGGCATCGGCTGGTTAGTCTGCGGTGCGTTATACCTAAAAGCGAGAGTGACCGCTCGAGGGCTGCGTAAACAGGTGGAAAAGCAACGCAAAGAACTTGATAAATTGCGTACGGACCCGCTAAAGGAACAATAATTCATGCTAGAGCTGTTGTTTCTGTTGCTCCCTATTGCCGCCGGTTATGGCTGGTACATGGGTAACAGGAATGCTCGTCATCGACGGCAAGAACAGTCACATCACTTGTCTCGCCAGTATGTGGCGGGGCTGAATCTGCTGCTGTCTGAACAGTCTGATAAAGCGGTTGATCTGTTTATTGAGCTTTTACAGGTCGACAATGAGACCATTGACACCCACCTTGCCCTAGGCAACCTGTTTCGCTCTCGGGGCGAAGTCGATCGCGCCATTCGCATCCACCAAAACCTGATTGCTCGCCCTAATCTGACGCTTGATCAACGTAACCTTGCCATGCAACAACTGGCCAAAGATTACATGGTCGCCGGGTTTTTTGATCGCGCAGAAAAGATATTTTCTGAGCTAGTGGATGAGCCAGATTATCAAGAGTTTGCCCTTCAGCAGTTGTTAGCCATCTTTCAGCAAACCCGAGAGTGGGAAAACGCGATTGATACCGCGAGCAAACTGGTCAAGATGGGCAAACAAAAATTACGTAAAGACATCGCTCATTTTCACTGCGAACTGGCGATGCAACAGCTCGCCGATGGCGACGAACATAAAGCACGACAATGGCTACGTCGCGCCTTGTCGTATGATAAAAGTTGCGTGCGCGCCAGCTTGAAGCTGGCCAAGCTTGATATTGAGCACCAAGATTATAAAGGCGCCATCAAGCAGCTAGAGAACATCCTTGAGCAGGATGCGGACTTTGTCAGTGAGGCGTTACCACTGTTGGCGGAGAGCTATCGCGCGCTAGGTCGTGAAATGCATCTGGTTCGGTTTTTAAAAGAATGCATTGAAAAGAATGCTGGGGTGAGCGCGGAGTTGATGCTATCAGAAGTGATCGGTCACAACGAAAATATCGCGATGGCGCAAAGCTTTCTCACCCGCCAGCTTACTCGCAATCCGACCATGCGCGGCTTTCACAAGTTAATGGAATACCATGTTGAGCAAGCGGAAGAGGGACGCGCAAAAACCAGTCTGAACACGCTAAAAGACTTGGTGGCGGAACAGATGAAAGTGAAGCCGCATTATCGTTGTCGAAAATGTGGTTTCTCGACCCACTCGCTCTACTGGCAATGTCCTTCTTGCAAAAGCTGGGGGGCAATCAAGCCAATTCGAGGGCTTGATGGTGAATAATGGCGATGCGCAAGCATCGCCGTTTTTTTATCTATCGTGGCGGTATACCTGCTGAGATGAATCGTAAACAAGGAACTAGGAGACAACATGCACGACCCAAAAGTCATTGTGGCACTTGATTATGCGAATATGAACCACGCCTTGGCCTTTGCCGAGAAGATAGAACCAGGTTCATGTCGCTTAAAAGTGGGCAAGGAAATGTTCACCTTATTTGGGCCGGCATTGATTAAGCAGCTGCATGCGGGTGGGCACGAGGTTTTTCTCGACCTTAAATTTCACGATATCCCGAACACGTGTGCACGAGCGGTCGCGGCAGCGGCAGAGCTGGGTGTTTGGATGGTCAACGTCCACGCCGCTGGCGGGGAACGCATGATGGTTGCTGCACGTGAAGCCTTAGTGCCTTATGGGGGCAACCGCCCTTGGCTGATTGGTGTGACCGTGTTAACCAGCATGACGGCGGTGGATTTGGCAGACAGTGGTATTCAGATATCGCCACAGGCGCAAGTGCAGCGCCTTGCGGGTCTGACGCAGCAGGCAGGCCTTGATGGTGTTGTTTGCTCCGCGCAGGAAGCGAGCCTGCTCAAGGCACAGTGTGGGGACGCCTTTAAATTAGTCACGCCAGGTATACGCCCAGCTGGGAGCGACAAGGGTGACCAACGCCGAGTGATGACGCCCGAGCAAGCGGTACAAGCCGGCTCTGATTATCTCGTCATAGGTCGCCCTGTCACGCAAGCGGCGGACCCCGCTGCTGTGCTTGCGTCAATTAACCAATCGTTGAATGACCAAAGTGCCGAGTAACTTAAGCTCCTAACACTAGCGTTTGCTAGCAATCGTGGTTGTCAATAATCGCCGTTGCTAATGACTGAGCTCGCCAATGTTTCAAGCTAAGCGCTTGACGAGGTAGAGAGCGGCAGGGGACGCGTTAACAGAGCGGCCATGGATCGCGCCGCTCGTGTTCGCCACTATGGGCGGGCGCTGACTGATTTGCGCGACCGCCTATCCAATACCGGTGCGGTAAAATGACTGTCAATCAGCCTTTGTGTCAAGCTGTGTTGCGGATTGGCAAAAATGTCAGCGGTATTACCCGATTCCACCACGTCGCCTTTTTGCATCACCATCAGCTTGTCGGTGACATGTTTGATCACCCCCATATGCTGCGACACATACACGTAAGACAAGCCCATCTCATCTTGAAGCTCAAGCAGTAAGTTAATGATTTGCGAGCGCATGGACATGTCGAGACCATTTAACGCCTCGTCGGCGACAATGACACTCGGTTGCAAAATTAAGGCTCTGGCGAGTGATACCCGCTGTTTTTGGCCGGTTGCCAGCATCTGCGGATAAAAATAAGCATGCTCCGGCAGCAAGCCGACCCGCAACAGGGTGTTCTTAATGCGTTTACCTCGCTCTTGCGGGGTCATATTGGTGTTTCGCCGCAAGGGGCCTTCTAATATTTGGCCGATTTGGTTGCGTGGGTTGAGCGAGGTGTTCGGGTCTTGGAAGATCATCCGAATCAATTTGCAGCGGGTTTGGTAATCTTTGTAACGCAGCGTCTCACCATTGACCCGGATTTCGCCTGCCGTTGGCTCGATAACGCCAGCAATCATGCGTGCTAGGGTTGATTTTCCTGAGCCATTCTCGCCCACAAAGGCAATGGTTTCCCCGACATCCAAAGAAAAAGAGACCGGCTTCACCGCGTGGGTGACACGTTTTCTCAACCACCCTGTGCGGTGGTGATAATCTTTGGTGAGCCCATCAATTTCAAGAAGAGCGGCCATGCTTGTTCTCCATGTTGAGCGGGAAATGACAGGCAAATTTATGGTTTTTCACTTTTTGCGTATGGGGCGTTTCGACACATTTACGCTGTGCGTATGGGCAACGCGGCCCCAGTCGACAACCGATGGGCAGATGCTGCAGTGGTGGTATTGAGCCAGGCAAGGTTTCGAGCTTGCTCTTGTGGGGAATATCGCGGCTAAAATCAGGCATTGTCCGTAATAAAGCATCCGTGTAAGGATGGTGCGGCGTGGTTAAAATTTGCTCGCGGTTGCCGGACTCTACCGACTGGCCACAATACATCACGGTGATCCTATCGGCCCAACGCGTCACCAAGGTGAGATCATGACTAATCAGCAAGATTGTCGTGTTAGATAACTGATTGGTGCGACTCAGTAAACGGAATATCTGCGCCTGAGTAATGGGATCCAAATCGTTGGTCGGCTCATCCGCAATCAATAGGCGAGGGCGGTTAGCAATCGCCATTGCAATCATCACCTTTTGACACTCGCCATCGGTAAGCTCATACGGATAGCTTTCCATCACCCGCTTGTGATCCTTGATGCCCACTTTATGCAGCAAGGCGATAGAATGCTGCTTGCGCCAATTTAAGCGTTGCCACCAACTGCCGGAAAATGACGCGGGTGGAATGGCCTCTTCAAGCTGATGACCCACTACTTCGGATGGGTCAAGACACGTGGAAGGCTCTTGGAAGATCATCGCAATGTCTTTGCCGACCACATGGCGACGTTCGCGCGCGGGCAGTTCTAATAGGTCGATATTACCCAAACGTAATCGGTCGGCGGTCACATGCCATTGATCCTTAGTGACGCCGCAAATGGCTTTGGCCACCAAGCTTTTGCCTGAGCCGGATTCCCCCACCAAACCACGAATCTCACCGTCATTGATGGTCAAGCTCATACGGTCGACGGCTTTCACCATACCTTGTGGGGTTTCTATCTCTATGGTCAGGTGTCGAATATCAAGTAACGGCATTATTCAGTTCCTGCATTGATGGCTTGGCTGATCCCCTCACCAACTAGGTTAACAACCAACACACTGAACGCAATCGCCATTCCAGGCAGAGTGACAGTCCAAGGCGCCGTGAAAATCAGCTCGACAGAATCCCCTAACATGGCGCCCCATTCTGGCGCCGGCGGCTGTGCTCCAAGGCCTAGAAAGCCGAGTGCGGCCACATCAAGAATCGCCACCGAAATAGCGCGGGTAATCTCGGTACTCAGTACTGTGACGATATTGGGCAGAATCGAATGGTAAAGCAGATAAAAATCATTGGCACCGTCCAAGCGCGCGGCAATGATATAGTCTTTCCCTATCTCATCGTGTACGGCCGTATACACCGCGCGGATAATCCGTGGAATGAGTGACAGCCAGATAGCGAGCAATACTTGAGTTTCGCCCACCCCTAAAAAGGCGACCACGATAATGGCCAACAGTAACGAAGGAATAGAGAGAATACTATCTAGGATATGATTCAACACACTCGATTTGAGCCCCTTGGTCATCCCGGCGAGTACACCAATCGCGACCCCGATAAGTGACGCGGCCAATGCGGTCATCAGTGCATAACCAAAGGTGAGCCGAGAGCCGGCAATTAGGCGCGAGAGCATATCGCGGCTAAGATCATCGGTCCCTAAAAAGTACTCAATTTGCCCTGACTGCACCCAAGAGGGCGCCATCAGTAAATGACCGGTTTGATGCTGCGGGCTCCACGGGGCGAGTAGAGGGGCAAATAAGGTGACAAGGATGAGCCCAACCAGGCACCAAAAGCCGATCACCGCAAGCTTGTTGCGACGAAATGCATTCCAGGTGCGCTCAAATTGGGTAGGGATATGCTGTTCAACGTAAACACTATTTGAGGGCATACCATTTTTTCCTTACCAGCGGGTTCATAAAAGCCCCTAATACATCCGAGATGATATTAATCAGTAACACAAACCCACCAATGACCAAGACGCCGCCTTGTACTGACACATAATCTTTAGCGATGAGCGTATCGAGCAGCCAGCGCCCAATCCCAGGCCAGTTGAATACTGACTCAACGATGATGACAAAGGTCACCATGGTGGAAACCAGTAGGCCAAAATTAGGGATGATCGGTGGAATGGCATTTTTCATCCCATGGCGAAGCACGATTTCCGTTTTTGATAGTCCCTTGGTCGCTGCCGCTTTGATGTAGTTCTGGCGCATCACATAAGCCATGGAGTCGCGCACCATCTTGATGATCTCTGTGGTAGGGACCACCGCAAGGGTCAAGGTGGGAAGTGCGAGGTGACGGACAATATCAGAGGCGACCTTGCCTTGTAGCGGTAAGTCTGACAGCCATAAATCCACCAGCGCGAAACCGGAAATATGCGGGATCTCATACAAAAGGTTATAGCGCCCTGATACCGGAAACCACTGCAAGTCGAGTGAGAAAACCATGATAAAGAGGATAGCTAACCAAAATGTAGGGATGGAGAACACCACCAGGGCAAATGACGAAATCACTTTATCTGCTGGCCCTTGGCTACGAATGCCAGCCAGCGTGCCCAAGGGCACGCCCACAATCAAGCTGATAAAGAGCGCGGCAAAGCATAGTTCTAAGGTAGCCGGCGCGACGTGTGCCAGAGTGTCAACAACCGGCGACCCACTGGCGGCCAAGCCAAGGTTTCCATCGAGCAACTGTCGAATGTAGTAAATCCAGCCTATCCAGTAATCAAATTGGTGCCACTGTGAATCGGGCGCCAGCAACATAATGTTGTAGGCGACCAAGGTGAGGATCACTAGCGTGATTAAGAACAGGTTGAAGCGTCGTAACGTATAAATCAGCATGAGTTAGTGCTCCCGCGACACATCGGCGAAACTGTCCGCGCCAAAGGGCGTCATCGTGAGCCCCGTCAGGCTAGCATCACGCACTTGATGTTGAATACCGTGGGCGAGCGGAATAACGGGCATGCGACGGTCGAGAATCGTCTGAGCGGCCTGATACAACGCCTTGCGCTTGGCTATCTTGTCCGTGGCGATCGCCTGATTCAGTGTTTGGTCAAAAAAGCGGTTACACCAATTAGAAATGTTCCAACCGGTAAACTTCGCGTTGCAGGTGAGCAAGGGACGTAAAAACGTATCGGGATCGCCGTTGTCGGCTACCCATCCGGTTAATACCATATCGTGGCTATCATCACCTTGGCGAATGGACGTGCGATTAACCGTTTTTTCCGGAATAATATTGACGTCGATGCCAATTTCACCCAAGTCCGCTTGGATTAGTTCTGCGGTTTTACGTGGGCTGGGATTAAACGCGGTCGGTTTTAGCGGCACGGTTAAATCGACACTAAAGCCATGGCGATAGCCTGCTTTGGCAAGGAGTGCTGCGGCCAGTTTGGGGTCGTGCTGAGTTTTTCGGTTTGGATCGTAAGCCCATGACATAGGCGGAAGCAAGCTGGTGGCGGGCGCGCCCGTGCCATAATAGACCGAACTGAGCAGGGCTCCCCGGTCAATCGCAAGATTAATCGCTTGACGCACTTCCACTTCCGAAAGCGCAGGATGACGGGTGTTGAGGGCGATAAAAGCCACATTCATGCCCGTTTGCGACGACAAACTGAAGCGTTCATCACCGACAACCACGGGAAGCTGACTCGCAACCGGAGAGGAGAGCACATCACACTCGCCCGTCAGCATTTTCGCAAGCGTCCCTGTGCCGCGCGTGGAAACATCAAACACCACCTGCTCCATCGGCGCAGGGCCTTGCCAATACTGCCAATGGCGGCGTAGTCGAATAAACTCTCGCGGTTGATACTCAGCTAGCGCGAACGGGCCGGTACCAACCGGATAGGTATCGAGCTTCTCTGGCGTACCCGCTTCCAGTAATTGGTTAGCATACTCTTTTGAAAGGATCACCGAAAAGTTGGTGGCCAACGTGGAGAGAAAAGAGACATCGGGCCGAGAGAGTGTAAATTGGACGCGGTAGGTATCGAGCGCTTTAACTTGGGTCACCAAGCCGCCAAAGTTCATGCTATCAAACCACGGGTACTGACCACCGGAAATGCGATGAAAAGGATGGCGTGGATTAATAAGGCGACGAAAGGAAAACACGACATCGTCTGCGTTGAGGTAGCGTGAGGGGGTGAATTTGACACTGCGATGAAATGCCACGCCCCGGCGCAGAGAGAAGGTGTAGGTTTTACCGTCATCACTCACCTGCCAGCTTTTCGCCAGCATCGCCTCGGGTTGGTACGTCTCGGGGTTGAGTCGCAGCAGACGGTCATAAAGCTGACTCGACAAGGTATCAGCCGTGAGGCCGCCATCGGTCAACTGAGGGTTGAAGGTGTTAGGCTGGCCAGGACCGCAAAACACAAAGCCACGATTGTCGGCCGCACGTTGATCGCTGGCAGCGTCACAACCTGCAAGGAGCAGACCACTCACACCCAGGATCAAATACTGGAAAAAAACGCGCATAAACCAAGTAAAATCAGCTATCAAAGTAAACCCCGTAATCTACCACTGAAACGGCTTTACCACCAAGCAAAGTAAGGGCTATCTGATGTTTCTTTGCGTGCGGGGTGTACCTATGCACGTACACGTTGCGTCAGTCGGTTTGCCCCACATGATGTTTTCGTAGCAATCCCCTGAATTGATGGTAGCTCAGGCCGAGTAACTGCGCGGCCTTTCTCTGATGATAGTTGGCTTGTGACAGGGCCGCTGTGACCAAATCGTGTTCTTGCGTGGTTTGCCACTGGCGAAGGTCCAGGGGCAATGACGGCAATGCCTCTCTCTCAATGGGCACAGGTGCCTCGGCATCCGCTGTGCGCCAAGGTGGTGAAAAAGGGTCTAAACATATTGTGTCGATGGGTGTACTAGGATCATTGTGGCGAGAGAGGGCGCGCTCAACAGCATTTTTTAACTCGCGCACATTACCTGGCCAGGTGTGAGCGAGAAGCTGAGATTGAGCCTGTGCCGAAAAGCCAGCAAACAGCGAATAGCCAAGCTCCACGGCCATTTTCATCGCGAAGTGCTCAGCTAACAACAGAATATCTTGCTGACGCTCACGCAGTGGCGGGAGGTGAACGACATCGAACGCCAGCCGGTCAAGCAAATCGGGACGAAAAGCGTTTTGTTTGGCAAGGGCGGGTAAATCTTCATTCGTTGCACAGACAAGACGCACATCGGCACGCAGAGGAGATGTGCCGCCAACACGCTCGTATTCGCCATATTCAATCACGCGTAGCAGCTTTTCCTGCACACCTAATGGCGCGGTCGCTATCTCGTCTAAAAACAAGGTACCGCCTTCTGCTCGCTCAAAGCGCCCCGCATGCCGGCCTTTGGCGCTGGTAAAGGCGCCGGCTTCGTGCCCGAATAACTCTGAGTCGATCAACCCTTCGCTGAGCGCCGCACAGTTTAAGCTCACTAGTGGTTGTGACCAACGGGCGGAAAGATAATGAAGACGCTGTGCAATCAACTCTTTCCCCGTGCCGCGCTCACCCATAATCAGAACAGGACGGTTAAGCGGTGCCAGTTGGCTGACATGATCCAACACGGCGAGAAAACGGTCCGATTCACCCAGTAAATTGTCTTGTTCACGCATGGCGATTTTTACCAAATAGTGGTTTTCTTCATCATGGCCTTTTTCTCAATTTAACGCAATCTGTTTTAACCTATTGAAAATAAACACCTTAAAAGTTGGCATGGGATTTGAATTCTATTGAGTGTGTCAGAGCCGAGTACCACGGGTTAACGCGCCACTGGCCTTAACTCTAGGGCTCATCAACGAGGAAGCGTATTAAGGAGTCTATGATGGGAATTTTTTCGCGTTTTGCTGATATTGTGAATGCTAACGTCAACGCATTGTTAGACAAGGCAGAAGATCCACAAAAAATGATCCGTTTGATCATTCAAGAAATGGAGGACACCCTCGTTGAGGTGCGTACCTCGTCGGCAAAAGCGCTAGCCGATAAAAAAGAAGTGGCGCGCAAAATTGAAAACATCGAGCGTCAGATCCAAGAGTGGCAGGACAAAGCCTCACTCGCATTGCAAAAAGATCGTGAAGACCTGGCTCGCGCCGCATTGATTGAGAAGCAAAAAGCGCATGATGTTAAAGTCGCGCTGGACGAAGAGCTGACGCTGATTAATGAAAGCGTAGAGAAGCTTGCCGGCGAAATTGCGGCATTAGAAACCAAGTTAAGCGAGACACGCGCGCGTCAGCAGTCATTGACGATTCGTCGTGAAACAGCAGGCAATCGCCGTGATGTGCGCCGTCACCTCGGCAGTGGGCGTGCCGATGAGGCAATGGCGAAATTTGAACAATATGAGCGCCGTATTGACGAACTAGAAGCGGAAGCAGACAGTTATCAAATGGGCAAAGGAAAAGGCCTAGAAGACGAGTTCGCTGACTTACAAGCGCAAGACGAGATTGAAAAAGAGCTGGCGTCTTTGAAAGCTAAAATGAAAGACAATCAATCGTAACGATACCTCAAGGAGCGGACATGTCATCATTATTTCTTGGTTTCCCACTGGCGATTTTCTTGCTGTTTGTCGCCCCATTGTGGTTATTTCTGCATTACCGCAGTAAGCGACAAGTGGCGCAAGGCTTGAGTGGGCAAGATTACGAAACACTGCAACAATTGGCTCAGCGTGCCGAAAAGCTGCAGGCACGGGTGGATAACCTAGAGCGTCTACTGGATGCAGAAGCCCCTCATTGGAGGCAACGCGCATGAGTAATACCTTGTACAGAGATCCAGAAAATGGCCGCATCGCAGGGGTGTGCGCCGGGCTTGCCAATCACTTTGGCATGGAAACCTGGTTAGTGCGCATCCTGACTGTTTCGGCATTTTTACTCGGTTTTGGGTTCTTTGTGGTGGTCGCTTATATCGCGGCGGTACTGATCCTGGATAAAAAGCCGTCAGAGGTGAGTCAAGAGCCGAGTGCCGCGCAGCAAGACCATCAAGTGAAGCAAAAACCTTGGCAATCAGGGAAGTCTGCCAGCCAATTGATCGCGGATCTCGACCGCGAGTTTAGCCACATGGAAGACAAGGTCACGCACATGGAGGCGTATGTAACCTCATCGACCTTTAACGTCGACCAAGCCTTCAAAAAACTCTAACCTCGCTGCCCTGTTTGGGCAGCTTGGCCAACTAGGAGCCATATCAACCTATGCCATCAGTGAAAAGGCGCGTGAAGCAGTGGGTGAGCCGTGGGGCTGACCGTCATGTTCGCCTCGCGGTGACCGGTCTTTCTCGTGCGGGTAAAACCGCCTTTATTACCTCTCTTATCAATCAATTGACGCATTTGGGCACAGAGCCCAACTTACCGCTGATGTCACTGGTGCAACAGGGGCGTGGGCTGGGCGCACGTCGTGAACCCCACCCGCATATGCACCTGCCAGCCTTTGACTACGACAGTGCTATGCAAGCGCTTCATCAAACTCCGCCAGTATGGCCGTCGCCGACACGTGATGTCAGTGAAGTGCGCCTTGCCGTGCGCTATCGACCGCAGTCGGCTGCCCTGAGAGCGATCAACGAAATGGCCACGCTATACGTGGATATTGTCGATTATCCCGGGGAGTGGCTGCTCGATTTACCCTTGTTAAGCCAAACCTACTCGCAATGGTCGGCCAAACAAGCTGGGCTACTCACCGGCCGTCGGGGCGAGCTGGCCTCCACCTGGACAACTAAGGCAGCGGCTCTTGACCCGTTTGCCCCTGCTGATGAAAAAAGGCTGGCGGAAATTGCTGAAGACTACACGGCGTTTTTACACCAATGCAAAGCACATGATGGCTTGCACTGGGTCCAGCCTGGTCGATTTGTGCTGCCAGGTGAATTAGCGGGCGCGCCCGTGGTGCAATTCTTCCCTTGGGTTGGTAGCCAAAATGAACACGACCTCGCCAAAGCCGGGAAAGACTCGAATTACGGGGTGCTAAAAGCGCGCTACGACTATTATTGCGAGCACGTGGTCGCCAAGTTCTACCGCGAGCATTTTGCCAAAATAGACCGGCAAGTGATCCTGGTGGATACGTTGCAGCCCCTGAATGCAGGGCCGGCGGCATTTCACGATATGCGTCTTGCCGTTGAGCAGCTGATGCAAAGTTTTAAATATGGCAAGTCAGGGCTGATGAAACGGCTGTTTTCACCACGGATTGACAAGGTATTGTTTGCGGCCACTAAAGCCGATCATGTGACGCCCGATCAACACCCAAATATGGTGAGCTTATTACAACAAATCGTTCATCAGGCGTGGCAGCAAGCTGCGTTTGAGGGCATTGATATGCGTTGTCAAAGTGTGGCCGCGATTGAAGCCACCACACCAGGCTATGTCACGGTAAAAGGCGATAGCCAGAGTGCGCTAAAAGGTGTGCTTGCAGACAACTCGCCAGTCACCCTGTATCCCGGCGATGTGCCAGCGCAGCTACCTGATGAAACATTCTGGCAAACGCAAGGATTTGACTTTCCCTCTTTCCGTCCTCAGCAAGCGCCACTGGATGCGCCGTTACCGCACATTCGTATGGATAAGGCACTGGATTACTTGCTGGGTGATAAATTTCGATAAGCGAGGGCGCTATGACGCACTACAAGCCAAAACAAACCTTTGCACAAAATGTGGGCGTAGAACGTGACACGGAAAGCCAATTACAACAAGGAACCCAATTCGAATCGGAAACCGATTTTACCCCTGTCTCGAGTGAAGAGTGGGATGCGGATCTTGATGCGACCTTAAGGCCTTCGCCACGTAAACGTCGCCGCGTGTGGCCATTTTTGCTATTGGTGACTGTGCTGCTCGCCGTGTGGCAATCGGCGGACAGCGTCTATCAAAGCTGGCTCGAACGAGATTGGTTGAGTCTGGGTTGGCAGGGTCTGCTAGTCGCGGTTGCCACAACCGGACTGGTGATGCTGGGCAAAGAATGGCGGGCGATGCGTCGTTTGGTTCAGCGTGAAGCCGTGCGGGAGCAAGCGGAACAGCTGCTAAGCAGTGATGCGGTCGGGCAAGGAGAGCGGTTTTGTCAGCAATTGGCTGAGCAAACCGGGCAGGCCCAAACGGCAGCCTTTGCCAACTGGCAGCAGCAACTGGCGGCCACACATAACGACAGTGAAATTCTGAGCCTCTATGAGCAGCAAGTACTGAGTGCGCAAGATAAAGCGGCGCGTGACCTGGTAACCAAGCACGCGCAAGAGGCGGCACTCATGGTAGCGGTGAGCCCGTTGGCGGCGGCAGACATGTTGTTGGTTGCTTGGCGTAATTTTCATTTGATGACGCGTATCGCGCAGATCTACGGGATCCAACTGGGCGTTAAAGCACGTTTTCGCCTACTGAAAATGGTGCTCACTAACATGGCGCTGGCGGGTGCCAGTGAGGCGATGACCGATGTGGGCTTTGATGTGTTGTCCGTCAATATCGCTGGCCGAGTATCAGGCCGGGTGGCGCAGGGGCTCGGCATTGGCCTGCTCACCGCGCGGTTGGGGCTTAAAACCATGACACTCATGCGACCACTGCCTTGGCATGGTCAAGCCGCGCCTAGCCTGTCACAACTTCGCCGTGAGTTGGTAAAGCGGCTGGTGGGGAAGCGTCAACAAGACGCGTCATAGTCCTCGCTGGTAAGGTGGCTGGTAGGTAGACTTACCAGCCACATTGGTATTCATTGAATAATCAGTGAGTTAATTGCGTGTTCTCTGTGCTACAAACGTGACGGCGTAAGGCAAAAATCGCATCAGGGCTTGACTGTTCCCCCCAACCCGCTCAAACTCCGCTTCAGTGTCAACTTATCCTGACAGCTAATGCAGCGCATGCAGCCGCGACGATGAATGCTTCAGTAACCCGTTGAAGCGGGCATAGTTTTAGGGTACTCATCGCAAAAAGGCTTGCTGCCGGTATTGGGTATCACTGTCAAGTTACAGGAATCCATTATGAGACTGAAAGTCTGTTGTGAAGATAGGATCGGGCTTACCCGCGAACTCCTCGATATTCTGGTGCGCCGCGACATCGACCTGCGTGGTATTGAAATTGACCAGGTCGGGATCATATACCTCAACTGTCCGGAAATTGAATTCGACGCCTTTAGCCAGTTGATGTCAGAAATTCGACTCATTTCTGGGGTCACCGACGTACGCAAAGTACAATTCTTACCGGCTGAGCGTGAACATAAAGAGTTGCGAGCGTTAGTTGAAAGCCTGACCGATCCTGTGGTGTCGATTAACCTCGATGGCTACATTGATATGGCCAACAAGGCGGCGCAAGACTTGATTGGCTCGAGTGAACACCAGCTTATCGATGAACATGCAAACAGCGTGTTTCCTGACTTTCAGTTTGCCCATTGGCTGGAAAAAGAAGAAGCCAGCCAAAGCTGTCGTATGGTGGTAATGGCTGGGCTCGACTTCCTCATGGAAGTGATGCCAGTGCACATCAATGACGAAAGTGAGCAGCCTGTATTGGTGAGTGCGGTGGTGCAGCTCAAGCAGGTGGCGATGAATAACACCTCGCAAACTGTGTTCCGTACCCCGAGCGATCACGGGTTTGATCATCTTGTGGGTCAGTCAAACAAGTTTAAGCAGCTTATTAGCCAAGCGAAAAAGCTGGCGATGTTGGATGCACCTCTCTTAGTACAAGGCGAAACGGGCACAGGTAAAGAAATGATAGCGCGTGCCTGCCACCGTCACTCCTTGCGCGCAGACAAACCTTTCCTACTCGTTAACTGCGTCTCTATGCCGGATAACGCCGCTGAAACCGAATTGTTTGGCATGGCGGCCGCCGAAGAAGGCGGTAGCGCCAAAAAAGGCATCTTAGAGCAAGCGGATGGCGGCACGGTATTCTTGTACGAAGTCGGCGAAATGAGCCGCCACCTGCAAGTGAAGCTATTGCGCTTTATGCAAGATGGTACCTTCCGCCGCGTGGGGGAAGAACGCGAGATGCAGGTGGATGTCAGAGTGATCTGTTCAACACAGAAAAACTTGCCTGAGCTGGTGGCGGCCCATCAGTTCCGTGAAGATCTCTTCTATCGTCTCAATGTGTTATCGCTCACTGTCCCACCACTTAGAGAGCGAACGGCCGACGTGATGCCGCTTGCAGAACTGTTCGTCAAACAATTTGCTGCCGATTTAGGGCAATCCAAGCCGCGCATCGATGAGGCGTTGGCGGACTATCTTACCCACTATGCGTGGCCCGGGAATATCCGCCAGTTACGTAATGTGTTGCTCCATGCGATGACCCAAATTGACGCAGAAGTGATGACGATTGATGACGTCCAACTGCCAGAAATTGAAAACACTCAGTTTATGAGTGAAGAGTCGATGGATGGCTCGTTAGATGAAATCATGAAGCGTTACGAGTCGGGGATTTTGCATAACCTGTATCGAAGCTACCCTTCAACGCGCAAGCTGGCTAAACGGTTGGATGTCTCGCACACTGCCATTGCCAATAAACTGCGCGACTATGGGATTGGTAAAAAGTAAGCTGATGCCGGAAGCCAGTATGTATCAGACGTCAGTGAGTCACTTCCCGCGTTTGTCCGTTGATGAGCTACGCATAGATGCCATCAGTCACGAGGACGTGACCCGGGTGGTGCAATACTTTCAGCGCAACCGTGATTTTCTCGCCCCTTGGGAGCCTGAGCGTGCGGCGGGCTTTTATACTGAACAGGGATGGAAGCGGCGCGTGCTGCAGCTGATGGAGTTACAAAAGCATCAGCTGGCTTATTATTTTTTGATCGCCAAGCAAGACTCGCCTCACGTGTTAGGGGTGATTTCTTATACCAGTGTGATGCAATACCCGTCTTATTCGTGCACCGTGGGCTACTCGTTAGATAAAGCGGCACAAGGACAAGGGATCATGCGTCGAGCGCTCGCCGCGACCAATCAGTGGCTATTCGATAACGTCCATATCCATCGTGTGTGTGCTTCCTACATGCCATGTAACCAGCGCAGTGCCAAGGTGCTAGAGGCAGTGGGGTTTGAATATGAAGGCCGAGCGCGTGATTACTTGTTGATTAATGGCCGATGGGAAGATCATATTCTAATGGCGCACATCAATCCGCACTGGCGACCTAAACCGGCCTGACCCGCGACCGTCTCACGGATGCTCCAGCAGTCACCCACAAGGCAATAATAAAGGCGACCCGATTAGGTCGCCTTTTGCGTTTCTAGTATGCGCTTTGTCCGCGAGTTATTTACATAGCAGGCGTGAGAGCACGACTATTTCACTGTCAGCACACGCATGGTGTTGGTAGAGCCAATCACTTCCATCTGATCACCTTGGGTCATGATCACCTGGTCTCCCTCGGCCAAAAAGCCACCTTCTTTTAAGGTTTGCAGGGCGCGCTCCGCCACTTGCAGGCCGGCACCGCTGTCGCTGTCAAAATACACCGGCGTCACACCACGATAGAGTGCGGCACGGTTAAGCGTGTGCTCATGACGCGATAGCGCGAAAATCGGCTTACCGGATGAAATACGTGACATCATCAAGGCTGTGCGGCCCGATTCGGTCAGCGACACCATGGCTTTGACCCCTTTCATATGGTTCGCCGCGTACATGGTCGCCATAGAGACTGTTTCTTCTTGGCTATCAAACTGGCGGTCTAGGCGGTGATTCGATACGTTAACCGACGGCATCTTCTCAGCCCCGACACACACTTCAGCCATTGAGCGTACTGTTTCCAGCGGGTACTGACCGGCAGCGGTTTCTGCCGATAGCATCACTGCATCGGTGCCATCGAGCACCGCATTGGCCACATCCATTACTTCCGCGCGAGTAGGCATGGGGGCGGAAATCATTGATTCCATCATCTGGGTGGCGGTGATCACCAAACGGTTCATGCTGCGAGCGCGGCGAATGAGCTGCTTTTGTACCCCAACCAATTCTGGATCGCCAATTTCCACACCAAGATCACCGCGCGCCACCATCACCACATCAGACGCTTCAATAATGTCGTCGATACTCTCATCACTGACCACGGTTTCGGCACGTTCTACTTTGGCCACCAAACGCGCATCCAAGCCAGCGTCGCGCGCCAAAGAGCGGGCATAGTGCATATCTTGGCCGTTGCGCGGGAAGGAGATCGCTAAGAAGTCGACGCCAATTTTGGCGGCAGTCAGAATGTCTTGCTTGTCTTTTTCCGTCAGTGCAGGGGCAGACAGGCCACCGCCTTTTTTGTTGATCCCTTTGTTGTTAGAGAGCTTGCCGCCTACCGTGACTTCGGTATGCACTTTGGCCCCTTCAACCGCCAGTACCTTGAGCTGTACGCGGCCATCATCAAGCAGCAGAATATCGCCATTGGTGACGTCCTGGGGCAGAGCTTTATAATCAAGGCCGACCGCGTCTTGGTCGCCCATGCCAGGCGAGAGCTCGCCATCTAACGTGAACTTATCGCCAACGGAGAGAGTAATGGCACCGTCTTTAAAGGTCGAAACACGGATTTTAGGGCCTTGCAAATCACCCAAAATACCCACGTGGCGGCCAAGTCGCGCCGCAATCGCGCGCACTTGATCGGCGCGTTTAATGTGGTCTTCCGCACTGCCGTGAGAGAAGTTGAGGCGAACGACGTTAGCACCGGCGACAATAATTGACTCCAACACACTGTCTTTGTCGGTGGCAGGGCCTAATGTGGTAACAATCTTCGTTCTTCTCAGTTTTGCAGACATGATTAACTCCTATATACAGGGTGATGTTTTAAGGGATAGTGCAGAAAGGGCAACATCACCGCCAAGTCTGGATTCGACGACATGCTGACATCAGTGTAGCGCATCAAAAACGTCGAAAAGATGACACAAAAAAGGAGTGCCAACGCACTCCTTTTAGTTAGGTCAGGGATTCTTTATGAAAGCGTGAATCGCGAATGGCTTCTTTGACACGCTTCAAGTTATCTCTAAATCCTGGGCCACGGCGAAGTGTGAAGCCTGTTGCTAGCACGTCGATAACCGTCATTTGCACGACCCGACTTGCCATCGGCATATATTCGTCCGTGTCTTCCGGCACATCGAGCTGGATGGTGTGGGAACACACTTTATCTAGCGGCGAGTCGCGCTGCGTGATGCCGATAACAGTGGCACCGTTTTCACGGGCTAAATTAGCCACATCAACCAAGCTTTTGGTACGCCCTGTGTGTGAAATCATCACCACCACATCGCCATCATTACAGTTAATACAGCTCATTCGTTGCATCACGATGTCGTTAAAGCACACCACCGGAATGTTAAAACGGAAGAACTTGTTTTGCGCGTCATGCGCGACCGATGCTGATGCGCCCAACCCGAAAAAGGCGATTTTTTTCGCCTGGGTTAGCATGTCGACCGCGCGGTTAATTTGGTGCGTGTCGATGCTGTTTTTCGCTACATCCAAACAGGCCATGGTTGACTCAAAAATCTTCGCCGTGTAAGCATCCGCACCATCGTTCTCTTCAACGTTGCGGTTCACATACGGGGTGCCGTTGGCCAAGCTTTGTGCCAAGTGAAGTTTAAAGTCCGGGAAGCCTTTGGTATCTAGGCGACGACAAAAACGGTTAACCGTTGGCTCGCTCACATCAGCCATCTTTGCCAAAGTCGCAATACTCGAGTGAATAGCGGTTTGAGGGGAGGCGACAATGATTTCAGCAACTTTTCTTTCAGATTTGCTGAAGTTTTCAAGATTTTTTTGTATTTTTTCCAGAGTATTCATCTGAGTTACCGCTTACGTTCAAGACCAAAGTTAAAAAACTGTCGCTCGATGAGAGCGAGCATCAATGAAGTGTTAAGTGCGTCATTCACCACGGCTTTTGACTGCCGTTTAGTAACAGATAGTCTATCCTCTCGCGGATTGTAATGACATTATTATGACTATCTGAGCATAAAAACTTTGTCACCATTCACGCTTTTAGTTATTTCCTTACATAATTAAGGAATATATTTACAGCGCGAAATAAATAAATGGTCAAAAATCAGCCGAATTGGGTGGTGTTAACCATTACATTGAAAAATAATTACGTAACCCTAGGTAATCATAAGGAGCGCGTGTGTCAGGATTGAAAGTTGGAATTTGTGGATGTGGTTGGTTGGGTCAACCGCTGGCGTCATACCTACTTGGCGCTGGACACCACGTGGTGGGGACCAAACGTGAGCCAGCCTCGGCGCAAGCATTGAGCGAGACGCTGGCGACCACCGTGGTGCCGTTTGATGTGATGGCGCCGGATTATCAATCAGCGGCGGCATTGCTCGAGACTGACATCGTGGTGATCAATATCGCGGCGGGGCGTCGTCACGCCGACTTTGATGCATACCGCGATGCCATGTGCGCGTTTATCGACCGCCTGGCCCAAGCAGGCGTTGAGCATGTGCTCTTTATCAGCACCACCTCTGTATACGGGGAGCTTAAAGGGCAGGTGACCGAGCACACCGCGACCGCCGCCACCACGGCGTCGGGCAAAGCACACGAACATATCGAAGCGCATCTGCGCGAAACGTATGGAGAGAAAGGAACAATCATGCGGCTCGCGGGGTTGATTGGCGGTGCGCGTCATCCTTCAACTATGCTCGCGGGTCGACAAGGCTTATCAGGCGGCAATGAGCCGGTAAACTTGATCCACCGCAGTGATGTGATGGCGGCGATCAGTGCGATTATCCATCAGCGTCAATGGGGTCACACCTTTCATTTGTGCGCGGAGCTGCACCCAGCGAAAAGTGTGTACTACGGCTGGGCAGCGCGTGAAATGGGTTTGACACCGCCTGAGTATCAGCCAAGTGCAGGCGATGGTAAATGGATTGATGCCTCGCAGACGCTATCGCAACTGGGACTTAACTTACGTTATGCCTCACCGTATCAAATGATCGCAGATGGTCAGGTGACTTCGGACGACCCAGCCCCCAAATAAAAAAAGCCCACACAAGGTGGGCAAAAATAAAGGTAGAGACAAACAAACTCTAAAGTAAGTAGAAAAAGCAGCAGCAGGTCGGAAAGAAAGATGAATCATGCTCCCTCACGTTCTGAGGGGGATAAGGCATTTCTTACCGATGCACCCATTAGGACTGGGCGAATTTAAAGAAGTTCCTACAAATTAAAAAAAGTCGTGATATTTAATCAATAGGCGATGTAGATGTGACGCTTGTCTCATAAATGGCGGCAATTAATGCCGCCATCTCACGCTATTGCAACACAGGTATTGCAATAGAGTGAGATGGCCTAGCGTGTCACCGACGTCGGGCTAGGCGGCCCATTGCCGTTGCTTGAGCCATTGGAACAATCCACCCAACGCCACCAAGCAAAGCCCAAGGCCAATAAAGGACAATGCTCGCATCAGCCCCTCTAAACTTGCCATATCAACCAGGAACACTTTTAGGATCACTAGCGCCAACACCGCCATTGCGCCTTGCTGCACCCGTACCGATTGCTGCCAGTAGCCACCCAGCAAGCTCAAACTCCCTATTGCCAACCATACCAATGAGTAGGTATACAGCTCTGCATGTGAGGTCAATTGCGAAAGGGCAATGGTATCGCCTTGCCAAGTCTGACGGATCAAACCGTTAACCAGCAAAAAACCAAACACCGCGGCACAGGTGCTGGCCGCTGTTTGCACTCGGGCTTTTGGCAAGGGTAGCGATGGATATCCCCATTTCGCTAACCACACACAAGCGAGCAAAGGAACGCCCCACCAAGGCCAGAGTAAACTGGCAAGTGGCGAGTCACCAATCGAGACCTTCTCAACGTATGGGTTATGCTCGAAAAAGAGAATAAATTGGGTGAGTGCACTTAAGACTAAGAGGGCGATGCCGCCGATACGGTACAAAAACGCGAACGTCTGCGCGGCGCGAGCACGATAAAGATACACACACGCCAATAATAACCAGTTCATGCTCATGACCACCGCGCCAGAAACCGAGTGCATCACGCTGGTCAGCCCTTGAAGATCACATAGCCACAGTGTTGCACTTGTGAGCCACAGCGCGGCGAGTTGCAGTTGTGCGCCAGTGAGCCAAGCGGGCAGTGTGTGGTTTTGGACCCAGCGCTGACCAACATAAATCAACAGCCCAAGCGACGGATAAAGCCATAATGTGTCCGGCAGTGATGCCATATGATGGGTGGAGAGCAATAACAAGGTCGCGCGCGCGAGCACCACGCTGAGCAGTGCTTGGATCACCCAATTGGCGAGCGCTATCCGGTATTGATGGGTGAGCCAAAGCATCACCACTGCTTGCGCGGTCAAGGCCAAGGTCAGAGCGTAATCGCTCAGCAGCAACGTTAACGCGAGCGCCAGGTGGGCATTGACGCCACACCAAAGGCTCAATCGAGCCAGAACATGGGCCTGATCGGTACCTTTAAAATGACGAGTAAAGGCCGCTAACACCGCGCCGCCACCGGCGAGGCAAGCCGCCCATAACGGTGCGCTAGACGCGTACGCAAGCGTTCCCCCCCAAAACGCGCCTGTCACCTTCGCATTAAGGCTCACCATGAAAGGCGTGGCCAGGCACGCTAGCCAGATAAAATGGATACGTTGCGGTGACCGTTTACCTAGGGCTAAGCCATAGAGCAGGGTAATGACACCCATCCCCAAGCCAACCTGCTGGGCAAGTGGGTCGCGGGCAAGATCACCGAACCATAACCAGAGGGCGACCCAAGCTAAGCCCAGCACCGGCCACGCATCCCAGCGTGCGGAGAAAAGCGGCGCGAGATAAAGCCATGCCACCAACGCGGCCATCAATGGCATCCCGACCGTAAACGGTAAAGAAAACGCTGCAGTAGAGGCAATAAACATTATTGCCAGCATCAGCCAAGTATCGAGTGCGTGATGGTGCCAAGCTCGAATATCGACAAGGGTGCGCCAAGACAGTGGCGCGTCAGATGTTGGTTTGAGTAACCACCCCAACGTTGGCACCGCGACTAATAGGTACACAGAGCCGAGGGCAAACCCGGTAACGATAAGCAATGGCACCGAAAAATGCGCAAAAGCAAACAGCCAAGCAAGGTGCACCCCCCACAAGCTATACCATAGCCATCGGCGCTCGACACGCTGAGCCACATAGGTGATGGCGGCAGCGACGAGCAAGAAATAACTGGCGAGCAACCCGTAGCTGGGGGTGGCACTGGTAGAGAACAATGGCGCGCCATACGCCCCGATGAGCCCGACCACGGTCAGTAACGGGCCAAACCTAAGCCCGTAGAAGGTCGCAGCGAGCGAGATCAGCGCCAGCATCACAACCGCGACAGGCTCGGAAATAAACTGATAGGGCGTCGCTGCCATCAAGGCCAGGCCAAACAAGCTGATAAAGCCCGCGCTCGCAATCGCAGCCGGCACATAGCTCGGCCAATCAATTTGCGTATACCGGCGCAACTTATCGTGCAGCCATTCACTGCCAACAATCAAGCCGACGCCAAACAGCGCTCCCAAGCCAAGACGGGCTAACGGAGGGAAATAACCTTCACTGATCAGGTAGGAAATTAAGAAAAGTCCGCCGAGGGTAAAAATACCGGCGCCACTCCAAACCAGCCACTGTTGTTTCGCGCGCTCAAGCCAAGCGAGACGATGACGGTTATCGCCTGATGGTTGCGCGTCAGAGGCGGTATGGGCGGTGTTGGTTGCGACCGGCTCTGCATCACTGGGCTCAGTGTTAGATGGCGCATGCTGGGTCGATGTGGTGAGCGCTTCCTGCGTTAATGGGTGGCTATCACGCGATACCATAGCAGCGTCTGTATCGCGGCCAGCCTCAACCGGCTCTGTGTGAACCTCAGCCGTGAGGTTGGCATGAGTGGACGTCGGCATCGCGTCAGCGTCCGCTTTCGATTGCAACTGGGAAAGGGTATGGCGCACCTCCGAGAGCTCTCGATTGAGTGCGTTGACTTTGAATAGGGCCGAGAGGCCACAAATACCACCAATGAGCATCACCAAACTGGCGACAAACACCAAGAGGAGTAAGGATTCCATATCGCGTTAACCAAGCCCGTTGTCACTAAATGCGTGCACACTGTACAGCGAGGCCGAATGAATTGGCGTAATCGCGACAAGAAAAGTCAAAACTTGGGAGCAAGTGCATAAAAAAGCCCACAAGCAAACGGCGAGTGGGCATAGAAGAAAAGTCTTCTAGAAAAAGCAGTGGCACAAGGTGTGACTACCAGAAATGCGAATGGGTTCCCACTTCTGTTCAAAAAAAGCACAGCCATGGCTGAGGGCGTGGCAGAGCTGGCTGCTTAACCATTTTTATTCAACGCGTTACATAGTCAGCCAAGCGCGCAAAACGTCATCATGATTTACCAAACAATATACGGTCATGCAGCAAACGCGGGTGTAAACCCACTTGGTCGCTGTCTCGGCGAAATCACTCAATAATGTGATGTTACTCATGCGATGCGTGTGTGTTTCAGGCTTGTTAAAATCCATGTCTGGGTATAAAGTTAAACAAGCGTTTAATACAGGTGAATGAACAATGGCAGGACGAGGCGACACCAAAGCAAAAATTCTGGATGCCGCGGAGCAGCTCTTCGCCGAGCACGGGTTTAAAGAAACGTCGTTACGCACGATTACCAGCAAGGCTGGCGTTAACCTTGCCTCAGTGAACTATCACTTTGGCGACAAAAAATCACTGGTGCGTGCCGTACTCGGACGCTACCTCGAAGCGTTTATGCCAGCGCTCGGTGAGCAGCTGCAAGCGCTCTTAGTGCGACCAGATTGCACGATGGAACAAGTGTTCTCATGCGCAAAACAGCCAGTGCTTGCGCTTGATGCGTATCGGCCACATGGTGCAGCCACCTTCATGCAACTGATTGGCCGCGGTTATACCGATGTACAAGGCCATTTACGTTGGTTTATCACCACCCGTTACGAACACGTGCTGTCGCTGTTTAACCAAGCGGTACGCAAAGCCAACCCCGCACTGACGTCAGAGGCGGTGTTTTGGCATTTACACTTCACCCTTGGGGCGGCCATTTTCACCATGGCATCCAGCGAAGCGTTGCGTGATATTGCCGAAAACGATTTTGGTCGCACCCTTGATACTGAAGCGATCGTTGACCGCTTAATTCCGTATCTAGCAGCAGGGATGAACGCCAAACCCGCGGCAATGGCACAACAGGGGCAAGTGCTCGCCTTCGCGACGGAGTCACAAGCGGAGTAGGGCAATCAAAACACATCAAGCGAGGATGCGATGCGTCCCGCTTATTTGAACCACTCAGCGCAGCGACAGGTGTATCACGGTGCGTGAAGTGCAATGTAAAAACCCGTTCTGGTCGCACAATAACAGTAAAAAGAGTGCAACCATGATCAACAAAAGGACCTGAATCATGAGCTCTCAAACTTCATTACGTCGTTCACTGGTGAGTGATAAAGCGTTTACTTTCTTCAAAAAAGTGCTGCCACCGTTATCCGCCACTGAGCGCGAAGCGATGGAAGCCGGCAGTGTGTGGTGGGACGGTGAACTGTTTTCCGGATCGCCGAACTGGAAAACCTTGCACCAATATGGCAAGCCGGCGTTAAGCGCGGAAGAGCAATCGTTTATCGATAACCAGCTAGAAACCCTCCTGGCGATGTTGGATGATTTTAAAATTGTCCAAGAGCAAAAAGATCTGCCGGAAGAAGTCTGGGATTATCTGAAAAAAGAGCGCTTTTTCTCGCTGATCATTCCCAAAGAATACGGTGGCCTCGCGTTCTCGGCGCTTGCCAACTCTACCATCGTATCGCGCATTGCCACCCGTAGCTTAAGCGCAGCGGTGACCGTGATGGTGCCTAACTCACTGGGGCCGGGTGAACTATTGACCCATTATGGTACCCAAGACCAGCGCGACTACTGGCTGCCACGCTTGGCCGATGGCCGTGAAGTGCCGTGCTTTGGCCTAACTGGCCCAGAAGCAGGCTCCGATGCTGGGAGTATTCCAGACCGCGGCGTGGTGTGCATGGGTGAACACAATGGTGAACAGGTGCTGGGGATCCGCTTAAGCTGGAACAAACGCTACATTACACTGGCCCCCGTGGCGACCGTGGTGGGCTTGGCGTTTAAACTGGGCGATCCAGACGGCCTGCTGGGGGACAAAAAAGAGCTTGGCATCACCTGTGCCCTGGTCCCCGCAGACCACCCTGGCGTTGAAATTGGCGATCGTCACAATCCGCTCAACATGGCATTTATGAACGGCACCACCAAGGGTGAAGATGTATTTATTCCGATTGATTGGGTCATCGGCGGCAAAGACTACGTTGGCCGTGGTTGGCGCATGCTGGTGGAGTGTCTATCAGCCGGTCGAGGGATCTCGTTACCCGCACTGGGGACGGCGGTAGGGCATCTCGCCACCCGTACCACAGGCGCTTACAGTTATGTGCGTAAACAATTTGGTATGCACATTGGCCGCTTTGAAGGGGTAGCAGAAGCCCTAGGCCGCATGGGCGGGTTGAACTACTTAATTGAATCGACCCGCACCCTGACTACCACCGCGCTTGATCAGGGAGAAAAACCGGCGATCATCACCGCGATTTCCAAATATCACATGACCGAAATTGCGCGCACCATCTTGAATGATTCGATGGATGTGCACGCGGGTCGTGCGATTCAGTTGGGACCCCTAAACTACATTGGCCATCATTACTTTGGTATTCCGGTGGCAATCACGGTGGAAGGCGCGAATATTCTTACCCGCAACCTAATGATCTTTGGTCAGGGGGCGACCCGTTGCCATCCTTACGTCCTTAAAGAGATGGAAGCGGCGGCGAACCCAGACCAAGAGGCCGGCGCCCAAGCGTTTGATAAATTACTGTTTAAACACATTGGCCATGCCACTAAAAACAGCGTGATGGGGCTGGTCAACGCGCTGACCGGATCGCTGACCAACCGCGCGCCGGTGAGTGGCGAGACGGCCAAATACTATCGTCACCTTACCCGCATGAGTCGTGCACTGGCGGTGACCACCGATGTCGCGATGTTGTCTCTTGGCGGTGAGCTGAAACGCCGAGAAATGCTGTCCGCGCGTCTGGGGGATGTTCTGAGCCACCTTTATATGGCGTCGGCAACGTTGAAGCGCTACGAAGATGAAGGCCGTCCGAGCCAAGATCTGCCGATGGTGCACTATGCGCTGCAATATTGCCTAGCCCAGTGTGCCAAAGCGTTTGATGGGGCCTTTAATAACTTCCCTGCCAAAGGGGTGGGCCGCAGCCTACGTGTGCTCTTGTTCCCGCTCGGCATGCACTACAAAATGCCCTCTGACAAGCTGCTTAATCAGATTGCCGAGCAGTTAATGACACCGAGCGCAGAGCGCGACCGTTGGACGCACTTATGCTATGTGGGCGACAAAGCCGACGATCCGGTGGCGGTGATGGAGCGTGCGTTTACGGCGATGTGGGCGTGTCGTGACACCGAAAAAGCCCTGATCAAAGCGGTGAAAGCCAAGCAGATTGATGGCAAAGCCAGCTTGGCGGATCGCTCGCAACAAGCGGTTGAGCAAAACCTCATTACTGCCGAAGCGCGTGACAAACTGCTAGAGGCTGATGCGCTGCGTGCTTATGCGGTACAAGTGGATGACTTTAAAGCCGAATGGTTTACCTCCAGCCAGTTAGAAGGCGGTGCCATTGCCAAGCCCAATCCAAGCAAAGCGGCATAAAGGTCGCTAACTTGCGCGAAAAAGCGTCTGCACCTCGCAGGCGCTTTTTTATTGGCGCTGACACTTGGGGCCACAATGCTGAGATCTTGCCCACTATTCTTGCCTGCAACACCTCCAACCACTGGGTATTTTTGCCCTTTTTCCGTAAAAGGGGATGCATAGGCAGGCGTTAGTATTTATCCTTAGCCTCAATTTTGTGAGGGACGTTGAATATGATCATCAAACCTAAAATTCGTGGATTTATCTGTACGACGACACATCCTGTTGGTTGTGAAGCCAACGTAAAAGAGCAAATTGACTACACCAAAGCGCAAGGCCCGATTGCGAATGCGCCTAAGCGTGTACTGGTTGTGGGTGCCTCCAGCGGCTATGGCTTGTCCTCACGCATTGCGGCAGCCTTTGGCGGCGGCGCCGCAACCATTGGCGTGTTCTTTGAAAAACCAGGCACCGAGAAAAAGCCTGGCACCGCAGGCTGGTACAACTCAGCCGCATTCGACAAGTTTGCTAAGCAAGAAGGCCTGTATTCAAAAAGCCTGAACGGTGATGCTTTCTCGCACGACGCTAAGCAAAAAACCATCGAGCTCATCAAACAAGACCTTGGTCAAATCGACATGGTGGTGTACTCGCTGGCCTCGCCAGTGCGTAAGCTACCTGACAGCGGCGAGCTGGTGCGCTCGTCACTGAAACCTATCGGTGAGACCTACACCTCAACCGCCGTAGACACCAACAAAGATGAAATCATCGAAGCCAGTGTTGAACCGGCTACCGAGCAAGAGATTCAAGATACCGTTACCGTAATGGGCGGCGAAGACTGGGAGCTTTGGATCAACGCCCTTAATGACGCCGGTGTCCTTGCTGAAGGCTGCAAAACTGTCGCTTACAGCTACATTGGTACAGAGCTTACCTGGCCAATCTACTGGGAAGGCGCCTTAGGTAAAGCGAAAATGGACTTAGACCGTGCTGCCAACGCGCTAAACCAAACACTTGCCGCCAAAGGCGGTAGCGCCAACGTGGCGGTACTCAAAAGCGTGGTCACCCAAGCCAGCTCAGCGATCCCGGTGATGCCGCTTTATATCGCCATGGTGTTCAAGAAAATGCGCGAAGAAGGCGTCCATGAGGGCTGCATGGAGCAAATCTATCGCATGTTTACTCAGCGCCTGTATCAAGCCGATGGCAGCAAGCCAGAGGTAGATAGCGAGCGTCGCTTGCGTTTAGACGACCTAGAGCTGCGTGAAGACATTCAGCAGCACTGTCGCGACCTGTGGCCACAGATCACCACAGAGAACCTCACCGAGCTGACTGACTATAACGAATACAAAGCCGAGTTCTTGAAGCTATTTGGCTTTGGCGTTGAAGGCGTTGACTACGACGCAGACGTGAGCCCGGTAGTGGAATTTGATGTCGAAAACATCTAAAACCGCCTAGCAAACACCCCAAAGAGGTCAGCCAAACGCTGGCCTCTTTTTTATTGGCTGAAAGCTAACCAAACGCACCCCGAATTATGGTTTTTTGCTTTACAAGCCAACCCCAACCCAATAATATACGCCGCGTTCCGGAGAGATGGCTGAGTGGTTGAAAGCACCGGTCTTGAAAACCGGCAAGGGTTAATAGCCCTTCTAGGGTTCAAATCCCTATCTCTCCGCCACATACCGAAAGCCGCTGCTTAGTCAGCGGCTTTTTTGCGTTTATACTCCCGCAAATTTCTAAACTCTGACCCCGCCAACATTTTAGACCTCTTTGCCTAAACACACTGCCAAGTGTTTGATAACCTAGCTATCAACATATCGCTCCGCAAGGCCTTTTGGAAGCCGCTAACCAACAGCGGTAGCGTGGGCGCTAAAGCAAATCCATTGGGTTTGTGCTATCCCACCTCGTTCCCACGCTCCTGCGTGGTAACGAGTTATGGATCAGTTTTGATCGTTGGGGTGAGTGTGAATGCCTGAGCCGAGATGAAAGTATGCACACTTTCACAGACAAGGTGATTGCTTCAAGCATTAAAAATGTGTTTAATCATAATCAGTTAGATGAAAAAAGGCGCGTATAACGGTTTTGTAAAATCGAGCGCGCGAACTAATACAATGTTAAACGTAATTGCACATGATCTAGGTATGGAATTTAGATGGATATACAAGAAAAGCTAATTGAAATTTTTCAGTCAAGAATGGCTGGCCCCTTTCTATTTCTAGGTTCCGGATTTTCTCGGCGTTATCTTGGTCTTGATGATTGGCGAGGTCTTCTTGAAAGATTCTGCATTACTGGAAAGCCATTCGAGTACTATCTTGCCTCCGCGAATGGCCATTATCCAACAGTGGCGGCACTGCTAGCTAAAGACTTCAATGAATATTGGTGGAAGGCTCCAGAGTATGAAAAAAGCGTAGAAAGATTCAAGTCCAAGGTTAGAGATGAAACTTCGGCCTTGCGTATTGAGATTAGCAATTATCTTTCTACTTTAGATCAATCTAAAGCAATGGACTCTGCATACAGGGATGAAGTGGAGCTATTATCTGGGCTTAATGTTGATGGTGTCATAACTACAAACTGGGACATGTTTGTTGAGCAACTTTTCCCAGAGCATAGAACATACATTGGGCAGGAAGAATTGTTGTTTTCGAACCCTCAAGAAATTGGGGAAATATACAAAATTCATGGCTGCTCGACGGTGCCATCATCCATGGTAATGACAAGCTCAGACTATGAAGAGTTTAATGAAAAGAATACATACTTGGCAGCAAAGCTTATCACACTTTTCGTGGAACACCCAATAGTTTTTATCGGGTACTCTATTTCTGACGAGAATATTAGCAGTCTTTTGAGGGCAATTGCGTCCTGCATAGGGAAAGAAAAAATAGAGCAGCTAAGGAAAAATTTAATATTCATACAGCTTCCGTCCGATGGAGAAGCCCCCAATATTTCAGATACCTATTTGACGATAGATGGTATCCAGATTCCATTGGTTTTAGTAAAAACTAATAATTTTATAGAAGTTTATCGGGCCATAGATGCAACGAAGAGAAAAATTCCCGCGAGAGTTTTAAGGTATTGTAAAGAGCAGCTTTATGAGTTAGTTCAATCTTCCGAGCCTGAAAAGAAAATTTGTGTTGTGGATATAGATGAAATTGACTCCAAGGAAGATGTCGAATTTTTGGTCGGGGTGGGTGTAGCAAGCAAAGAAAACGTCGGTCCAGCTCCAATCGGTTACGCTGCCATAAGAACCGAAGATTTAATTGAAGATATACTAATAGACAATAAAGGCTATGACGCTCAACAGATCGTCGACAATGTTCTGCACCGAGCCTGTAGAAACACTCCTTATGTCCCCGTATTCAAATATCTAAGTTGTATTGGTATAGAAAGTTACGACCAATATCGTGCTTTAGGCATAAATCTTGACAAGGTTGTCTGTAAAGACTTGAAAGATTACCGATTGAAAATGTACTCGAAAGCTTTCTTCAGGCATTACAGGCATAAAACTCTTCAGGAAGTTATCGGTCTGTGCACGCCAGAAAACGCATCAGCATACATACCGTTTATTCCAAAAGAAAAAATTGATTTGGATATTCTTAGAGGTTTCCTGGTTGCCAACATGGAGAAAATTCAATATGAAAATTCGAGCTATGCAAGTAATTTTAGAAAATTAGCAGCACTTTATGACAGGTTGAGGTGGGGCTGGTAGTGTTTAACAATGCCAAGCACCGAGACGGCTTTTTCGTTGCGCCTTCGGCTCCACTAGAAAGCCACCCATGTTGGTGGCGTTAGCCATTAAGGCTGTCATGGAGATTTAAGTGGTTAGTAAACGAAAAAAACGAATTAGGGAAAATCAAACGGACGAGCAGCAGAAACACATTCCTTGGTATAAGAAGGTGTGGGTTGTTGCTGCCGCAACAAGTGCATTTGTGTCTACGATCTTAATTCAAGGTCCGACAATGCTGCAAAATGCTCGGATATTGCCTAACGAAATTAAAGAAACATCTGATCAGTTCCAATCATGGGTTAAAGAGGATGCAGATTGGACAGGGCATTGGTCTTCTTTTCCTGAAGGCATGGTTGATATGGCAGATTTAGATTTATCTGATGTTGATTTGGAAATAACTATACATGCGATCAATGGAAATATTGACGGGACTATAGCCACGAAGAAAATATGTAAATCAATCCCTATTTTTGACTTTGTTTTACTACGAGGTAAAGTCAACGGAGATCAAGCAGAAGTAGTAGCCTGGGATATTATCGGTGGTAAAAAAACTGACTTTGCATCACTTACTTTAGTTCGTGATGGATACCTTATGCAAGTAACACCAAAGGAAGGTATGACTAGTTGGTTTCCTACACAGGCAAGAATTGCCAGACGGCCTACTGATTCCAAAGACCCACAGCCAGACACTTCATATTGTGCCGAAGAGAAAAAAGAACTTTACGAGCAATTTATTGATAAACAAAAAGAACATGGCTAACAAACGAGTATGTCTTCAATCACTAAATATTGATGAGGTTTTTCTCTTGATGCAACAGCGTGTTGCCTAACAGGCGGTTTATACGTTTAATCGTATGTTTAACTGAGGTTTGCGTCCCAAGCGCACACCCAAGTTTGGTGAGGGTTAAATTAGCGCCGTCGAGTAAGGTTTTAGTGGAAAGAGTAAGAGAAATAAGCCGTTTTTTGTGAATTTTTGGGCACTGTTTTGACAGTATTTGTAGTAGGATTGGGTCATCACGCATCGTCAACATCGCTATTGAATCGGTCTGTATCGAGTGTGTTTTTGGCGAAATTCATTAGATCAGAGGGAGCGATGCATGTCTACCTAATTGTTTCAACAGATATTTATGAGGAGATCCGCCAGAGCCGGGCGTTAGCTGTCTTAAGTTTCCACTATCGAAAGGAGTTTTAAGGTGGATGTTAATAGTTACATAACACCTGTAGCAGGACTAATTGGGGTTATGGTTAGTATTGTTACATTTCTTGTTACTTTTCAAAAATTGAAAGACATCAAAGGTGAAAAAGCTAAGGAATTGCATAGCCGATACGCTGCGATTAAAGCGCTTGCAAATGATATAGACACTAATTATCCAGAAATATTGATATTGTTAAGTGGATTAACACGAGCTGAATTAACACCTAGCGAGGTTCGGTGGTTTATTAAGGAGCCAGGTGCTTTTTTGAAACTTGAACAATATGGAAAGATCTGCGGAAGATATTGCGAAATCAACTTGGAAAAAGGGGAGTTTTCTTTAACCGAGCGAGTGTCGACATTTAATAAACAAGCAATTGAAAAAATTAA
Organism: Salinivibrio sp. IB868; assembly: GCF_001995655.1. Classification (NCBI taxonomy): domain Bacteria; kingdom Pseudomonadati; phylum Pseudomonadota; class Gammaproteobacteria; order Vibrionales; family Vibrionaceae; genus Salinivibrio; species Salinivibrio sp. IB868. The sequence goes on from NZ_MUEW01000011.1 coordinate 151,683, forward strand.
AGTTTTGGGTGTTGGTTTAGGTCTGATGGCGTTTCTATCAGTTATGTGGGGGCTAATTATTTATAATGTAAATACGGCTTCGGTAGTATACCTAGCGCTAGGGGCGTGGTTTATATACTTCTTACTTATCTTTTGGGGAGTTAATCTTTTGTGGGGCACTATCAACAAGGCTAGGAAGCTCCAAGGAAAGCCGATATAAAGATACTTAACAAACGAGTATGTCGTCAATCCTAAATTTTAGCGAGATTTTTATCCCACATTACGCCGTCTCTGAGCATCGAATTTAAGATCACCACCATCTTACGCACACAGGCAATAATGGCGACTTTTTTCGGCTTTCCGGCGGCGACTAATCGGGTATACGTGGCTTTAAAAACAGGATTACATTGCATCGCAGACATCATCGCCATATACAACACGGTACGAACTTGAGTACGTCCACCTTGAATCACCCGTTTGCCTTTATATCGCCCACTTTCTTTTGTTACGGGTGCAACACCAATGAGTGATGCCGCTTGTTTGTTAGTTATATAGCCCAGCTCAGGGACGTTACTGATGATAGATGCTGCTGCAATGCTGCCAATGCCAGGCACGCTCTGTAAGAGCGCATTTTTAGTCTGATATTCAGGGCACGTTTCAATCAACTTCACGAGTTTTTGCTCGATGTTAGTGATTTGATTTTTCATCGCAGTGAGTATGGGTTTAATGGTCGAATGCAAGGTTTTTGGCAGTATCTGCAAGCGGTTCTTTTCCATAGTTTGCATGGATAGGAGCTGGTTTCTTCTGATGACTAAGTCACTCATTAAACGTATATTTTCAGCCTTGATAATTGTGATTTCAGGCTTAATGACTTCGCCATAATGTGCGATTAGCTCAGCATCTAAACGGTCATTTTTCGCTCTGCGGCCAATGGCGCCGGCGAAGCGTTTAATGTGCACAGGATTGGCGCGTACGATGGGTAAATTGGCTTCAATACACGCGAGCACAAAGGACATTTCTAATCGGCCAGTGGCTTCAATAATGATGCGCTCAGGCTGATATGGCTTGATGATTTTCAGTGCATCTTTAATGCCTTTATCCGTGTTTGGCACAGAGAAGAAGTGCGCAGTTGGTCTGACGTAGATGTCGAGTTGCGCTTTACCGGTATCGACGCCGATGTTGATGCTTTGCTTGGGTGCAGTATTCATAATAAGCTAACTCTTGTTTGCGTAATACGGGTTCGAGACCCAGTCGAGTATTCGAGTTTGGTGCTTGGAGCTCTAAGGTGCGTTCATGTTTGTTATCGGTCTCTCGACAGAGGAGCCAGCGTTCAATCGAACTGCACATTAGAAAGCTTTAGTTGTAGCTAAAGCCTGGGTCTCACTTTACCCAAATACGGGTGAGATTATCCATACAATCTGTTTAAGAGGGATTCTGGACTTGATCCGTTTTACTGGACACGCATCGACGACCTGAGGAGGTCAGTATGCCAGCCTATAAAACGGGTAAAAAGACAGCGCAATATTCACTAGACTTCAAACTGAAAGCGGTTGAATGGAGCTATGAAACGCATCGAACAGTGAAGTCGGTTGCAGAGGCGCTTGATATCCATCCATTCATGCTATCGAAATTGCGTAAAGCGTATCGAGATGGAGAGTTTGGTATGGTCAAGTCCCAAAAAATAAAGTGAAGCCAGACAAGGTGAAGGATGAGTTATCGGCACTCAAGCGACGGATCACGGAGCTTGAAGAGAAAAATGGTGCTTGGCGAGATTAACGGCACAAAAGAATTGAGCCTACATGGTTACCTCCGTTATTAAAAGCCGCACCTAAGTGTGGCAGATTTTCAAGAGGGGAAATCTATGTCATTCGTTAGGCAATAATGTGATTCTGGATTGGATGTGTAATTAAATGAAAAATTATTTTGAGAGCCCGTTTAAGGGAAAACCTCTGATAGAACAAGTTAAGAACCCCAATATTAAGGTAGGCCGTTATAGCTATTATTCAGGCTATTATCATGGACACTCATTTGATGATTGCGCTCGCTTCCTCCTGCCTGATCGTGATGATGTTGATAAATTGATAATTGGAAGCTTTTGCTCTATCGGATCGGGAGCCTCCTTTATCATGGCTGGCAATCAAGGCCACCGATATGATTGGGTGACGTCATTCCCTTTTTTCTATATGAATGAGGAGCCGGCATTTTCGGAATCAGTTGATGCTTTCCAAAAGGCAGGTGATACCGTCATAGGGAGTGACGTGTGGATTGGGTCCGAGGCAATGATTATGCCTGGTGTAAAGGTTGGCCATGGGGCGGTAATTGGTAGTCGGGCTTTGGTTACTAAAGATGTAGAACCATACACAATTGTTGGTGGCAACCCCGCAAAAGCGATAAGGAAGCGCTTTTCAGAACAGGAAATTACAATGCTACTAGATATGAAGTGGTGGGATTGGCCGTTGGAGAAAATTAAAGAAGCAATGCCTCTTTTGTGCTCGTCCGATATTGAAGGCTTGTACCATTTTTCGCAACGCTCAGGTGCCTAACAAACGGCTGTTGCCATCCCTTCGGGGCTGGGACAGCCTTTCCACCGCTTCGCTGCCACAAATCAGCCCCACATCCTGGAGTTATAAGTCTCTATGAAAATCGCGATATTTGTCTTAATCATTCTGCTGGTCGGAACCAATGCGTTTTGGTTTTACCAAGCGCTAGATTCTGGTATCACGGCAGCTTATCGGGATGACTCAATCGATAAGCTCCAGGAAACACAGGCGCAGCTTATGGCTGCCATACCCAAGCTGGCAGCTTCTCAGGAAAAGGCGGAAATTGTTGCTGCATTCGAGTCTGTCACAGACCAAGAGACTTATGAAAAAGAGGGCTGTACTTGGGTGGGCTGGGTAGGTCTGAAGTTTGGCGACGACGATAGACTATTGGCGGTTTCGCCATCTTGGTCATATCAGCAGGGAGTCCCTTGCTGTGATAACTAAACTGAGCCGTCTCTGTACTCAGCGTTAATTCCCCAGAGAAAGCAATTAATCCGCAGGGAATTTTTGTTTCTGGTGGAGCACACGCATCACTCGGCGATCAGGTGACTTAACAGGAATGAATCGGCTGTTTGGACGCTGAACAGCGTCACAAATGGCAGCGGCATCGTGTTGTATCACTACAGGCTTCAATACCTATGCATATTGTAGGCATACTGGCTAACGCAGCCAATAATGTAGCGTATGAAAAAGAGTTATGGAGAATGACGTTTCCGTGGTCATCCACCGCGTGAAGAGAAAACAGTGTTTGGTGAGATGGACGCCAAATAAAAATTAAGCAGACTCAAAAAATATCATGACTCAAGGAGGAAACATGATAACACCAATCATTATTTTAGTGCTTCTATCCAGCCCGTTGGCCATTTCCTTCATTTATTCAAAATTGAATGGCACGCTTTTGAACGTGAGCAAGTATGCATGTTGGGGGCTGGGAGTCGCTTTTATATTCTTTTTTATTGGACACCTTGTTAAAGCTGAGGGCATGGTAGAAATGCTGCCTACATGGGTGCCACTTCGTTTGGAGTTAGTTTATTTCACGGGGTTGATTGAGCTATTAATTGGCATCGCGCTTTTTGTTCCACGGTATCAGCCTCTCGCAGCAAAACTTGCTATTGTTGTGTTTATCGCTTTCTTTCCAGCGAATGTTTATGCCGCAGTCAATGGGATAGGCCTTGGTGGGCATCAATGGGGGCCGAGCTATCTTTTAATACGCGGCCCTCTACAGGTGATACTCGTTGCTTGGGCCTATTTCTTGTGTATAAAAGGTCACCATAAGCCTATTAGACACAGTCAGGCGTAAGGGTCACTCGGTTAACGCGGAGATGATTGTGCCATTAAAAGAAGAAGGCCGCTGAGATAATAGCGTCATCAAAAGTTTTGTTTATCTATACAAGTTGATATTGGAGTTAATCATCATGAATGACCGTTCACGCGCCTTACTTGCCATCTTTGCCTTGATGTTTTCTTGGTCATCGATAGCGCAGTCGCTGCCAGAAGGAGCGATCCAAGAAGGATCGCTGGCTAATCAAAAATTGATCCAAGATGCGATGGCAGGGGTGCTGGTTACGGTGGCATCTCAAGGCTGTGAGAAGCCAGAGGAATTTGTGGCTTATGTGCGGGAAATGCCGTCAGGCGAGGTAGGCACAAGGGTGTGGCGGGAGCTATGGATTGTCGAAGGTTGTGATGACACCTATCCAATAAAACTTCGCTTTCAGGAGGCGGGAGCTGGGGCTGCGAATTGGACGATTGAATAAACAAGGACACTCATGAATACAGAACAACAGGCATTTTTAAACGCCTACCTTGCCACTTTAAGTGAAGCAGAACGTCAGGCCGTGCCTGAAACGATTGCCGAGTACTTTTGCGCGGATGAATACAACGCCAACGAATGCGCCCGTTTAATTGATCAAGGCATAAAGCGCGCATCGTGCAGCCTAAAAGCATGCTACGAGATAGAAAACGAACCTTACCCGCAAGTGGGGCGTTTAACCGTGGTGCTTAACTGGGCGCAGCAGCCGGTTTGTATTATTAAAGTGACTGAAGTGAGCGAGTGCCCGTTTGATCAAGTAACCGCTGAGTTCGCCGCAGCGGAAGGAGAAAGCGACAAGAGTTATGCGTGGTGGCGGCAGGCACATCTTGCGTTTTTTGAGCAAGAGGGGCAGGCACTCGGCGTACCGTTTACAACCCAATCCCCTTTGGTGTTAGAACGCTTTGAGAAAGTCTATCCGCTTGATCACCATGAAACTGAGCAGGTAAGCGCATGATAAAACAAGTCGGCCAAACGCCCATCCAACCTGAACACTTGGCTCGCTGTCACTGCGGGACAGTTGTGTTAGCCCTCGCGTTACCCAATGGGATTGAAAACCCCAGACGCTGCGATTGCTCAATGTGTCGACGCCGCGGTGCGATTGTGGGCTCGGTCAAACTTGCACAATTGCGTGTCGTTGCTGGCAGTGAACAACTCAGTGTGTATTCCTTTAATACTCACACTGCTAAGCACTACTTCTGCTCACGCTGTGGCATTTACACTCATCACCAGCGTCGCTCCAATCCGAGTGAGTTTGGGTTCAATATTGCCTGCTTAGATGGCGTCAATCCGTTTGAGTTGGRGAATATTCCCGTGATGGATGGAGTTCATCATCCAGCGGATCGCTAGGATGTCGCGGATATCGTTTTGAGGAGTGGCCTCTCTTTAGTTTAGGTCATCAATATAGGATTAAGAGAATTACGTTAATATGAAAACGATAAATACGTGTGTTGTCCTTTTTTTCTCTTCGTTGGTGTTATCTTCCAAGGCAGCATCTGAGCTGCCGATCAATAAGAGTAACGTAACGGGGCAGTGGATATGCTCATTTACTATGCAGGGAGATAAAGTTTATAAGGAAAAGTGGGCATTAAAAGATAACAAGGAATTCGTATTAAACGGGCGTGTTGAATATTTTCTTGGCGAGGAAAGTGCGCGCTTTTCATACAATGCTACGGGTGAGTGGGAGTTAATCAACGACACGATTAAGCTGGCTTACAATCCTTTTGAATTTCAGAGCAATGATAGCTTTAGCCAAGCCTATCTCTCAGAGATTGAAACCGTATACATTACGCCAGCATGGAATGGCACTCGGCGATTTCAGTACGACGTTGAGGCGTTATCCAAGTCGCGTATGCAAATCGGCGATGACTACGATAGTTGGCAATGTAAAAGAAACAAACGCGTGGGTTAAGCCAGTATTGTCCATCCAACCTGAACACTTGGCCCGCTGCCACTGCGGGACAGCTGTGCTCAGCGAATAGCTACTAGACATGTTCTTTAAGTTGTACATGTCTAGTTTGTTGCTCTATACTTCAGTGGTGTAAGAATAGGAGCAATCCGATGAAAATCATTTCGTTTACTGAAGCGAGAAATGGCCTCAAAACGGTATTAGATGGGGTGGTTGACGACGCTGATACCGCTATCATCACCCGACGTGATGCAGAGGATGCGGTGGTGATGTCGCTTGATTACTACAACAGCCTTATGGAAACCGTCCATCTGTTGCGCTCGCCCGCAAATGCTGAGCACCTAAATCGCTCCATTACTCAGTACAAGATGGGGAAAGCGATGGAGCACGCGTTAGTCGATGACGATGAGTAGTCGCTTACTTTGCTGGACGGATGATGCGTGGCGTGACTACGTATGCTGGCAAAGTCAGGATAGAAAAACACTCAAGCGAATCAACAAGCTCATCATCGATGTAAAACGAACGCCATTCGAGGGGATAGGTAAGCCTGAGGCACTAAAAGAAAATCTGACAGGCTTCTGGTCGCGGCGTATTGATGACACCAATCGGCTGGTTTACGCCGTGGATGATACGTCTATTACGATCCTATCTTGCCGATATCACTATTAGTCACCTAGCGCCTGCGGTGCACAATGAAGGCGCGAGGCGTCATGCTCACCACCCTCAATAAAAATCACTCCTTATAACGCCTCTGGATAGTGCGTTTTCAGTAATTCTTCGACCACCGCCAGGTTCTGTCCAAGCTTTCTCAGTGCCAGCAAGCGTGTTTTGCTAAATTTAGCGTCTTTGGGCACCAAGCGCATGATGTAGGCCGCGCGTTTGCCTTGGTAGACATCCTCTGATTTATGGAAAAAAGCGTTACAGAATAGCAGCGCATCACCTGCATCCAACGCAGGCGTCACCTTACCTTTCTCCATGTAGTCATACTCTTGCTGAGTGATTTGAAACGGCGGGTGCTCGGGCACCGACGGGTCGGCAATGCGCACCAGTGAGTGCAATTGATTGGCTTCGCGGATCAGCGATAGGCGCACCGCTCCCTCTTCCATCACGATAGATAACTGCCCTGAGCCGGGTTCTTTCACTGGCGTCAGCGGGATCCATACCGTGAGCATATCTTCCGGCCGCTCCATAAAGCCAATCGAGTCAAAATCGGTATGGAAAGGAAAGCCTTGATCCTCGGGCGTTTTCTCCAAATATAAATCGGCCAAAATGCGATAGTCTGGCAGCAGTGCCTCAATGGTGTCGGCGATGTTGAGATCTGGGTCGCGGAATACCATGGGCCCATAAATCGCTTTTTTGTAAATGTCGGCATACCAAGTTTGCCCATTGGGCATGGCGTCGAGTTTGGCAGCGAGAGCCGTTTGTGTCTCTAGGCTCAGTACGCCAGGGACGACTTTGCCGTGATGAGGAGAGAGGTTGTCGAGAAAGTCCGGGCGAGCTGGCATAGAAGCTCCTTGAGGGGGATATAAAACCGAGTGTGTTAGCTTTAGTCTAGCAAATCACCGTCTTCACTGAATAACGGCGGTGGCGAGATAAATGTACTGACCGAGAATGCCCTACAAGTTTAAGCGTAACTGACGACCCGGTTGCGTCCAGAGAGTTTGGCGTTGTATAAAGCGTCATCGGCATGCTGGTAGAGGTGCTTAGCATCGAGCTGGGCCGCGTCGAGCTCTGCACAGCCAATTGACACGGACACACGGATAGCGGGGGAGTAGTCGAGGATCGAATGTTGGTCGTAAACGGCCTCGCAGAGCTGAGCGGCATAGTGCTGCGCCGCTTTTTGGTCGGTATTCGCCAACAGACAAGCGAACTCTTCCCCTCCAATGCGATAAATGTTGCTGTGCAGAGGAAGATGCGTTTCGAGTAATGACGCGAAGGCTTCGAGGACGTGATCGCCAACGATATGGCCGTAGTTATCGTTGATGCGTTTAAAATGGTCGATATCAATAATAAGCAGGGATAGAGGCTGATGTCGGTACCGGGCTTGTTCACCAAAGCGGGCAAGGTCACTGGCAAATTGACGGCGGTTGTATAGTTGTGTCAGCGGGTCAGTCGCAGCTTGGCGCATTAATGCTTGTTCTTCCGCCTTACGCTGACTGATATCCCACATCACCCCAGCGACCACACCTTGAGGCTTATTTTTCGGATCATTATTGGTGGTGATTTCTACCCACGTATATTCACCATTATCACGTTTAACCTGTAAGTCCATTTTTAGCTCGTTGCCAGCGGGCGATAAAAAATGGCGCACCCGCGAGAAAAACGCTCGACGATACTGAGGATGAATGCGGCGCAGCCAGTGTCGGCTGGTGTAGGTACGGGAGTCACGAATACTGCTGGCAGCACTGTCGCCGATGATCTCTGACGAGCACCAACAGATACCGCGTTGAACATCCACTTGCCAGGTGCTGCAGTGGGTATTGTCTTTAATGATTTCGATTTGCCGTTGTTTAGAAAACAGCTCGTTTTTTAGCACTGTACTGGCGATGAGATGTCCCGTGGCGCGCAGCAAGGTCACATCACTTTCTGACCAGCGTTGTTCACGCTCGCAATCATCAAACCCTAGTGTTCCCCACCATTTATTATCGACAATGATGGGGATGGTTAACATCGATAAAATGCGCTGTTGTGTTAAATAGCGTTTGAGCCAGGATGAGGGTAATTGATCAGTAATGACAGATTGATACTCGCCACGTTGTCGGCTTTCTATCAGCTCGCGGTACTCGGGGTGAGCGAGGCTAGAGCTAAAATGATTGAAGTGGGGGAGACGAATTTGCGCATACTTCTTCTCGTTGGCCCATTCAAAAACATAATCTTGCAAAATATCGCTGTCGCTGAGTGCTAATACTTGAAACACCCACACGCGACTCACTTGCGTGACAGCTCCAATTTCAGCGAGCAAGTGATTAATATTGGCAAGCCTGTCGTCACCACTGACCAGCATGTCTGCGCCGCGTAGCACAGCCGACAGCAGGTCGACATTCAGCTCAGAGAGCTGGTGTCTATCAAGTTCAGGTTGGATCCCGGTTAGGATGGTCATGCGATAGTCCGTTATCTACAAAGTCACCACTTTGTTGAGCGTAGCAGGCGCGTGTATAAATAGTTAACACAGAACACATTAAATGTTCAGTGTTGTGTGTCACGTTTGCATTTAGTCGCACTCGCCCTGTTAGTAAAAATAGACATAATCATCGTCGTAGTGGAATGAGTGCTGCGACAGTGTGAGTGGATAATGCTGTTTTGTGATCACAGATACCTGCAGAAACTGTGCTAGTCTTGACAGCATCGACCCGTATAGTGTGAGAAAATGATAAATAGACCTTGGCCCAAAGGGTAGATTTGGTGATTGGGTTAGCCTATGATCATTCAATCCACGCAAGGGCGCGGTCAGGCATAGATATTGCGGGAAATTAAAAGTGGTTATTGTTGTGAGGCAAGTAATAACGTTTGCGACAAAACGATACTTAAATCACGGAATGAAAAATAACTAAATACTGTCGTATTATAATACAATACTTAATTTATTGGTAAAAAGATTGAACTGATGCTGGAAAATGTTTCAATTAACAAGAAATTACCTGCGGTGATGATTTTTTTTGCATTGATATCAATGATCGTGGCCGGCGTTGTTTCTTATATAAACATTAAAGTTAATGTTGAAGACATTATAAAAAACAATATGCTTTCTCTTTTGCAGTCGAGAAAATCTAGTTTGACTAATTATTTTTCCTCGCTAGAGGACGAAATGTTGTTTCATGGTCAGAGTCCTTTGGTGAGAGACGCGCTTGAAAAATTCTCACAATCTTTTGATGATATAC
>NZ_MUEW01000012.1:0-168058 GCF_001995655.1 Salinivibrio sp. IB868
AGTGACCGCATCGCCTTCGTCACCTTCGGTCACTGAGCAGTGACCGCATCGCCTTCGTCACCTTCGGTCACTGAGCCGGTAAAGCTACCGGTGACTTCAGGTAAGTCGTCGGTGCCGGTAATGGTGATAACAATATCTTGTTGTGTGTTATCGCTTGCGGTGAGGGTGATGGTGTCGGTCACCTGATCACCGGCATCCAAGTTCTGTACGGCAGACTGATCGAGGGTGTAAGTCCAATTGCCGTTGACCAGCTCTAGCGAGCCATAGGTACCGGTCTCTGTAGTATTGGCAAAGGTGGGATTATCGTCGCTATCCACATCACTGATCGCAATGGTACCCGTGGCAGTTACCGCGGTATCGCCCGCGTCACCTTCGGTCACTGAGCCGGTAAAGCTACCGGTGACTTCAGGTAAGTCATCGGTGCCGGTAATGGTGATAACAATATCTTGTTGTGTGTTATCGCTTGCGGTGAGGGTGATGGTGTCGGTCACCTCATCACCGGCATCTAAATTCTGCACGGCAGACTGATCGAGGGTGTAGGTCCAGTTGCCGTTAACTAGGTCTAGCGAGCCATAAGTCCCCGCTTCAGTAGTATTCGCAAAGGTCGGGTTATCGCCGTCATCAACATCCCTGATCGCAAGGGTACCCGTGGCAGTGACAGGGGCATCGCCCACGTTGCCTTCGGTGACAGAACCTACAAACTCACCACTTACTTCAGGGGCATCCTCTGTCCCCGTAATCGTGATGACAATATTTTGTTGCGTGTTATCGCTTGCAGTGAGGGTGATGGTGTCTGTCACCTCATCACCGGCATCTAAATCCTGCACTGAGCTCTGATCGAGGGTGTAGGTCCAAGCACCATCTACTAGCTCCAGAGAGCCGTAAGTGCCAGCCTGTGTAACATCGGCAAAGGTCGGATTATCGCCGTCATCAACATCACTGATCGCAATGGTGCCCGTGGCAGTGACAGGTGCATCACCTTCGTTGCCTTCGTTCACGGAACCAATAAACTCACCGGTGACTTCAGGTAGGTCCTCGCTACCGGTAATGGTGATGACAATATCTTGTTGGGTGTTATCGCTTGCTGTCAGGGTAATGGTGTCGGTAACTTGATCGCCGGCATCCAAATTCTGCACCGCAGACTGATCAAGGGTGTAAGTCCAGCTTCCATTGACCAGCTCTAGCGAGCCATAGGTACCGGTCTCTGTAGTATTGGCAAAGGTGGGATTATCGTCGCCATCAACGTCACTGATTGAAAGTGTGCCACTTGCAGTTACAGGCGCATCGCCCACATTGCCCTCGGTCACGGAACCGATAAAGCTACCAGTCACTTCTGGCGTATCCTCACTACCAGTAATGGTGATGACAATAGCTTGCTGGGTGCCATCAGAGGCGGTGAGAGTAATGGTGTCGGTCACTTGATCGCCAGCATCTAAATCCTGCACGCTGTCTTGATCAAGCGTATACGTCCAATCACCGTCTACTAGCTCGATCGAACCATAAGTCCCCGTCTCAGTGGTATTGGCGAAGGTGGGCGTATCGTCGCCATCCACATCACTGATCGCGATGGTTCCCGTGGCAGTTACTGCGGTATCGCCCACGTCACCTTCGGTGACAGAACCTACAAACTCACCACTCACTTCTGGCGCATCGTCGGTCCCCGTAATGGTGATGACAATATCTTGTTGCGTGTTATCGCTTGCGGTGAGGGTGATGGTGTCGGTCACCTCATCACCGGCATCTAAATTCTGCACGGCAGATTGATCGAGGGTGTAGGTCCAAGCACCATCTACTAGCTCCAACGAGCCATAAGTGCTAGACGCTGTGGTATTGGCAAAGGTTGGCGTGTCGCCACTATCGACATCACTGATCGCAATGGTGCCGGTGGCAGTGACCGCATCGCCTTCGTCACCTTCGGTGACTGAGCCAACAAACTCACCACTCACTTCTGGCGCATCGTCGGTCCCTGTAATCGTGATGACAATATCTTGCTGTGTATTATCGCTTGCAGTGAGGGTGATGGTGTCCGTCACTTGATCGCCGGCGTCTAAACCTTGAACAAGACTGCTGTTGTTATCCAGCGTATAAGTCCAAGTACCATTCATCAGTGATAACTCACCGTACTGACCGGACACATTGCCATCGGAAAAGCTCGGCGCATTGTTACCATCTGCATCCGAAATACTGAGAGATCCTGTCGCTTCTAAAATGCTGTCTTCGACAACATCGCCAAGGGTTTGGCCGCTAATCACAGGATCATCATTTGTACCTGTGATAGTTATCGCGATCACTTGGCTGCTGCCGTCTGATGCAGTCACAGTGAAGTTATCCGAAACCGCATCACCCTCGCTAAGAGATTGCACAGCATCGCTGTCTGCGGTGTAGGTCCAGTTGCCATTGGTGAAGACGAGCTCACCATACTGGCCGGATTGCGTGCTATCGATCCACGTTGGGCTATCGTCCGGATCGGTGATCGACAAGGTACCGGAAACCGAGTCTCTGGCTATCAAACTTCCATCAGAGCCATCGATTTCCCCCTCCGAGAGCGTGCCTGAGGTATCACCTGTGATGGATGCGGGATCGTCAATACGTTCCACTGCTGAGGTGAAGGTTTGAGAGGTGCTCGCTTCGCCGTCTGAGGCGGTGATTGTAAATGTCAGCGAGGCGATATCTAGTGCATCGTTATTGATTGCATCGACGCCTGCCTGAGTGAGAACAACATTATTACCCTGCAACTCGACATAGTTTTGTCCACCGTCAGTCAACGATAGGGTGAGGACATCGTCTTCTATATCCGTCGCCGTTACAGTGCCGACGGTATCGCCGGCCGCGACCGCATCCTCAGTGACCGATATGGCAGAAAATTGCAGCGTCGGAGCATCGTTGACGGGATTCACGGTGACCGTGATATCGGACGGGGTTTCTGCTTGGCCATCGGAAACAATGACTGTGAGATCAAGATCGCCATTGAAATTGGGCGGTGGTGTGATGACGATATTACCAGACTCATCTTCGTCGATTTCGACATCTGGATTGCCACTGGTGATGGAAACAATGGTGAGGATATCGCCGTCTGGATCGTTGATTTGCTGCAGTATTTGATTGGGCGTTAGCACCAGGGGTTGATCTTCGTCGATACTGAAGGTGAGCGATTCGGCGCTCGGCGCTTCATTGGTATCTGCGGCAGGGAATACGGCGTCAGCACTTGCCAATCTTAGTGCGGTTAGAGCAAAAAGCTGTTCGTCGGTAATGCCACCATCGGGGTTGGTAATGCCCTCAGTTTGGAAACCCGCAATGATCTCGCCAATACGGCCGTTCGCTTCAATGATTGCCATGGCCGTGATCGCAGAACCTGAGGCCGCTGCACCGGCTGCGGTGGCGGCATCTTCAATCGCATTGGGATCTTCACCGCGTTGGATGGCTTCAATGATTTCAAGCACATCCTCAGGTAAATCTTGTACCAGCGTATCGTCTTCATCTTCGCCGACAAGCAAGGCAGATAAGGCGAGGTTGGTATCGACACCATTCTCAAGGCGCACTGAGGCGGGCTCGTTGCCCACCGCGGTGACGAGCTCTCCCGTCGAAACCGTTTGATTTGCCTCTATCTGACGCACTTGGCCATCAGGTTGAACGGCAGCAACCGTTCCTTGTGTCTCGGTGACTTGTGTCTCTGTCGCCATGCTGTCGGCTCTCCTCGGCAACTGCATCACGCCAACGTTTTGATTTATATTCAATTACGTCACTTTATCAACGCGCTGGACACAGTTTGGTGCACGATCGTTACATATTCCCTTTATAAATATAGTTAATAGTTGGCAGTGGCGTATAAAAATTGAGCGACTCAATTGAGAGGTAAGGAGAGAAAAAGCCCTTGCGTTGGCAAGGGCTGGGCTGTTTTAACAAAGTAAGGCTTAGAGCATTGGACGATGAAGGGTTAAGTACCGATTACGCCACCGTCTTCTTTGGTGATCATGATGACCGAAGAGCGAGGAATGGCGTCACCGCCTGCAGGGAAATGGGCGCCTGGGTGTTGTACACCCACAAACATAGTGCGTGAGTCAGGGGTAAAGGTCAGTCCCGTGATCTCACACGATGTTGGCCCGGTAAGGAAGCGACGAATTTCCCCCGTTTGCGTGTCGGCACACAGCATTTGGTTATTGCCCATGCCAGCGAAGTCTCCCTCGTTGGAGTAATCACCGTCGGTTTGAATCCAAAGACGACCGGCACGATCAAAGCCGATACCATCTGGGCTGTTAAACATGTTGTCTTTATTAATGTTATCGGTACCCGCCATCAATCCAGATTGCTTTTCAGGATGGCCGGCCATCACGAAAATGTCCCACTCAAAAGTAGGCTGAGTATGATCGCCTTGGGTCGGTGCCCAGCGAATAATATGGCCATACGGGTTTTTGGTGCGTGGGTTGGCCGCATTTAATGGTTGGCTGTCTTTCACGCCACGGTACTTGTTATTGGTGAGGGTGCAGAAGACATGCTTGTTGTCGGCGTGCACGGCGACCCACTCAGGACGATCCATGGTGGTTGCACCCACTTGCGTCGCGGCTTCGCGGGCAAAAATGAGCACGCTGGCTTGGTCGGGAAAGCCATTTTCTGGGGTCAGGCCATTTTTACCAAAGGTGAGCTCTAACCACTCCCCTTGACCTTTGAGCTCGTCGTCGCTGCCGGTAAATTTGGCGACATATAAGGTACCGTTCTCGAGCAAATCGCGATTAGCGCTACCTTTACTCGGATCGTATTTTCCCTCAGAGACAAATTTATATAGGTGCTCGCCACGTTCATCATCGCCCATATACACGACAACATGCCCATCATCATTGACCGTTAGCGCGGCATTTTCGTGCTTAAAACGACCCAGTGCACTGCGCTTTTTCGGGGTCGAATTGGGGTCCATAGGGTCAATTTCGACCACCCAGCCGAAGCGGTGGGGCTCATTGGGGTGCTTGGCGACATCAAAGCGCTCGTCGTGCTTGTACCAATCGTATCCCCAATCGGTATCGCTGATGCCGTAGCGCTGATAGGTTTTGCCCAAGGTGACGGTTTTTTCGCTAGCAAAATAGCCATTAAAGTTTTCTTCACAGGTCAGATAGGTGCCCCAAGGCGTTTCGCCGTTGGCACAATTGTTAAAAGTGCCGAGGATCAATTTACCCGACGGATCAGCCGCGGTTTTGAGCAGTGAATGGCCGGCGGCGGGACCTGTCATTGCCATTTCTGTATAAGCGGTAATACGACGGTTTAAGCGACCTTGCGGATTGATTGTCCAGCGACCATCGACTTTTTTGAGTTCGACCAAAGAGACGCCATGCGCCGCTTGCGATTTGCGCGCATCATCGGCTGAGATGTTTTCTCCACCGTGCGTAAACAAATACTCATCGTTGATATACTCGTTATTGACCGCGAGCAGGGCGCGATCATTGGCGAGCGGGAAAAATGTCATGCCATCGTTGTTGTCGCCAAACTGCTGAGCTTGCGCATCGGCATTGTTTTGTTGCGAAAAAGCAGGCGCATTAGTAAAGATAGGATCGCCCCAAGACACCAGTACGTCTGCCTTATAGCCAGCAGGCACCTTGACTGTATCAGCGGTTGAGGTTGGGATTGCGTCAAAGCCTATCAGTTCACTTTTGCTCATGCTGCCAGCCACTGCTTTGGCAACAGGGTTAGCGGCAAAAAAAGCGACCGTACTAGCGGCGCCCGCGCCTTGTAAAAAGCGGCGACGACTTACGGCGGCATCAATAAAGCGATTGAATTCGGGTTCTGCGTCCAGCGGACGTTGGTCAATATGCTTGCTCACGACAATTATTCCTTTCTGTTCGTTATCGTATTTATGATTTAGGTGATAGCGATGCGCCAAAAAGTGCATCGCAAAGCCGGTCGAAAGTGTGGCGAGGCAATATGAAAACGGGGTGACTGCTGGGTGACAGTCTCGGGACAGTGAAGGAAGCTGGTATCAAGATCACGTATTGGTTGGTACAGGCCAATTAGTGTTGGTCAAAGTAATCTTTGCGTCGGATGTATTTATCCATGTAATGATACGCGATGGGGCGTGCGAGCCAGCTAAATAAAACCCTGAGCACGCGAATCAGTGACGACGTGTCGGTATAGATTTTGTTCTCATGTAGCCATAGAAGCCGACCGACATGCCAATACAGAAAAGGAATCCCGGGTAAGAAGGTAATGATGTCGACATCACAACAGATACGATAAGTTTTGGTATGAAAGGGATAATGCCGCTTAAAACGCCACATACCAGCGGCAGGCTGACCAAAGGTGACGATGCGTTTAATAGCACTGCCCATTTGTGGTTGAAGCATCGCCGCGGCAATAACCGCCATCGCGCCGCCTGACGAATGACCAATAAAAGAGACTTTTTTGTTGGCCTGAACCAAAGGCGACAGGGCGGAGCAGAGTTTATCGAGCACCGTATCGCCGTCTAAGGAAGCCATATCCGCCGCTTGTGCAACATCAGCAAACTGGCTCGTGGTCATAGCTTGGTAACGACGCTTGTGCTGTTGCCAGGGTAAACTTTTTTGTGTCAGTAAGTAGTGAAACCCCCAGTGTACGTAACAATAAGTGTTAGCCATGCGAATACGCTTAGGACCACAGGCACAATTTACTAGCCAGTCCCACAAGGTTTGCGAGCCGCGAAATACCACCACCACATCGTCATCATCTCGCCAGAGTACACGAATAATACAGCGCCCCCAGCGGTCGTAAATATCACGTCGTCCATTCGGACTGAAGCCGTATTGCGTGTGATTAAAAAAGGTAGGATAAGAGGCGCGGCATAAAATGGCATACCGCTCGTATTGATACCGCTTTAATCGCTTCATGGTGAACCTTGTGTCATCGTCATGGGCCTAGGCTAGCGAATAAACGTGACGAAATAGCGAAAGCAGTGTGGGATGATCAATCAATAGACAAACTGGGATCTCGGCGCGTGCCTGGATGATTAATAATTGGTGAGAAAAGGCTCGAGGTGTGTATCGTAAGTCAGGGCTTGGATAGGGCCTCGGTGTGTGATCAAAAATTCAGCATTGGTACAGTTCCCGACACCGATAATGACTTGTACCAGCAAACGTAAATCCTTTAACCAACGTTGAGACTGCTCTTGGCTCCAATCGTCACGATACAGACTCATATGATATTCCACCCACCAGTAGGCGCCACGAATAAAGGCTTTCATCACTGATTCGGCAGCCAATATTTGCTCGGCGGTACCAGAGAAATCAAAATCAGGCGAAATGGGCTTGCCTTGTGTAAAAGCCACATAGTTACGGCAATGACGGAATAATGCGAGCTGAAGCCCTGCAGCGGAGTCGTAATGGGTAAGCGCCAAAGTGGTCACGGGGAGGTGTTTAATTGACCGACGGAATAACGCGGCAGTGCGCTTTCCGGGCATAAGGTGCTCAATGGCATAAAACAAATCTAAACTGATAAGCTGATTACGCAAAGCAACTCTTCTCTCTCTGATTCAACCGCATCATCCTGCCTGAAATGGCGTGTCGAGTATACAGCACTGTGGACTGAAATGAAGAAATAAACCTCAATCACTCAAGCCCATAACGTGCTTTTAGTTCAGTAATCTTGGCTTGGTTATCGGCTAAAAATTGGTTAAATTCTTTAATCAGTTTTGGATAGTGAATTGTTGAAAGGTGACGAGTTCCTTTCACATGTGGGAGGGTATCATCAAACTTTACCGAGCCTTTTTTGAGGCCCATTTGGTCAAGATAAAACTGTGCGACGTCAATATTGGCGTAGCCGCCATCAACGCGACCACTGATTACCTTCATTAACAGCGAATCATATTGATAGCTTTCATCGACACGTATTTTTCCGGCGCTGATACGTGATTGATAAGGGTGGGGAGTGAATCCGGCTACCACACCGAGAAAACGGAATTCATCCAAAGGCCGGCCATAGTGTTGGTCAATAACCATGACGCCATCCGTGTAGCTCACCACAGGATCACTGTATGTCACACGGACCTTTTTTTTAATGTCTGGGCTCCAATCTGGACTGTCTGGATATTTCAGATCGACAGCGCCCTCGACAAAGCGGTGGTAAAGGCGTCTTAGGGGAAGCGCTTTGTAGACGAAACGGTAGTGGTATTCATTGGCAAACATATCCAACAGCTCTCGGTTAAAGCCAGAATAGTTACGGTTAGAGTAGGCTGAATACGGGTAATACTGTGAAAAACTCTGTACGCCAACCACATACGTGGTCTTAGCGCTCACCGGCCATGCAACCGCTAGTGTTAACAGCAACGCCCACACTCTTTTCATCACTTACTTAACCTCTTATCAGTTCTGCCTCTATTCATTGTAGCCATTGCGTTTGAACCTGTCTTTGAGCCTTGTTCTGTTATTTTACAACACCCACTTTCATCCTCTTTTTTCTTCCGACGCTTCCGTGTTGAGAAATCATTCGGTTATCGGTCACATTTTGCCCGAAAAAATTTGAATGAACATTCGGTATGTTTTATTTTTTCATCTGGACTTTCACTTTTGATCAAAAAACGATGAACAAAAACGAAATTGCGTCGCGTGCTATGCGCCAACACATTCTTTCGACAACGCTAGAAATCGTTGGAAATGAAGGGCTTGCTGCATTAACGGCAACAAAATTAGGGAAGAAAGCCGGAATCAGCAAAGGGGCGCTGTATCATCATTTTGACAACCTTGATGCCGTCAAATATGCAGCGGTTGATGAATTAATCTCTATGTTTCTTGCTGTGGCCGAGCCTGCAAATTTTGATGATTTTGAGAGTTATCTCGAAGTGACAGGGGATACCTTGTACCTCACCATGCAATGTGAGCCTTATGCGATGAAAGCGATGTATAGCTTTACAACCCAAGCCTTATTTGATGAACAGTTTAGGGTGGCTATTCAGCGCTTTTCTCAACATGGTTTAACGGAATACACGCGTGCGATTGAGTATTTTTATCAGGGGAAGATTCCGCAGCATCAGATTGATACGGCAATTCGTGTCGTGGATGCCTTTTTCCTTGGTGCTGGTTTGCAAAGTTATGTACTGCAGGGGGATGATAGATTTCGTCAAAACTGGGCGTTATTTTCGCAAATGCTACTCACGCAACTGGGTGAGCGATAAGGCGCCATGATGACATGGCGCTTAGTTATTGTGCTTAGATTAGCTCTGCGTTGTGGTAGACATTTTGGACGTCGTCGCAGTCGTTAAGCATATCGAGGAACTTTTCAAAACGTTCAACATCCTCGCCGCTGACCTGAGTGTCGATTTGAGGCACAAAGGTGATCTCTTCAAGATCAATCGGCGTGTCGCCAAGATAGTCACTTAGCGCATTTTTCACTTTGAAAAACTCTGTGTGAGGGGCAAAAATTGTAATGATACCCTCGTCTACTTCGATGTCTGACACATCCACATCAGCCATGACCAAGGCTTCAAGCGTGCCTTCCTCATCATCTCCTTTAAACTGGAAAACAGCTTGGTGCTCAAACATATGAGACACCGCACCGGGCGTGCCAATTTTCGCATCGTTTTTCACAAAGCACTGGCGTACGTCCATATAAGTACGGCTGTTATTATCCGTTAAGCAATCAACAATCACCGCGCAGCTGCCAGGCCCAAAGCCTTCATAACGCGCCACTTCATAGTTTTCGCCACCTGTGCCATTGGCTTTATCAAGCGCTTTGTCGATCACATGACCTGGAACCTGATCTTTTTTCGCTTTCTCAATCAAACGACGCAGTGATAGATTGCTCTCAGGATCCGAGCCGCCATTTTTAGCACATACGTAAATCTCTTTACCGTACTTTGAATAAACCTTAATTTTCGCGCCCTGGGTTTTCGCCATTGACGCTTTACGAACTTCAAAACTTCGTCCCATTCGGAATCTCTCTTAATAACGCTTACGCAGAAACGGGTTGATTCTACCAAGAGAGTGATCCTTTACACCAGTAAATGCACTGACCTTGAACAAAGTCAGTGCGATTAGTACTCAGAGCACGTTATGCCGCTCAATTAAGCTTGTTTGCACTGAAATTTTTGCGTGTGACCTTTTAGTGTATGAGACAGCTTGCTGAGGTTGTGTGTGGCTTGAGTGATTTGGTCCATGGCTTGACGGTTTTCACCGGTCATGGTGTTAATTTCTTCTAAGTTCTGATTGATTTCAGTTGCCACGAGAGACTGCTCTTCTGAGGCACTGGCCATTTGCATCGCCATGTCTGCAATTTCGTCCACCGCGTTCACCGCTTGTTTGAGCGATGATAAGCTTGCTTCTGCACGTTCCGACACATAGTTGGCGGTCGTCGCACTCTCTGAGATAGCCTGCGTCGTGGTGTTGGAATTGTGCTGAAGGTTTTCAATTAGCTGTGTGATTTCGCTTGTGGCTTGTTGCGTGCTTTGCGACAGCGTTCGCACCTCGTCGGCGACGACGGCAAAGCCGCGACCTTGCTCACCCGCGCGTGCCGCTTCGATGGCAGCGTTCAATGCTAACAGGTTGGTTTGATCAGCAATTTGGCCAATAGTTTGCAATATGCTGGAGATATCCTCAGCGCTTTGCCCGAGCGCATCCGTTTTTTCTTTGGCGTGATTGAGACGCGTGACAAGATCTTGCATCGCATCGACAGACTCGGTCACTTGTTGGTCTCCGCTATGGATAAGTGAACGCGCCTTTTCGGTGGCATCGGCTGTCGAGGCGGAGCTGGAGGAAATTTGATTGGCAGTGGCCGTCATTTCTTCCATTGCCGCCGCCACTTGTTCTGTTCGTGCGTTTTGGGCTTCAAAGTTAGTGAGTGTTTGCACGCTCGAGGAGGATAATTGCTCTGCCGCTGCTGCTTGTTGGTTAGTGGCGCCAATAATATCGCACACCATGGTGGTGAGGTTTGTTGCCATCGCACGCATGGAGCGATAGATCCCCGTTGCGTTGGGGCTAGCGTCAAAGCTTACTCTTAGATCGCCGTCGGCAATCGTTTGTACTATCTTGGCCATCTCAGCCGGTTCGCCACCTATCGGGCGGGTAACCGAACGTGTTAACAGAATGGCAGTGACTGCGATCATGGCCACCGCAATTACCAACACGGTGACGATGAGTCCTTGTAGTTCGTTGAGTGCTGCAAACGCCTCTTTGACGTCCATTTCCGCAATGATTGCCCAGCTGAGTCCACTGACGGTTAGCGGTGCGTAGGCAGAGAGTACGGGGTTACCGTTGTAATCGTTAATGACATCAATGCCTGTTTCGCCTTGCATCGCACGCTCAACGGCAAGCGTCTCAACGCGACCTTGTGCGGGGTGCATAAATGAGGCGAAGACCGATCGATGCTCGGCATCTAAGAAGGAGTCTGATCGCATCAAGTTATCAGGGCCAACGAGATAGGTTTCGCCTGTGTTTCCCAGTCCATCTCGCTCTGCCATAATGGCACTGAGCTTATCTATCGGGAATTGATAGGCGAGCACGCCAATCACGCTACCGTTGTGATAAATCGGCGATGCCATAAACCCTGCCGGCGCGTTGCTCGAGGCTGTGTAGGGCGAAAAGTCAATAATCACGGTATCGCCATCCGCTAAGGTTTTCGCTTGACGGAAAGCGTCGGCCAAGCCAGAGGTATTAAACAGACCTGTTGTTAGCGACGTGCCGAAATCAAGTTCTTTGGAGGCGGAGTAAAGGATGTGTCCTTGGCTTGCTTCGATCATAAAGATGTCGTAGTAGCCAAACTTTTCCTGAACATCACGTAGATAGGGATGGATGGCTTGGTGAGCTTGATCGTACTGAGGTAATTGGCCACTGGTTTGGTATGCGCCTTTTTCTCCCATGGGATAAAGGTTGTCGACTAAGTAGGCTTGTTGTAGCGCCACTACTTGTGGCGTTAGGTTGTTCACCAAATCTCTCGCCTTGGGGAGTGATTCTGTGCTGATCTCATCAAGTGGGTCAATGAGGTGACGCTGATAATAGCTGGTCAGTTGTGAACGTGTTTGGGCGGTACGAGAAGGAAGTGTGTCCATGGCATCAATCATGCTGGCCATGGCGTTGGACACGGAAGGGGTTTCCGCGGTGGTAATTATCTGCCCTTCAGCGGTTTGGAAATAGCGTGTGACCGCTGATTTTTTTACCTCTCTCAACGCTTCAAGCTGACTAAACGTTTGATGCTCGAGTGACGACGAGGCGGTATGAAGAGAAAGCAAGCTAATGATTAACGCGGGGAGGCAACCCACACCCAGTAAGCTGACTAGCATTTTATATTTGAGCTTCATGATCTCACCTCAACGCCACATTGGCTAAAAAACAAGCAGTCTGTTGAGTAAGGATAGAAGCTTTTGGCAAGAGTGCATGGAAATCTAGTCTTTTTGTCTCCTGCTTACGAATAAAAGCCCCGCATTCGGCAGGGCTGTATTAAGGCTACTCTTGGCTTAAATGGCTGGCATAGAGCTTGGGCCTGCGGTGTTTCAAATTCGTTACCGAACCTCGTTCATGCAGCATTTTGAGCTTGTCTAAATCGACGTCTGCAAAAATCATCATCTCGGTATTGGCATTGGCTTCCGCGAGTGTCGCATCGTGCGGAAAATAGACATCCGAGGGTGAAAATACCGCAGACTCAGCGTACTGGATGTCCACATTATCTACCCGAGGAAGGTTGCCCACGCTGCCGCCGATCGCGACATAACACTCGTTTTCAATCGCTCGTGCTTGAGCACAAAGGCGCACGCGTAAATAACCGTTCTTGGTATCGGTCCAAAAGGGCACGAATAGGATCTGTACACCTTGCTCAGCAAGAATACGCCCCAACTCAGGAAACTCGGCGTCATAGCAGGTGAGAATACCAACCCGGCCCGCGTCGGTTTCAATGACTTTGACCGTATCCCCGCCATCGATCACCCAGTCACGTTGTTCGTGAGGCGTAATATGGATTTTGTATTGCTCATCAATGCTACCGTCGCGGTGCATTAAATAGGAGACGTTATACAGTTTGCTATTTTCCAACACGGGCATACTGCCAGCGATAATATTGATGTTGTAGGTGACGGCCAATTGCGAAAAACGTTGCTTAATCGCCTGGGTAAATTCACTGAGAAAGCGAATTGCCTCGACGGAGCGCTTATCAGGTGCAAGCCCCATCAATGGTGCACAGAAAAACTCGGGAAAGAGCGCGAAATCTGACTGGTAGTTGGCTAAGGATGAGACAAAGAATTCGGCCTGATTCAAAAGATCATCCACTGAGAGCACATGACGCATCTGCCATTGCACGACCCCGAGGCGGACGATGGTTTTTTCAATATCATGCACGGAGGATGCATCTTCTTCATAGAAGAAGTTATCCCACTCCAACAGTGTGGCATAGCCCGCCGACTTATCGTCTTCGGGCAAATAGCGATTCATCAAACGCTTAACATCAAAGTCATTAGATAGCTGGAAAGAAAGGATCGGGTCGTGAATCTCTTTTCTTCTGACTTTATTAATATAATCCGTCACCGAAACATCATTGTGTTTGTGATAACCAGGTATACGGCCGCCGGCGAGGATCGCTTTTAGGTTCAGCGCCTGACACAGATCTTTTCTCGCTTCGTAAAGTCGACGGCCAAGGCGATGGCCACGATAATCAGGGTGTACAAACACGTCGAGGCCATACAGTGCATCCCCTTTTGCGTCGTGGAATACCACACCGTCATCCGTGATAATGTCGGCATAGGTATGCGGCAGTGAAAAGCGGTTGTAGGATACTTTTAGCGTTAACGCGGCGGCGACGATTTTTCCATTATCTTCAATGCATATCTGGCCATCCGGGAAAGCGGTGACCAGTTGCATGATCGTGCTCTTAGGCCAAGCACCGCCGACATCCGGGAAGACGAGATCCATCAACTCTGCTAAGGGTTGATAGTCGCTGACTTCAATGACACGCAGATTCAGTAGCGTGGCGGTGTTCTCATCCATTACACGTTCTCCTATTACGGGCTGAACGCCTATTATGACAAAGATTGACGCTCGAGATAACGTTTAGGCAGAGAAGGATTATCAGTTTCTTGGCTGATGGGCGATTGGTTGGATGTTGGTGACACACTGGAGGGCGCATCACGATGTTCAGTTAACGCAAATTCTACACGGTTTCGCCCGCGGGCCTTGGCTTCATATAAAGCCGTATCTGCGCACTCAAATAACTGGTTCATCGCAACATATTGCATTTGGCGCTTGATGCCGACGCCGATACTCACCGTAAACTGGATGTGATGGCCATGTTCGGTCGTCACCTGGCATGCCTCGATTTGTCGTTTCAGCTGTAGCGCTATTTCTTGTACGCGACGCACAGACTGGCCACTGAGTAGCAAAATAAATTCTTCACCTCCCGTTCTGGCGCAAAACGCCCCTTCTTGTTGGGTGATCCGTTCTAAGTGTTGGCTGAAAGCGACCAATACCTGATCGCCAGCAAGGTGACCATATACATCATTAATACTTTTGAAGTTATCCAAATCAGCAAGGATAAGGGCATTCGGCTGGTTAGAAAGGAGACACTGTGCGGATTGCGTCATAAAGGCGCGTCGATTCGGAAGCTGTGTCAGAGTGTCACGGAGTGCAAGTTGACAAAGTGTGTACTCCAGTCGCTCAAAACAAAGGTAAATGAAGGTCATAAACTTGACGAACTCGGCCATTAAGATCAAGTAATACACGGCGATATAACGTTGAGATAGGCCGGTGTTTTCCATCGGTGTGTCAAAGGCGAAGTAGGCACGAAGTCCATAAAGTATCAGTAAGAGGAAGAGCACGGATGCATAGAGAGTAAAACCTATCCGCTTTCTCTCTGGACTCTCAACAATGAGTTTTAAAACCGCAAGGTGCATTGCCACGTAGAACGCACAGTACCAAGTAATACGGAGCGCAAGCGGAATATGATTGGCAAGAATCAGTGTATAAACCCCTACACCCAAGAGTGCTGCCAGCGAAGCCGTCCGCCACGACGAGGACGTGCCCACGAAGGATTGCGTGCCTAACCACACCAGAATATGAGAGCAGATCGCGGCTGTGGTGCCAATCCAGACGAGCCCCGACGTTTCGGTGACATTGCCAATGTTATACACCGACGTGCCCGTTGAGATCAGCAGACAAGCCAGTCCCCAAAGCTTGATATCTTTGTGCTGATTAAACTGCCACCCAATCAACAAAACGCCAATGGTGAGTAGCCAGAACACACTGATGTAAGCCAGAGTCAGTGTGGGAAGGTGAAGATTAAACACGTGACCGAATCCATCCGATAAAGGCAAGGGCGTTAGACGCCACCAACGAACCAAAGTCAGTTATACGACTGACAGCGGTATAATATATCAGACAACTGTCTGACTTTTTATCGCTCAACGTCTGGTTCGTCGGTTTTTTACCCAGCTAAGTGGATGGATTACAACGACTGTTGGGTAAAAAGCCAGACTGCGAGTGCCGCAAAAACCAATGCCATGATTTTATGCTGATACATTTGGACACGGGTATTGGTGAGCATTGCACTGCCAAGCTTGCCGACTATTGCCACTAAAAGCAGATTAAACGCGAGCCCTAATAGGTTGAGGAGAAGACCAAGCGTTAGTAATTGCGTGCTGGACGAGGCTTGAATTTGATGCGAGATAAACTGCGGTAAAAACAACACAAAAAACAGTAACGCCTTTGGGTTCAATAGGTTGGTCATGACCGCGCGTTTATAGAGGTATTTGCCCATGCCTTGATGATGAGCGAGCTCGGCGCTGTCTGTTGGACGGGCGCGCCACGTATCGACACTCATTTTGAGTAAATACGCTGCCCCCACGCATTGCAGAATGGTTAAGGCCGTTGGCGACATCGCAATCATGGCCGATACGCCGGTTGCGGCTAACACGGTAAGGATCAATCCTGACGTTGCATTACCCAAACTTGCGGCCATACCAACCCGTCTGCCATAGCTGAGACTTGCGCTCACGATTAGCAACATATCCGGTCCGGGCACCAGCAAAAGTGCGACAACCGCGGTTAAATAAACGGGGAGCATATTGGGATCGATCATAAAGGCACTACAGCTATCAAGATAAAGTGCGGAATTTTACCGTTTAGTTAGACTTTATCAACATTGAGAGGTGATTAAGTTGGTTTTTAATCGCAAGGAGGGGGTTTAGGCTAGCTTATAAAACTAAAAAACCCCCTTAGGTAAGGGGGTATGGTTTTTCGCTTGTCATATGCACCAGGGTCTTAAGCGGCCCGAATGGTTGGCTTAGGCGTAGGCTCTTCGATAAAACAAGCGTGTAGGGCGCAGATCGACGCGTGGTAGAACTTATCAAGTACTACGTATTGCACGTCCACATCGCGCATCGATGAGTGAGCCGCTTTAGGGTTTATTTCTGCGTCAAGCAACGCCAGCATACCCTTGCTCATGGTTTGGTTTGAGTCGATACGACTACCAATGACAGAAATCAGTGCGACCATTTCACCCGTAATCTTCGCTTTCGGGTAGAGCTTCTCAACACGATTAATCACCTTATCTTGACTGGCTGTCTTGCCGTCTAAGTAGTAGGTAATTGAGTTGGCATTCATCTCTTTACTGATGAGCTGCACGTTCTCTTCGCGAATGATTTCCATCACGTCATAGCTGACCTGATCAACATGCCCAACCATTGATTGGTCAAAGATGTGGAGAGCTAGCACCTTATCTCGACCGGCGATGATCTCGATCTCTTTGTCTTTTGGACGATATTTGTGAGAGATCACCGTACCCGCGTGCTCAGGCTCGAAGGTGTTTTTCACGACCAATTCGATACCCACAGCGCGCATACCAGAGGCTGCATTCGGGTGGATGGCTTCCATCCCTAAGTTAGCAAGCTGGTCAGCCACATCGTAGTTACTGAGGCCCATTGGCTGTACACGCTCTGGACCTACAATGCGAGGGTCGGCACTGCTTAGGTGATATTCTTTGTGGATCACCGCGCTACTTGCTTTGGTTAACACGGCAATCCGGCTGAATGTCATTTCACTGTAACCACGGTCATAGGTCTTCATCAGACCTTCATCACAATAGACGTAGCCGGTAACGATGGGCAGCTCAGTACTGAAGTCAATGTCTTCCATAGCATTGGCGATCACCGTGTTGAGGTCGCCTTTGCCTTCATCGGGGTTATCCCAACCAGAGAGGTCAACAAATCGTGAGTTAATTCCCACACTTTCGAGCAGTAGCGTTGAGTTGTGCGCACTGTGCGCCTCGCCGATAGAGGAGAGGAACTCACGAATTTGTGGTAGATAGCTTTCCAGAGAAAACTGCCCATAGTTACAGGTTTCGAGTATACCTTCGATACAGCTATGTGCTTTTTCCATGCGTTGGCGGATAAAGTTATCAGCACGCTCACGGTATACAGGATCGGGGAACATATTGCTGTTAATGAGCAGCATACGTTGCTCTAACTCGTCCATCGCATCACGCCATTTAGGGTTATTTGCCGCGAGAAGGCGATAAATGCCGGGCTTACCCGAACGCTTACACTCCAGCAATGCATCCGTGATGCCAGCGTAAGCAGAAACGACAAAAATGCGGTTGTACGGGTTTGACGGGTACAAAAAGATATTATCCATGACAGCGTCGTAGGCTGACATCGACGTACCGCCGATCTTTTCAACGGTATGATTCATGTGAGCTCCTTGTGGGCTTTTATGAATTAGGGAGTCGATTGGGTTTACAGGGGCAGCATCCGGCTGCCCCATGACGGTTAATCGACTAATGGATAAACACCGTTCTCGTCGTGCGTTTCCTGCC
Source organism: Salinivibrio sp. IB868 (assembly GCF_001995655.1). NCBI lineage: Bacteria > Pseudomonadati > Pseudomonadota > Gammaproteobacteria > Vibrionales > Vibrionaceae > Salinivibrio > Salinivibrio sp. IB868. Next base: position 17,737 of record NZ_MUEW01000012.1, read on the forward strand.
CAGTAATAGGTGGGTTGAACACACAGGCCATGACCATATCAACACCTTTGTTAGCACGAAGCTGGTGTTCGTCATGTTTGTCTAGGATATACAGTGTGCCAGGTTTAATAGGATAAACCTTGCCGTCATCCGTGGTTTCAATTTCACCTTCACCCGACATGCAATACACAGACTCTAAGTGGTTCTGGTAGTGAATGTGCGTGTCAGTGTTGGCATAGATGGTGGTAATATGGAAAGAAAATCCCATATTATCATCGCGTAGCAGCATGCGTACGCTTTCCCAGTTTTCAGCCACCACACGGCGTTCAGTTTTCTGGCATTCTTCTAATGTACGAACAATCATGTTTATTCCTTCAACGTCTCTTCGTTAAGCGGGGATCGCCGTCTTCGCGATTACGATGCTTTCTTGAGCTTCTGTTTTTTATACTGCTCAACAGATTTAACGAAGATCTGCAGGCCTTTTTCCATCTCTGCTTCACTGACTGTCAGTGGCGAGAAGAATTTGATGACTTCATCATCTGGACCCGCGGTCTCGATAATCATGCCATTGTCAAAACACAGGCTGGAGATCTCATCTGAAATATCACCATTTTGGCACGCAATGCCTTGCATCAAACCGCGGCCTTTGATGGTCTCAAAAAGATCACCGTGCTTGTTAAGCATCTCTTGCAACACTTTGTTCAATTGATCGGCACGTTCTTGAATATGCGTTTGGAATTGATCATCACGCCAGTATGTGTCAATCGCTTCCGCGGCAGTCACAAACGCGTGGTTGTTACCACGGAATGTACCGTTGTGCTCACCCGGTGCCCATTGATCCAGCTCAGGTTTTAGTAGGACCACAGCCATTGGCAGGCCATAACCACCAATTGATTTGGACAGCGTCACAATATCGGGCTTAATGCCTGATGGTTCAAAGCTGAAGAACGTACCCGTACGGCCACAACCAGCCTGGATGTCATCTACGATCATCAAGATATCGTGTGCCTTACAAATGTCTTGCAGGCGCTGCAACCACTCATTAGAGGCTGCGTTTAGGCCACCTTCGCCTTGGACGACTTCAAGAAGCACGGCAGCAGGTTTATCACCGCCTGTTAGACCACTTGATGCGTCATTAAGCATGGTTTCGAACAAAGTTAAACCATCAACGTCTGCATAGCCATCATACGGAAGACGTGTCACAGCGTTGTTGACAGGGATGCCGCCACCACCGCGGTGATGATGATTACCCGTCACTGCCAATGCACCATATGTACAGCCGTGGAAGCCGTTGGTGAAAGACACAATATTTGCGCGGCCTGTTACTTTACGAGCAAGCTTCATTGCCGCTTCAACTGCGTTGGTGCCTGTTGGACCAGTGAATTGGAACTTATAGTCCAACTCACGCGGTGCCAAGATGTGCTCTTTAAATACTTCGAGAAAGCGTGCTTTTGCACCTGTGTACATATCCAGGCCGTGTGTAATGCCATCTTTCTCGATGTACTCGATCAGTGCTTTTTTCAACATTGGGTTGTTATGCCCGTAGTTGAGCGAGCCGGCGCCAGCAAGAAAATCGAGGTAGCGCTTGCCGTCTACGCCCGTGATCCAGCAACCCTTAGCGCTTTCAAACACAACGGGGAAGTTGTTGGCGTAACATTGAACATTTGACTCCTGCGATTTAAAGATATCCATAACTCATCCTGTTATTTTTTGAGTGGAATTCGGAAAAGGTATTCGGTGTCATGTTCACCGTTGAAATGCTCCTGTTCGTCGAGGAACACGGAGCGCTGACCACCTGTACCGTAGAGGCGGTCTACCTTTTTAAACAGCGCCCAAGATCCGGCGTTGTCTTCTGTGATTGTGGTTTCGATGAAGCGAATATTGCTTGAGACTTTACGTGCCATCAGCGCTTCGATCATCGAGAGGGCAAGCCCTTCACCACGCGCTTTGGGTGACACTGCAACCTGCCAGACAAAAAAGGTGTCTGGCTGCTCAGGGCGAATGTAGCCCGAGATAAAGCCTTGTACATCACCCTCTCGCTCTGCAACGACACAGGTCTCTTTAAAGTGTGTCGCCTGTAGGAAGTTGCAATAAGCGGAGTTCACATCCAACGGTGGGCACTGCGTGATTAATCGATAGATGTTGCCGCCATCCTTGATGGCTGGCTTACGAAACACAAACTTCGTGTTGGTCTGGGTCTGTTTACGGTCACGTACCTTGGATTCAAGTACTGCCGTGTCTGTCGTTTTTGATCGCCACATAATTGTTTTGTGCTCTAACGAATTCGTTTTATATAATAGGCGATGAATTTGGTTTATCAACCCCATATTTTACTGTTGGACTTGTCATCTATAATTAAGTTTATGAAATATATGAATTTATTTATTGTTAAATTTTTTGTGAAAGTAAGTGTTTTGAGGAGTAACATTTACTGGCCTAAAGGTGTGGGCAGGTTCCCACATCGAGGGGATGGGCTGAAGGTATGCCTGACGGCCCTAGAAAGGCCGTCTTGGAAGACAATGTAGGTACACTCTCACGTATTAAGGACCTTGCAGTAAAAAATCGCGATACTGAGTATCTTCACGAACGACATGGTGAATCCACCAATAACGCAAAAACTTAAAGAATTCAGAGCGGTATAGCTCTGGGTCGGCTTGGCACTGTAGCAGCACATATTGCGCTTGCCGGGCGAGGCGTTGATGAATCGCAGCATGCTCTTTGTATTTGGGGTAGGCGCGTGCTTCGAGAATATCTTCCTCTAGCTGAAAGTGAGTGTCGATATAGTCACGAAAGCGTTGCGCGAGGGCCTCAAAATCCGTCTTAGTCTCGTCCTCATGGTGATAGGCAATGGCCTCATACGTATCGTTGATGATAGAGAGCAGTTGCTTGTTACTCTCATCCAATGATGGATCCCCCACTGTATACTTTTCTTGCCATCGAATGAATTTTCGATCTTTCGACTCTCCCTTGGGTGAGGGCATGGATGGCTCTTTTGACGTCAGGCCAGGTTGCGCTTCGCCTTGTGGTTCGTTGATGCCTTCTATTTTCTGCTGCTCTTCTTCGGTAAAGACGATGGCCCCGTTATGCTCAAAATCCGTTGATTTGGCGGGGTCTGACTGATACATCTCAAAGTAAAATTTGGGGGGCTTTTTAGCTTTGGTCTGTTTAGAGAGCTGCTTGACACGGTTTTCTAGATCTTGTTTTTTCACCGGTTTAACCATAAAAGCATCGACGTCATAGCGAATGCACTCGCTGATCACTGCCTGAGATGCGTTAGCGGTTAAAATGATAATGGGCGTGTCATGACGCAAATGATAGCGGCCGCTCCGCATGAGGCGTAACATTTCCAACCCGTCAATGGGATCCATTTGTAAGTCGGTAATGATCAGATTGGGCTCTTCATGGTACGCCTTTGATATCGCTTCCGCACCATCTGCGGCCGTGATCACCGACTTAATACCAAGTGCTTGGGCCATCAATCCAATGGTGTCACGAATCATTTCATGATCGTCAACAATTAAACACGGAGATAGCATACGTCCTCCTGACAATGTCTATGTTTTCAGCCTAGTGGATGGTGGCGAGAGCGTCTATAGCGAGTGTGAAAGGAATGCGACCTTGATGAGGTTTCGTTTAAAAAATGATGGGGTAGACTAAAGCACAAATGATAGCGACAAAAAAGGCGCCCAACTGGGCGCCTTTCTCTTAAATTTGGTTTGGCTTACAGACGAACGACGTTCGCAGCCTGTGGGCCTTTCTGACCTTGCTCGATATCGAACTCAACCTGTTGGCCTTCTGCTAGTGTGCGGAAGCCTTCACCAACGATAGCACGGAAGTGAACGAATACGTCTGGACCGTTCTCTTGCTGGATAAAACCGAAACCTTTCTCTTCGTTAAACCACTTAACGGAACCATTAGCTTTGGACATGGTGTCTCCTGAATATATTAACTAGGTGTTGCAGTGACGCGAGTGCCGTTAATCGACTCTATGGGCAAATGTAGCGAATATCTTCAGGACAACTAACTTTCCAGCCTAGCGGTAGGGTGTTTCGATGTATCTATATTCAATTGCTGCATAAATTTCCGATTATCAAAGCTGCCAAGCAGCTTCAACAGGACCACGCGTTATTTGCGCGTCAGTTTACCATTGGTTGCAACATGGTGTGTCTACGACCAATAGTTCGTCAACCAACACGGTTGAACATTATCGAGAATACACCCAAAAGAGTGTGAGGTAAATCTATTTTGCGGATGAAAGAGGCAACTTTGTGTGAGCTTGTTGTGAAAATGAGAGCATGGCCTGATAACTGTGTTGTATCGACGCAAAGAGCCTCATAGAAAAGCGATCTAGATTGCGAGGAGTGTCAAATTAACCGTTGGATGATGTCTTTTTATGCTGACAATAACGTATCATAAAACGCGATGAGTAACGCCGTAAACACTTGTGTGCGCGCGTTTGTGTTTGTTTATGCGAGTCATGATTGTGACCCGCAGTGATAGGGCTTCTCCATGGATACGATTTTTTTAGAAACGTCGAGTTTTATTGGCGTCTGGGTAGTGCTGGCGGTCTTAGTGATCGTGGTACTACGCGGTGCGATTAAGTTTGTGCCACAAAACACGGCTTATGTTGTAGAGCGATTTGGTAAGTATTACAAGACGATGGAAGCGGGTCTCAATTTCATCGTGCCATTTATCGATCGTATTGGTTATACCAGAACATTAAAAGAACAAGCATATGATGTACCCAGTCAATCCGCGATCACGCGAGATAACATTTCGCTCGTTGTTGACGGTGTCTTGTACATCAAGGTATTGGATCCGTATAAAGCGTGCTATGGCGTCGATGATTATGTGTACTCCGTGACTCAGCTTGCGCAAACCACCATGCGTAGTGAAGTGGGTAAAATGGAGCTGGATAAAACGTTTGAAGAGCGCGAAAGCTTAAACACCGCGATTGTCTCTGCCATCAATGAGGCCGCTCAGCCATGGGGCGTTCAGGTGCTGCGTTACGAAATCAAGGATATCGATCCACCTCGCTCTGTTCTCGATGCCATGGAACGTCAAATGAAGGCTGAACGAGAGAAGCGTGCGGTTATTCTTGAGTCAGAAGGGGCGCGTCAGTCGGATATCAACGTTGCTGAAGGTCAAAAGCAGGCCCGAGTCTTAGCGGCGGAAGCAGAGAAATCTGAGCAAATCTTGCAAGCGGAAGGTGAGGCGCAAGCCATTATCGCGGTTGCCGAGGCGCAAGCCGAAGCACTTGAAATCGTAGGGACACGAGCAATAACAGAGGAAGGCCAAAAAGCCATCCAGTTGGAGCTCGCAGAAAAAGCGATCAAGGCGAAACAGGCGATTGCCAAAGAGTCCTCAGTCGTACTGTTACCTGATTCTGGAACGGGTGCAGCGAATGTGGTTGCAGAAGCGATGACAATTATTGATACACTCAATAAGAGCAAAGCGTAAAACAGGATGTTTAGTGTGAGTATCTACCTCGCAGAATTAACCGTGATTGTGGGCTTGTTACTGTTAGCCGTCGAAGTGTGGCTGCTTGGCTTATCGACCATTGTTTTGTTAGCAACCGGTGTTGCTGCCATTTTGGTGGGACTGTTGGCGATGGTCGGTGTTGTACCAGAAACCGTTACGGCGTTATTTAGCAGTACTGGGATCGGTGCAGGCTTGTTAACTGCCATGCTGTGGCGCCCACTTAAACAGCTACAACGCGGCGGACGACGTCCGGATAATCGTCATAGTGATTTTATCGGGTTGATATTGACGCTCAGTGAGCCGTTGAGCCGAGAGCAGCCTTCGACGATTAAATACTCAGGCGTCACTTGGCAACTGCGACTCAGCTCGGCCGCCGGTGATTGTACATTGCTGGCTGGCGAACAGGTCAAGGTCGTGGGTGTTGATGTTGGACGATTTACGGTCGAGCCCATATTGCCGGAGTAAGAGACACTCTCAGTATCTCGTCATGACAAATAGACGTTGATGGCATGAAAAATAAAAAGCTCGGTCGCAATGCCGAGCTTTTTTATTGCGTATCAGCCTGTGATTTAGGCTTTTTTTAGTTGCTTTTTGAGCTTCTTCAGCTTGCTTTCCTGTTTTGCAACTTTCGCTTTTGCTTTCTTAATCGATTTTTTCAAATCTTTTTTTGACGCTTTTGCCATGGTTTCTCTCCTTATTGATGATTTGCCGAAGCGTTTGCCACTGCAATACAGCTTCAATGCTGTGGACGGGGCCGGCATGTCCACCCCAAGTGTGATCACGATGATTTATTCGTTTCGTGGTCTTTTAAAAACTGTTTAATAAATCGGCGTATTTCCCGTGCTGCGGACGTATCCAGTTCGTCACAGGCCTCTAAGAATGCATCCCGTTGCTCACTATTGATTCTTATCAGTAACTGGCTATCTTTCTTTGTTTTTTCTTTTTTCGCCATGCTAATTCGCCTATCTTTTAGATATACAATGTATATACGTTTTTATGGTAGTGCTAGGAGAGAATGGTGAAATTGTGATCTACTTAGTACTGTAAACAATAGTCAACACGGGTATCAATAGGCTGAACGAGTTAGTGCTGAGCGCTATGACATATAGCCAAATCGATGCCATAAAATTTTATTTGGCCATCTAAATGTCTTTACTGCCTTTATGTAAATCCGTAGGCTATTAGTCAGTCAACCTAGGATGAGTGAAGTGAACGATGGAAAAGAAACACAGTCGTACGCAGCTAATACATGCCGGACGCCGTAAAGCCTATACCCTTGGTGGGGTCAACCCAGTCGTACAGCGCGCCTCTTCAATTGTTTTTGATACATTAGCCGAGAAAAAGCACGCGATTGCCAACCGTCACCAGCAAACCTTGTTCTATGGCAGACGCGGAACCACTACCCATTTTGCGCTTCAAGATGCCATGACCGAGCTTGAGCAAGGAACGGGGTGTGCACTCTTTCCCTGTGGTGCGGCGGCCATCGCAAACAGTATTCTCGCGTTTGTAAAAGCAGGTGACCACATTTTGGTCTCAGGATCGGCGTATGAGCCAACTCAAGATTTTTGTCAGAAAATTCTCGCCGATATGCAGGTGACGACCGAGTATTTTGATCCTCTCGAGGGTGCGGAGATTGGTCAACGTATTACGTCAAATACACGCGTTGTGTTTCTAGAGTCACCAGGTTCTTACACCATGGAAGTGCACGATACGCCGGCAATCGTTCAAGCGGTAAGAGAAAGAGCGCCAGATGCGATTATCATGATGGATAACACGTGGGCAGCAGGTCGCTTGTATCAACCGTTAACGCAAGGCGTGGATATTTCGATCCAATCTGGGACCAAGTATATTATTGGTCATTCGGATAATATGCTAGGTACTGCTGTTGCCAATGCGCGCTGCTGGCCGACCTTGCGCGAGCGCGCCTATTTAATGGGACAAACGGTCGATCCTGATACCGCTTACCAAGCCGCTCGCGGATTGAGAACCTTGGATGTACGCCTTGCCCAGCATCAGGATAATGCGTTACAGGTAGCCAATTGGCTGAATGAGCAAACCGAAGTAGCCAGTGTGCTCCATCCTGCATTTGCAGATTGTCCTGGGCACCGCTATTTCGCGCGAGATTTTACAGGCAGCAATGGGCTCTTTTCGTTTGTGTTTGATCAGCGTTTGTCTGATGCGCAATTGGACGCTTTCTGTGATCATTTGCAGCATTTCAGTATGGCTTACTCATGGGGCGGCTTTGAGTCGTTGTTGTTGGCCAATCAGCCAGAGCAACTCAATCGCATCCGGCCTGTGGGTAAGGTGGATTTTTCCGGCACACTCGTCAGGCTACATATCGGATTAGAGGACGTTGACGATCTGATTGCCGATCTGGCGGCCGGTTTCGCACGCATTAATAATGTCTAATCCACATAGCCCCTGTGAAAAAGGGGCGTCCTCGATGCGCCGCGAAGCGCCCTTATCACATCAAGCTATTAGGTTTGAAATTGGTCAGTTAATTGCGTCAACGCGCTGGATTGGTGGCTTAACTGACCACTGACATTACTGGTCGTATCGATTGCCTCGGTGAGTGATTGGCTACCTTGTTTGAGCGCGCGACGCTGCTGGGTGAGGTGAGCAATTTCTTTATGCTGAGAGCCCAGGGCTGCTTCAACTTCCGCGCTGAGTTGTTCAAGCCCTTGGAAAGTGGTATGCATCTCGCCTAAATAGCCCTGCAGTCGGACACTGGCTTGCTGATTGTCGGCACTGGCTGACTGTGTTTCCGTTAGTAGATTATTGGCGGTATCAACTTGGCCGAGTAAGTCATTGATCCAGTTTCGAATATCGCCAGTTGATTGTGCTGTGCGTTGAGACAAACTTCTCACTTCATCAGCGACGACGGCAAAGCCTCGCCCATGCTCACCAGCGCGTGCCGCTTCAATCGCAGCATTGAGGGCCAGCAAATTGGTTTGCTCTGCAATGCCCTCAATCACATCCATGACGCCGGCAATTTGGTTACTGGTTTGTTTCAAGGTTGCCATGGTACTCGACACGTTTTCCACCACCTTGACGCTATGGGCAATTGAGGCTTCTGTCGCACTCATTTGCGTTTGAATTTCATCATTGTCCTGAGAGACTTTGCCGATGTACTCACGGGTATCATGAATGGCGTTGGCGATTTCTGTGGTTGCGCTTTCCATAACGGTCAGGGATTGCGCGACATCGTTAACGTTTTGCCGTGTTTGCTCGTTAATCGTCGCCACTTGCGTGCTTTGTTGGTCTAAGGTATCTGACTGTTGATCAAGCGCTGATGTCCGCGATTGTATATCGGTGACAAAGTGACTGAACTTATCGAGCAGGTTATTAGATGCCCGAGCGACGGCACTGACTTCATCCTGATACTTATCGAATAAACGCACGGAGAGATCGGAGCGCTTATCGATATCCGTCAGGGACGTGGCAATATGATCCAGGCGCACCACCACGGTTTTTCGTAGCCAAGTCATCAGTACTAAGGCCAGCAATAGTGTGATCCCACAACCGACATAGACGATGTTCGATTGCTGATGCAAAAAGGTAATAAGCGCGCCGGCAGAGTTTTTCGCGTTATCTTGACGCTCGGTCAGCTTTTCGTTGATGGCCGCTAACATGGGGTCAACGGCAGGGTAGAGATCAAAGTCCACGAGACGCCCGGCATCGTAAAAGCTTTTACTGTCGACCGTTTTAGCAAGCTTGGTGAGGTATTGGTCGAACTTCTTTTTACCTTCTAGCTGTTCGGCACGCCAGTCCGACAAAGACGGATACTGTGACAACGCTTGCCAGCTCTGTTGATAGCGTTGTTGAAGCTTTTCAAACTCAGGGGTGATCTCGTTCCAAAATAAGACTTGTGCTTTGATTTTTTGCGACAGATTGACGAGGTCGCGGTGATCACGCTCAAGAGCTAAAAGCGCCCATACTTCGGGAAGTTGATGATTTACATATTCGGCTGAGGCATCCGCGGAGCGAGCCGATATCCAAAGTGCGAGACTACCGAGTCCGATGGTCGAGGCGATAAAGAGGGTGAAGGCGATCAATAACCGCTGTCTTACGCTCATGGTACTTCCTGTCAACTGCCTAATCTAAATATGCGCCGCAGCTTAAGGAGCCACTGTTTCAGTAGAATGACAGATGTCTCAGTAATGTGATTTGCGAGTGAAATCACTGTTCATTTTTATGAACATGACGCGGATAGCGTCAGTGACGAGGCTGAAAAATGGTGGAGAAAAGCGCGACAACAAAAAAGCGCCCCGCCTGAGCGGGACGCGTTCACAGTCAGCGAGAGTGCGTTATTGGCTAACTGGCTTTTTTCGTTGAGTCTTTGTCGTCAGGTGCGGCTGCGTGTTTGTGGCCACTTTCACTGAGAATACTGGCCACTGTTTGCCGTGAGAGGTGCCCAATTAGCTCGCCTTGATTATCAAAGACGGGTAGCGGCCATTTTGACTCCAACGTATCTGGGATGACGGTTTCCAATAACGAGTCTTGCTCAATGGCAGGCACGTCTTCGAGAAGACTTGCCTCGATATCACCGCTTGGATCTTTGTCACTGAGGTTTTTTTGACTCAGGGTGCCTTGATAGCCTTCTTCTGTGATGTAATAGCCATAGTTGGCCTTTTGCTGACGCATCTGCTGAATCGCATCGCCAATCGTGTTGGCGCTGATACGACAGATTTGTGGCTGCATCACGGTTTCGACCGTTAATGCGCGAGCACGGTTGACGTCTTTCACGAAAGCCTCGACGTAGTCATCGGCCGGTTGGAGCAATATATCGACAGGCTCTCCGACTTGTACGAGCTTACCATCACGTAAAATGGCAATACGGTCACCAAGCCTCAATGCCTCGTCCAGATCGTGAGTGATAAAAATGATGGTTTTGTGCAATTTTTCCTGTAATTCAATCAGCTGGTCTTGCATCTCGCTGCGAATGAGGGGGTCAAGGGCAGAAAATGCTTCGTCCATTAGCAAAATTTCTGCATCCGTGCAGAGGGCGCGTGCAAGGCCGACACGTTGTTGTTGCCCACCAGATAGTTGCGCCGGATATTGATCGGCGTAGCCGTCAAGACCCACAGTCGACAACCATTGTTCCGCTTTTTGATCGCGTTGCGCTTTTCCCTCTCCTTGGATTCGCAAACCAAATCCAACATTTTCTCTCACTGTACGGTGAGGGAGTAGGCCAAAACGTTGAAACACCATGGACATCTTATGGCGTCGAAACGCCTGCAACTCTTTTTGCGAGTGCTTCATGATATCGGTGCCTTCGACGCGGATTTCACCCTCGGTGGGATCAATCAAGCGATTGAAATGACGAATTAAGGTCGATTTTCCAGAGCCCGACAGGCCCATGATCACAAAGACCTCACCGCGGCGAATGGATAGATTAATATCACTGAGTCCAATGGTATGCCCTGTTTCTTGTAATAAGGCATCTTTACTTTTTCCTGCTTTGACCGCAGGCATTACCTTTTGCGGGTGGTCGCCAAACACTTTATATAGGCCTTGGATCTCAATTAAGGTGTCCTGGACTGGCTTAGTCATGATCGCCTCCTTTGAGATGCTGCTGGGAACGTTTGGCGTAGCTTTGAGACACACGATCGAAAATAATCGCAATCACCACAATGGCGAGACCATTGAGAAGGCCCAAGGTAAAGTATTGGTTAGTAATCGATTTAAGTACAGGCTGTCCAAGGCCCGAAACACCAATCATCGAGGCAATGACCACCATCGCCAGTGCCATCATAATGGTTTGGTTAATGCCTGCCATAATGGTTGGCATTGCTAGGGGGAGCTGGATCTGGAATAAACGCTGAAAACCATTGGCGCCGTAGGCTGTGGCTGCCTCTAACACATCTTTGTCAACTAACCGGATCCCCAGGTTTGTCAAACGAATCACCGGAGGAATCGCATAGATAACCACCGCGATCACCCCGGGGATCTTGCCAATACCCAGCAACATCACCACTGGGATGAGATACACGAAGGCGGGCATGGTTTGCATAATATCCAGTAACGGCGTGACCACGGCTTGGGTACGATTGGACTTGGACATGGCAATGCCTATCGGCACACCCACACCAATAGCGACCAGTGTACACACCAAAATGATACTCATGGTGCTCATGGTATCTTCCCACATGCCCAAATAGGCAATCAGGGTGAAAGAAACAGCCACAGCCGTGGGGAGCTTCCAAGAGCGACTGGCGAGGTATGCAATACCGGCAAGTACGGCAATCACCAGCCACCAAGGTGTGGCGAGGAGTAAGTCTTCGAACCAAACGAGAAAGTGGAGGAGGGGGTCAAAGAAGGCTTCAATACCTTCACCATATTCGCGGGAGAAGTCGCGATACGCGCCGTCGAGTGTTTGTCGAATAGCGAGCAGATCACGCCTGCTCATTTCTGGCACTTCCGTTAGCCATGAATCAGCCATTGTTATTGTTCCTATACTGCTTAAGGAGAGCCAGCGCAGCGGCAGCTCTGCGCTGGCTGTTTCAACGTTACAGGGCGTCTTTTACTTTTTCAGCGACGTCACTGGGTACCCACTGGGTCCAAATATCTTCATGATTGATGAGGAAGTTGGTCATCGCGTATTCCCCATCGGCCTGGTTTTCTTCCATCCAGGCGAGTAAGCCATTCATTTGATCGTTAGTGAAACCACGCTCTTTCAAGTAAGTCAGCGCTTCGGGGGCGCGAGTGGCAAAGCGTTCTGTTACCACGGTATCAACGTCAGCCGCCGGATACATGGTTGCTTGCGGGTTCATACAATCGTTCGAGGTAATACAGTCCTTGTAGTGCTGTACGTCTGTTCCTGTCTCAAAGTCCACTTTTACCATGTCATATTTGCCCAACACAGCAGTGGGTGCCCAATAATAGCCAAACCACGCTTCTTCTCGTTCGTAGGCTTTGGCGATTGAACCTGCAAGGCCTGCACCAGAGCCCGGATCGACAATTTCGAAGCCGCTGTCAGCCAACTCTAAAGCTTCAAACTGGTTTTCTGAGGTAATTTGGCAGTTCCAGCCCGCGGGGCAGCCATAAAAAGCGGATTTGGAGGCATCTTCTGGATGGGGAAACAAATCAGCATTCGCTTTGATCCCTGAAATGGTCTTCAACTCAGGATGTTTTTCGACCATGTAGCGTGGAACCCAAAACCCTTCTTCGCCGCCTTCAACAAATGCACTACCGGCGTAGCGAACTCGACCCTCGTCGATACCGCGCTGCAGGCCTTCACGCATCGAGTTACTCCAAAACTCGGGGGCAATGTCGGGTTCACCTTTTTCAATCATCGAGGTGCCCGTTGGCATGGTATCACCAGGCACAAGCTCGGCATCGCAGCCGTAGCCATGCTCTAAAATAAACTGATCGATGTTGGCAATCAGGCTAGCAGAATTCCAATTCATATCGGCGATAGTGACTTTGCCACAGTGGTGGTCGTCTGCGCTGGCCGGTAATGCCGATAGCGACAGGATAGCGGCTGAGAGTAGTCGTTTGTACATATGCTTCCTTTCCTTTTCAAACATGCGTCCCAAATAATATTAGACCACTAATTAAATTGTTAGGAGGCAAAATGAGGCATAAGTCTCACTTTACCGTTTTGCAAATCCGAAATTTGCTCATTGTGACCACCAATACGTGATATCAATCATTAGAGATCTACTGAGTGCTTACTTGATGAGTGACAAAAACGCTTTAAAGTCCGGCCCCCCTGCGTGTTGTTGCCACTCAAACAACAAGGCTTCGACCACGGTGATCCAAGCACCATGCTGCTGCATCATTGCGATGCCACTTTGATGGTGTACAGGGTGACAGGATGACATCCCGTCCGTGACAAGATGCACATGGTAGTGATGGCGAAGCAGATCACAGGCGGTTTGATACACACAAATATGTGTTTCAATGCCGCAAAGAATCACCTGTTTACGGTTCAGTGAACGCAATGTCTGCGCTACACGAGGCTCGGCAAAGGCACTAAAGGTGTGTTTGGCAATGGGCGTGTTGTTTGGCATGAGGCCGGCGAGCGCCGACGTTGTTGCACCAAGCTTTTCAGGCAGTTGTTCTACCCAAACGACAGGCACATCGAAGTGTTCGCAACCGCGCACTAATTGGGCCACTTTTTGGTGTAATTCCTCGCTACCCACCACTTTTTGCGCCAGCTTACCTTGTATATCAATCAACAAAACGACGGCATTTTCGGTATTAATCATTCTAGTATCCCCCTGTTTTACCAATAAATAAGCATAGCAGCTCCACTTCATTGCGCTGGCGAAGTTCGCCCTCAACTATTTATCTTTAAGTAAAGATACTTGATGTTGATCAATGTGTCGGATAATCTATCTTCACATAAAGATAAATGGAGACAGGTTATGCATTATTTCATCGCGATTCTCGCCCCCATTTTTTGGGGAAGTACTTATTCGGCGGTTGCATTGTACTTGGGGGATCTTTCCCCTTACTGGATGGCGGTCTGGCGGGCGCTGCCTGCAGGGATCTTAATGCTGTTGATCAGTCGCCGTGGTTTACCCTTGAGTTTGCCGAGAATGCTCGCAGTGAGCTTTTTCAATATTGCTGCTTTCTTTTTACTGCTATTTATCTCGGCATATCGACTACCGGGCGCGGTGGCGGGGACGTTAGGAGCCACCTTACCGCTCGTTCTGATGCTGTTGCAGTGGTTAACCGAAGGAAAACGGCCAGAGCCTAAGCTGCTTAGCTTGGCAGTACTCGGGCTATTGGGAGTGGGATTGTTGCTGAATCCATCCACAGACATCGATTGGGTGGGAGCGGGCGCAATGCTATTAGCAACCTTCTTTGTCGCGCAGTCAACATTGTGGATGAAGCGATGGGAAGCGAAAGATATTTTTGGTCTGACCGCATGGCAGTTAGTTCTTGGTGGCGTGATGCTCGTGCCGTTTGCATGGGGCTTGGCTGGGCCGCCGCAAGCGCCAACACTAGACGCTTTACCAGGTCTAGCGTGGATAATCGTACTGAATACCGCCGTTGGCTATTGGGCTTACATTCGCTCAATTACCGTGCTGGGCCCCAATCGTCAGTCGATCATCATGTTCCTCAATCCGCTTACGGCCGTAACCCTGGGGGTACTCTGGATTGATGAGACGCTACAACCGCTGCAATGGTTGGGTATTGCGATGATTCTCGCGTCTTTGTTGTGGATGAAATTCTCCGATAAATTCGCGCTACCGCGTAGTGCGAAAACGGCGGCGGCTCCCTCAAGATAATGGAAAAGGGAATGACACTATCGCTAATAGCGATAGTGCACTGTCCAAGACACGTAACTGTAGGTGTTATCGATAGCTTGTTCATAATCTTTGGTATGCAGTACGACACTGATATCCGTGCCCCAGCGAGGTTGATAAAACGCTACCCCAGCTGCGGCACTGGCTTGCCAATGCGTCATATCGATGTCTGCATTTTCTGGCGGCTTATCGCCATTGATGGTGATGTCATTGGCACGGTAGCGACCTTGGATAGCCGTATACAAGAAGGCACCTTGTTCACTGGCCTCAAATAAGCGGCTATCGAGGTGCCGGCCGGGCTCATAACTGATTCCTCCATACGTGTTGGCGAGATCCAGCCCCACTCGGTAGCTAAGGCCTGCTGACAGCTCACTACGGAAGTTGCCAATATCCGCACGTCCAGTCACTCCCCATTCTTGATGCTCGCTACGGTGTAAAAGCTGGTGCCGCTCATAGGCAAGCTGTGCCACCGGGGTATTTTCCACTTGATAGTCCCAGCCTTTAGGATCGGGAGAGTCAATGACATCATGAACATAAGACTGCCCTTCTTCCGTTTGTGACGCGGGACCAACCATACCAAGCATCAGTGACCACTTATCGACCCGTTCTGGCGTCTGCTGGTAGATACCGGGCTCGATAAATATCAACCCTGCATAAGGGCGTTCCTCGGGTTGAGGCGTGGTATAGGTAATATCATTGGGCGTCCACATCATTTGCCCAATATCCACACTCCAGCCTTGCCTTGCCGACTCGTTGAGCGGAAGTTGCTCGGCAAACCAACGAATAGGCGTGACAGACGCACGAGTGAGATCATCTGACCAATCCGCATGCCAATGCGCATAAACACCACTGGTGTATTGGTTGTCGACCCCTAATGGGCTGTCGTTTTCAATCGTTAATCCAAAGCCAGCCGCCAAGGCCGTGCTAGGCGCGAGTAGCAAAGTGGGAAACAGTAAAATAGTGCCACTGATCACGCGAGACGGTGTCATTCACATCCTCATTTAGTTGCATCTTCAATGCGAGGCTCTCAGTATGAGTAAAAACGCAGGCTGACACCAGATGAGAAAGGTCAATATCTTGTGAAAGAGTGGTAAGCCGTCAATCAACGATGAAAAGGAACCGTCAAAATGTCAGTGTTTGTAACCGCCGAATGGATGGCTCAGCGCCTCGATACCGTGATCCCTGTCGACGCCAGTTGGTTTATGCCTGATGTGTCGAGGGATAGCGTTCAAGAGTGGCAACAACGTCGGATTCCGGGGGCCGTTTTTTTTGACTTCGACAGTCGTATCAAAGACCCCACGTCTAGCTTGCCCCATATGTTGCCTGATGAAGAGCGCTTCGCCCAGCATATGGGCGCATTAGGCATTGCGTCGCAAGATACCCTGGTGGTGTATGACACCCAAGGATTGTTTTCAGCGGCGCGTGCTTGGTGGATGTGTAAAGTGATGGGTCATCAAAATGTGTTTATCCTAGATGGTGGGTTACCTGCATGGATGGCCTCAGAGGGGCTGATTGATAATACCCCGCCGCAGCCACGTGTCGAAGCGACCTATCAGACGCAGTTTAAACCGTACCGCTACATGGATGGTGCCACCTTGGCAGACAAACTCGCCGTGATGAATGTGATTGATGTTCGTCCTGAAACACGCTTTTATGGCAACGCCCCTGAACCGAGAGAGGGGATTCGTAGTGGTCATATGCCTGGCGCCACGAATCTTCCCTTTGCCACGTTGACCGACCCACGAGGCTTTGTGATCAGTGAGCGTGAAGCGCGATCGACCGTGTTACCCCACTTAAGTGATACGCGGGTTAACGTAGTAAGTTGTGGCTCGGGGGTTACCGCGTGCATTTTGGCCGCTGTGGCTGAGCACTACTTCGCCTACCCTGTGGCGGTTTACGATGGGTCATGGACTGAGTGGGGTGGCCACTCACACTGGCCCGTAGTGAAAGCAGGTTAATTATCAAGCAATGACAAGAGGGGGTGTCGCAAGATTGACTTGAGAGTGATCTATGTCACTATCTGACAAGTGCGCTAATGATATATCGACATATTAATTAATATTAGTTTACATAATAGTGTGTTTTTTGTGCAGTTGGTCAGCTGGTTAATGGCAAATAGCGCTTGGCTTGCCATGATTAATCAACAAGCGCTTCGTGGTTATCAAGCACAAAAATACCCTGTATAGCGATGAAAATCGGAGTATCACTTGTCTCAAAATCTTGCCACCGTCAGTCAACGTGCTTTGCTACCTGAGCGTATAGCCAGCCTCATCAATGCGCTTTCCAGTGGGGTGTACGAGCGCGAACATACCATCAAGATGTGTCTGTTGGCCGCGCTTGCCGGTGAAAGTATCTTCTTACTTGGCCCGCCCGGGATTGCGAAAAGTTATATCGCTAAACGATTGATCGAGGCGTTTGATAACAGCCAGTTTTTTGAGTATTTGATGACCCGGTTTTCTACGCCGGAAGAAGTATTTGGCCCGCTCTCGATTCAGGCGCTGAAAGATGAGGGCAAATATGTACGCTTGACCGATGGCTATTTGCCTAACGCCGACGTTGTCTTCTTGGACGAAATATGGAAAGCAGGGCCGGCTATCCTCAATACCTTGCTGACCGTGGTCAACGAACGCACCTTTAAAAATGGCGAGCATGTTTATCCTGTTCCTATGCGTTTATTGGTGACAGCGTCCAACGAATTACCCGAGCCGGACAGTGGGCTCGATGCCTTGTACGATCGCATGTTGCTACGAGTGTTCGTCAATCGGATCCAAGAGAAGAAAAACTTCAAACTGATGCTCACCGAGCCCAGCCAGGATGAGGCAACGGTGGCCGATAAGTTGAAAATTAGCCATCAAGAATATCAGCATTGGCAGACCATTATTCCCACACTGGATCTGCCTGATGCGATATTCGAAAAACTCTACACCCTAAAACAACGGGTAGAAAATGCCGGCAGTGAGCAATCACAGTTCGACCCAAGTGAGCTTTATGTGTCGGATCGCCGGTGGAAAAAGGCAGTGCGTTTGCTAAAAGCGGCCGCTTTTTTCAATGGTCGTGACGAAGTCGCGCCACTGGACTTATTGTTACTGGAAGACTGCCTATGGCATAGCCCAGAATCGCGCGATGTGGTGCAAACGGTAATGCAGGCATTTGCCAAAGAAGTCCTGTTCGATCAACAAGAAGTACTCGCCTTGATCGATGACGTCAAAGTGGCATTAGAAGAGATTGAGCAAGATACGGCTGAGGCGCTGACCTATCGACAAGATACGGCCACCGCTGGACTCACGCGCAAAGCAATGATTGACGTGAGTCAGTCGCCTCGCTTCACGGTCAACCAAAGTCGAGATTTGGTTCGTTTTGTCCTACTTCGGGCCAACCCATCGGTTTCAGAGCAAGAAAAAGGTGACAGTCGCTGGGTGTATCTCGATGCGGCCGACATTGAGAAAAAGTTGAAAACAGGCAGCACAGACTTGTATGGCTATGTGAATAAAAACAATCATCTGTGCCGGCTCACGTTAGAGTGGGATGCGCAGCACGCCTTGGTCATTAAAGATATCGCTAATCGACCTGTACCTATGGCTTTGGTGGGGGTTAACGATCCGAGCGAATCGCAGCTAGCAGATTGGAAGCAACAAACCGATCATGCGCTTGAACAATTGCAGCATGCGCAGTTTTTAATTCGTCGCGCGCGCAGTCAACTCAATGCCGGATTACCACATTTATTTGCGCAACCGGATCTGCTGGAAATCGCATCAGCGAGTTTGGTGGATGTGGAACATGAGGTAAAAACGCAGATTGATAACCTAGAGCGTCAAGTTAATCGTTTAGCGCGCTTAGGTGAGTTCTTCTCAGGAGCGAGCCATGCTGAGTGCTGAGAGCTTGAACATGGGGTTGATGCTCGCGGAGTCTGGGTTACTGGATGCGGCGATGACAGAGTTGATGTCTCACCCCCAGTTACTCGTGTTGACGGAACGAAGCCCAGCGATTAAGCGAGCCGTAAAAAAACAGCTTCAGCGCTGGCGAGGGCAAACGAAACGCAAGCTGGTGCAGCAAGGGCTGTCAGCTTCCTTGAAGCAAGAAATTCAATACTACGAGCAGGCCACCGAAAAAACCGCGCGCGCGTTTGAAAAAGAGATTGATACTTTACTGAGCCAATTAAAATCGGTTTCTTCGTTCTATCCGCAGGCGGAAAAGCTCGCCGCCCATCAAGCTCAGCACGCCGATCCCATGTTTCAGTCGTACTTTTGCAATAAATGGCACGCGCATTTAAAAGCCGAAATACAAAAAAATCAGTCCGACAGTGTTGAGGCGCAAAAACAAAAGCTCTTGGAAGATTTGTACCGCCGGATTTCAACCTATCAGCAAATGGATGGCGTTGACCAGTCGGGCGATATCAGCAAAGTGGGGCGGCTGTGGGATATGGCGGCGAGCTCTCTTTCTCAGCAAGACGTCACCTTGCTTAAACGGTTTATTGCTTTTCTAGAGAAAAATCCAGAGCTTCAGGCAATCGCGGAACAACTCGGGCGCATGGCCAATCAGGTGAATCTTTCTGGGCCAAGCCAACAGCCCACTGAGACACTGAAAACCAAACCAGAGCGTCAGGTGGATGTGCCGGACGATATCACGGGGATTTGCCAAAGTGATCGGGTTGATCGCTTGTTGCCCAATGAAGCCGTGTTGCTCGCGGATCCGGCGCTTGAAGTAGTGTTTTACAAGCAACTGGTAGACAAACAGCTCCTCAATTATCAGTTTTCTGGTAAGGCCTACCGTCGTAAAAAAGTGGAGACGCACGCGCCTAGTCAATCTATGCCTGAAAAAAAGAAAGGGCCGTTTATCATTGCGGTGGATGCCTCTGGTTCCATGAGCGGTTTTCCAGAGCAGTGTGCTAAAGCCCTCGCGTATGTATTGATGCGGATTGCCGCCACTGAGCACCGAGACTGTTACGTGATGCTCTTTTCCACGGACCATATTAGCTACGAGTTAACCGGTGAGCGCGGTTTGCAAGAGGCGATGAGCTTTCTCTCTTACCGTTTTCATGGCGGCACAGATATGACGCCAGTCATTGATAAAGCGCTCAACCTGATGGAAAGCGATCGCTATCAAAACGCCGATCTGGTGGTCGTGTCAGACTTTATCGCGCCTAAGCAATCGGATGCGATGATAAACAAAGTTGAGGCACTGAAAGCCAACCACAATCGCTTTCATGCCGTAAGCCTGTCCAAATATGGCAACCCCAGCCTAATGGCCATGTTTGATCACTGTTGGCGGTATCAGCCGTCACTCGGTGGCAGGCTGCTGAATCAGTGGTGGCCGGGCAAATCATTTACAGCGCAGAAGTAGGTCTGGCACGCGCTTTTAGTCCCAACCAGCGGCCAATGCGCCGACCCAACACAGACAGGCTCAAGCCAGAGACAATCAAGGCCGCGC
Source organism: Salinivibrio sp. IB868 (assembly GCF_001995655.1). Lineage (NCBI taxonomy): Bacteria > Pseudomonadati > Pseudomonadota > Gammaproteobacteria > Vibrionales > Vibrionaceae > Salinivibrio > Salinivibrio sp. IB868. The sequence goes on from NZ_MUEW01000012.1 coordinate 37,884, forward strand.
CAACCCACTCAATCATCGATAAGGTTTCTCCCAACCCGATTGACGCTGCCGCCATACCGACAATTGGGATCAATAGCGCAAACGGGGTGACTGAGGCTGAGGTGTGCTGGTTGAGCAACCATCCCCAGATAGCGAATGCAACCAACGTCGACAAGTAACCCACGTAGGCAACAGAGACCCAACCTGATAACGGTGTGGCTTGCAACAAGGCAATAGGCTGGTGGGTCTCAAACCAATACGAGAGGGCAAACAGTGGTAGCGGTGGGATTAAGCTCACCCAAACCATAAAATGCATCAGGTTAACGCCTGGCATTTGTTTCATCACCATGTTGGCGACTGCCCAGAAAAAGCCAGCGGCAACAATCATCGCCACGCCCGTGAGTGTCGCGCTTCCCGTAGAGGCAACAAAAAATAGCCCAAACCCGGAAAAAGCCACGATAAGTCCGATGCGTTGCGGCACGGTAACATGCTCTTTAAGCACCAGAGCGCTTAGCCCGATAGTAAAAATGACCTGTGACTGCAAAAGTAGGGAAGCGATGCCGGCTGATGCATCGTCTTGCATGGCAATAAACAGCAAACTAAATTTAATGACGCCTAGGCTCAGTCCCACGGCGAATAGTTGCCACAGTTTTACCTTAGGACGCGGAATAAAAAATACCGCCGGCAAGGCGACGATAAAAAACCGTAACCCTGAGAACAAAATGGGTGGCAAGGTTTCCAGCCCAACTTTAATGACGGAAAAGTTGACGCCCCAGATCAGTACGACCAATAAAGCGAGCAGAACGCTTTGGATGTTCATAGTCAGTCCCTTACTAAGATACCGCTACCCTAGCATGGAATACTGGCTATCACGAAAAATCTGGCAATAAGAATAGAAAATTGGGCGCTTATTCGAAAATAAGCGCCGTCTGTTTTCCTTGATGTGAAAGGCTGAGTCAGCCGAGCAGCAAACTGTCGTCGGCAAGGGTTTCGCCACGGACTTTATTGAACATTTCCAGCAGATGCGGGACATCCATATTTTTGCGTTCATCACCGTGCACATCGAGAACAATATTGCCTTGGTGTAACATCACGGTGCGATCGCCACAGGCCAAGGCATCTTTCATTGAGTGAGTGACCATCATCGCCGTGAGGTTAAACTCATTGACGATGGTTTTGGTCAAATCAATCACGAATGCGGCCATACGTGGATCCAGCGCTGCGGTGTGTTCATCAAGCAGTAAGAGCTTACTGTCTGACAGTGTTGCCATGACCAAACTTACCGCCTGGCGTTGGCCCCCTGAAAGCAGGCCGATGCTGTCACCGAGCCTATCTTCTAACCCTAACCCCAAAATCGCAATGCGCTCTTGGAATAATTGACGCCGTTTACTGCCAAGCGCACGTGTCCAGCCCCGGCCTTTTCCACGCCGATAGGCTAGGGCTAAGTTTTCCTCAATGGTTAACGAGGCACACGTACCCGCGAGTGGATCTTGAAACACCCGAGCGGCGAGGGTGGCTCGTTGGTGAACGGCTTTTTTCGTCACATCGATGTCGTCAATCATGACCTGACCACCAATCATCGGGGTTTCACCTGTCACTGCACCCAACAAGGTCGACTTCCCCGCGCCATTGGAGCCAATGATGGTGACGAACTCTTTTTCAGGAATCGTGAGATTAACGCCTCGTAACGCGCGGTTCTCCAGCACGGTCCCAGGATTAAAGGTGACTTGAATGTTGTTAAGCGAGATCATCCTGACACCTCCGCCTGTTTCGCACGTTTTGACTTTTGATATTGCTGGCGCATTTTAGGCGCAATGAGCGCAACGGCAACCAGTACCGCGGTCACCAAGTTGAGATCAGAGGCTTGCAAGCCAAACATGCCACTCGACAGCGCGAATGCGACGGCGAGACGATAGAGGATAGAGCCTAAAATCACCGCGATAACGGCTACCCAGACTTTACGCCCAGGGATGAGCGTTTGTCCCAATATCACCGCGGCGAGCCCCACCACAATGGTGCCGACGCCAGAGGTTACATCCGCAAAGCTATTGGTTTGCGCAAATAGTGCCCCCGCAAAGCCGACAAAGGCGTTGGATAGCGCAAGACCAAAGTAGGTATACATCGCGGTACTCCCACCTTGGGCTTTCACCATCCGTGCGTTGACCCCGGTGGCACGTAGCCCAAGACCGAAGTCACTGGCCAATAAGCGGATGACGAGGAGGCCACTAATAATCACTAATACGCCCACCACTAAGGGGCGAAGATAGGCTGGGGCAATCCCGAGTGATTCGAACGGGGTGAGGATGGTTTCTTCCCCGAGCAAAGCGATATTGGGGCGTCCCATGATACGGATGTTGATAGAGAAAGCGGCAATCATGGTCAAAATACTCGAGAGTAAATTGAGGATGCCGCATTTTACGGTCAAAAAGGCGGTGACGAGACCAGTGATCCCCCCGGCCAAAATAGCCACTGCCGTCGCTAGCCATGGGTTATAGCCAGCGACGATCATGGTTGCTGCGACGGCAGCACCCATTGGGAAGCTGCCGTCAACGGTCAGATCAGGAAAATCCAAAACACGGAATGTCAGATAGACCCCGAGAGCGACCAAGCCATAGATCAGCCCAACCTCTAAGGTGCCGAAGAACGCAATTGCAGTCATTTACTACTCCAAGACTGATACAAACTAGTCTACGATGCGTGAGGCGCGATCTAAGATAGACGCAGGCACCTCGAGGCCGAGTTTCTTAGCCGCTGCGCGATTGACAGCAAGGTCTGACCCTTCCGCCACTTTAGCTGGCAATGATGAAATCGGTTTGCCTTCCAGCACTGCGGCAACATAATCTGCGGTTTGTACGCCAACCGAGTAGTAATCAAAGCCTAATGCCACCACGGCACCATTAGGGGTATAAGAGGTGGAGCCGCCGATGACGGGTTTGCCGGCTGAATTGGCCGCTGCCACTAAGCCATCAATGGCACTGGCGACTGTATTGTCTGTTGGGGCATAAATCACATCAGACTGTGTCGCAACGACTTGTGCGGCAGACTGGACGTCGGCACTTTTTAGTGCTGTCCCTTCGACCACTTTAATCCCATGTTGCTCAGCGGCTTCTTTTAGCAGCTCAACTAAGGTGACAGCGTTTGCTTCGCCCGGGTTGTACACCACGCCAATAGAGGAAAGGTTGGGTAAAAGTTCTTTGGCCAGTGCGACGTGTTGTGCCACAGGGGAAAGATCAGAAAGACCTGTCACATTGCCGCTCGGGGCATCCATGTTTTTGACCAGCTTAGCGCCGACAGGGTCGGTCACGGCGGTGAAAATCACTGGCACATCACGGGTAGCGGCCGCGAGTGCTTGTGCCGAGGGCGTCGCAATCCCGACAAGTACATCCGGCTGTTCGCCGACATACTGGCGAGCGATTTGTACCGCAATAGCAGGGTTACCTTGTGCAGTTTGATATTTAAAATCGAGATTCTCGCCCTGGGTATAACCCTTGGCAATTAGCCCATCCAATAGACCATTGCGGGCGGCGTCAAGTGCCGGGTGCTCCACAATCTGAGAGACGGCGACACGCGCCGTTTCAGCCAGGGCGGAGGTGGTCGTTCCCACTGACAGCGCAGCCGCGCAGACGATGGCCGCGAGTTTAGGTGCTTTCATAGTGACTCCCTTCTTCGAACTATGCATCCCAGCAAGATAGCAATGATGCGTTTGCGATGTTGTGTAAGTGTTATTTTTTGGTTTTTTCAATGAGGATGACTAAAATCATTCACTTTTTATTTAAATCTAGTCGATTTTTGCTGACTATGACAGCGATTACCAACTAGTAAGTTGATATTATTAATCTTGACAGTAACCCATGTCACCTCTTTTTTACGGTTGAAACGTGCTTAGTAATAGACGTTAACGCCATATTTGTTAATATTATGTTCGCTTTTGTTCTGCGGTGACCTATCCGTGCAAAATAAACAATTGATACATTGCACGATTGCCACAGAGCACGCTTTTTAAACTGTCTTTTAATGGTGAGAAATGTGTCACCACGCCGAGGCGACGCGATTTGTCTCTATGGCGGGTGGTCGGTCAATAAACAGTCGGAAACAGGCTGATTAACACGACTTAATTGTCATATCAGAAGTAAGGAAACAAAATTTGGAGGCTCAAGGATGAAGCGTTTGGTTGCGGCGTTGGCAATGGTATCGCCAACGGCTTTTGCCGCTACGACAGGAGAAGGGCTGGATTTAACTCAGTCTTGGGTGGGCTATGCGTCTTTGGCAATCTTTGCGGTTGCCTACAGCTTAGTGATGCTAGAAGAAAAGCTTCACTTGCGAAAATCGAAGCCTGTTTTGCTGGCGGCTGGCTTGATTTGGCTGCTCATTGGTTTTGCTTACTCTCAATGGGGCAATATGGCACCGGCGCATGCCGCGCTGGAGCACAATCTGTTGGAGTACGCCGAGCTATTGCTGTTCTTGTTGGTGGCCATGACCTATATCTCGGCGATGGAAGAACGGCGTTTATTCGATGGCTTGAAAGCGTGGATTTTGAGTAAAGGCTACGATTTGAGAAGCCTGTTTTGGATTACTGGGATCCTATCTTTCTTTATCTCGCCAGTGGCGGATAACCTTACCACTGCACTGTTGATGTGTACCATTGTGCTAAAAATTGGCGGTGATAACCCTCGGTTTATTAATCTGGCTTGTATCAACATTGTTGTGGCGGCAAACGCCGGCGGTGCATTTAGTCCCTTTGGCGACATCACCACCTTGATGGTGTGGCAGGCGGGCAAAGTGACCTTTGCCGAATTTGGGGCCTTGTTTATTCCGTCTGTGGTCAATTACGTGATCCCCGCCTTTATCATGTCGCTATTTATCCCACGTACACAACCGGATGTGATGCAAGAGCATGTCGAGCTCAAACGCGGCGCTCGTCGCATCATGGTCTTGTTCTTGCTCACTATCGCCACGGCGGTTGCTTTCCATGGCTTTATCCATTTCCCGCCGGTGATGGGGATGATGATGGGCTTGGCTTACCTGCAGTTCTTTGGTTTTTATCTGCGCCGCACACTGCCGCGCTCGTTAGCGCGTAAACGTGCTATCGCTGAGGCGAAGAATGACGAAGCGGCATTACGTCGACTGGGGTCAGTGGTGCCTTTTGATGTCTTCCGCCGCATTTCCCATGCCGAGTGGGACACCTTGCTTTTCTTCTATGGGGTCGTGATGTGTGTTGGCGGCCTTAGCTTGATTGGTTACTTATCGCTCGTCTCGAATGTGATGTATCTCGAGTGGAATCCTATTTGGGCGAATACACTGGTTGGGATTTTATCTGCGGTGGTGGATAACATTCCGGTCATGTTTGCGGTATTAACCATGAGCCCTGATATGTCGCACGGTAACTGGCTATTGGTGACGTTAACGGCGGGTGTTGGTGGTAGCTTGTTGTCGTTAGGCTCAGCGGCCGGGGTGGCCTTGATGGGACAAGCCCACGGCAAATACACCTTTTTTGGCCACCTAAAATGGGCACCGGTGATCATGCTCGGTTACCTTGCCTCTATCGGTGTTCACCTGGTACTGAATAGTCATTATTTCCACCTACAATAAAAGCGCTGCAAACAGTGATAAAAAAGGCCAGCATCTTTCGATACTGGCCTTTTTCTTGTTGTGATGACCGAGTGTGCGTTACAACGCGGAAAACGCCATCACGGGTGATTAAACCACCATAGTGGGACAATGTGCCCGCCCTGCCACACGATGGGAGACACTGCCGAGAAACATACCGTCTTTGTCTGAGTGGGTGCCATGCGCGCCCATCACAATCAAATCCACCTCTTTGCTTTTCGCAAACTTGATGATGGTTTTGGAAGGGCGCCCGCCTTTGACAAATCCGCGTACACTCTCGCCACCGTTTTCGACTGCATGTTGTTTGGCTTGCTCAACAATGTTGCGGGCGTATTCGCTCAGGGTCTGGTCGGGGATCTGCAACCGATCGGGGCGAACCATCGATAGTGATGCCTCAAACAAACTGTGATGTTTAAACACACACAATAAGTAGAGCTCAGCATGGGTGAGTTGTTGCAACTCAATCGCTTTATCTAACGCATTTAACGCAGAATATGAGCCATCGACGGCAACCAGTATTCGTTTAAACATCCAATCACTCCTGTTGTTTAGTTACCCAAACGCAATATCACGCAGGAATAACGCAATCTGAGGGAACATCACCAGTAACGCCGCTGACAGAAGCAGCATTGCAATAAATGGCCCCGTTCCACGGATAACTTCCCAATAGGGTTTTTTGAAAATCGCAATAGCGGTGAAAATATCACAGCCAAACGGAGGCGTTGCTGAGCCGATCGCCACTTGCAAGGTGATCACAATCCCGACGTGTACAGGATCAAGACTAGTGGCTTCTATCGCAGGTGCAAATATAGGCGTGAGCACCAAGATAACCACAATCGGGTCAACGAACATACAGGCAACAAAAAAGGCAATTGAAATGGAGGCCAATACGCCCATCGGGCCCATTTCACTTATCCCCACTGCCTCGAGAATGGTTTGCGGAATTTGCGCGAAAGAAATGATCCAAGAGAAGCCATTCCCTACACCGACAAGAATGAAGACCACAGCGGTAATTAAGCCAGTTGAACGCGCGATCGTGAACACATCTTTGCTGTTTAGTGAACGAAAGACACCAAATTCCAAGATCATCGCATAAAGCACACACACCGCGGCCGCTTCTGTGGGACTAAAGACGCCGCCATAAATCCCACCCACGATAATCAGTGGGAACATCAGTGGCCATAACGCTTTTCGTGTAGCGGTAATCCGTTCACTCCAGCTCGCTTTAGGCTCTGTCGGCACTTTGTGGACAGTGGCGTAATACAAGCAGTAGAGCGAGAAAAAGGTCAGAATCATTAACCCAGGACCAATCCCAGCAATAAACAGCTCGGCAATGGAGGTTTCTGAGATCACCCCGTAAATGATCATCCCGATGCTGGGTGGGATCAAAAAGGCGATATCACTGGAGTTGATGATCAACGCGAGCGAAAAAGAGTCGCTGTAGCCTGCGCGAAGCAGCTTTGGACGCAATGCCGAGCCAACCGCAACGACGGTTGCCTGCGTTGAGCCAGACACGGCACCAAACAGAGTACAAGAGGTGGCGGTACTGATCGCCAACCCGCCGCGGATATGACCAATAAAGGTCATGACCATATCAATCAAGCGGTTAGCAGATTGCCCCCGCGTCATAATATCGGCGGCGAGAATAAACATAGGAACAGCAATCAGTGAGGCAGGACGGATCCCTCCCAGCACTTGCTGAATAAAAGTATCCATTTGACCAACGCCGCCAAACATCATGTAAAAACCGGTTAGCGCGGCAGCAATCAAAGGGACCATCATTGGAAAGCCAAGCACGAGCAAGACAATCATGATGAGCATTAACGTCATGGCCATAGTGGTAGGTGCCTATTTAAACTTCACTTTCTGTCTCAGCGTAACCATCGAGGACGCCAGCGGAGAGGTAAACATCGGGCGAGGTGAGATTTTTATAGACAGTCAACCAGTACTGAATGCCGGTGACGATAAAGCCGAGTGGTACCCAGATATAAATCCACCAAATCTCGAAGCCAAGTGCTGGCAAGATACGACCGCGGTCATAAACGGAGACAATATATTGATAAGAAAAATACGCCAACACCAGCATGATAAGGCCTGTGATCAGCGCAATGCTTGTCATTAAAATTTTTCTACCTTTGAAAGGCAGGGTGTCATACAGGGCAGACATACGGATGTGGCGACCATGACGCGCCGCGTAGCCAATCCCTGCAAAGGTGATTAAAACAATTAAAATGCGATTGATTTCGCCAGAAAAAAACAAGCCCTGCCCAAAGCCAAAGCGAGCAATGACATTGACACAGGTATTAAGGGCCATTAGGAGCACACCTGCGGCCAACATAAAGGACTCGATTTTACAAATCAGGGTATCCAGTTTGCCAAGGAGGCCGGGAAGCTCGGAGTGGTACGTGAGAGAGTCGGAATCGGTCATTACGTATTCCTCGAGTAAACAGGCACCGCATGACACGGTGCCTGAGTGATTAGCGACTAGTTAGTAACAGCGTCCAAGTCTTTCTTAAACTGGTTAAGAAGTGCTTTACCGCTTTCACCGGTCATTTCGTAGAAGGTTTCCTCTACCTGTGGCGCACGTGCTTTAAACTTCTCAATTTGCTCATCAGTCAAGCGTGTCACTGTGACTTCATCACTCGATGATTTGATTTTCTCGAGCGATTTTTCAGCCAAGCCGCGAATGTGTTCAACCGTTTCGTTAAACGCATAGTCAGCGGCATCGCGGATCATCGCTTGCTCGTCGGATGACAAGCCGTCAAAGAAGTCTTTATTTGCCATTGAGGCGGTGGTAAACCAGCCGTGGTGCGTAAAGATCAGGTTAGGTGACACTTCGTACAAACCGCCTGACTCAATCCAGAAAATCGGGTTTTCTTGACCTTGAATCATATTGGTTTGAAGTGCGCCGTATACTTCACCCCATGGCAATGGCGTTGGCGTCGCACCAAAGGCTTCATACGTTGATGAAAGCAGTGGGTTAGTCATGACGCGAATTTTCTTACCTTGAAGATCGGCAGGCTCAGTCACAGGCTCGTCCGCCGTCATCACCATTTCGCCTTCAGGATACATTTTGAGCAGCTCAAGACCTTGCTCTTCATACAGCTCGGGGAAGTCTTCATTCACCGCTTTACTCTGACGGAAGAACTCAATCACGGTTTCCATATCCGTCGGCATCAGGTAAGGGATAAAAAAGATTTGTGCTTCTGGGATCAACGAACCGGTAAAGCCAGGTGATTGGTTTACAAACTGAAGGATACCTGCCTGCGTTTGTTCCATGATGTCGTCGGATTCACCGAGTTCACCGAAACGATAAATTTGCAGTGTGTGCTCAGAGTTCTCCTCAATATATTCTCTGAACTTATGTGCATAGACGTCTTGCACGTCACCTTCGTACTCCTCGTGGGCATAACGCCAAGTGTCGGCATTGGCCATGGCTGAGAAGCCTAACGCGGCGGCAACGCATGAAATTGCAGTCAATTGCTTAAGGTGGCTGTAAATGGACATCATGTCCCTCCGATATGTGGATTAGCTTTCACTCGTGGTTAACGAGAGTGTGATTGAGATCGGTTTCTCATCGAGTGAGGTGGCAGCAAGTGCCTGTCTCTCCTATACCCGTAAAAGCATCTGCCGATGTTTCTAAACAAATAGCAGATAATACAGACAGCTTAACCATCAGAGGTGTAAATATTAAAGTCAGATGAATATCAACGTGCCAGCAGTGTGATTTAGATCTCTTTTTGATACTTTTTATAACGATAAACGCGACGCTCCATAACGTGTTCTTTTGCATCAAATCAGCGTTTTAAGGGGGCTATTGCAATAGCGACGGATAGAAATCAAACGTGATTGAGCATGAGCAAACTCAATAGAGCTGGCATTAAAAAGGCTGGGGGGAAGGCGCTTTTTCTAGTTTATGCTTCCACCTCTAAGTAATCTGTGCTTGTTTTTCGCGCTAACCGTCATACTCGCCGACATCATTGCTTAGACTCCCTTCGCGCGCTTCGGCGCAGGTCGACGCACAATTCTTATTATTCAGTTGAAGAAATCCGGTATACTGAGCGGCTTTAATTTCATGAGGCATCCCGATGGCCAAGAAAGCAGCAGCCCTTCACATACTGGTGAACGATAAGTCGCAAGCAACCTCTTTGCTTGATCAGCTTAAAAAAGGTGCAAACTTCCAAACGCTCGCGAAGAAGTACTCGCAATGCCCCTCGGGTAAGCGAGGCGGGGATTTAGGCGAATTTCGTCGCGGTGACATGGCACCCCCTTTCGATAAAGCCGTATTCAGTGGTGAGTTATTGCGCCCGCTTGGGCCGATAAAAACCAAATTCGGCTGGCACATTATCAAGGTCTTGTATCGCAACTGATCCTATCGCTCACGATCTATGGATAGCATCGGCGCGAGGACGCTGAAACTGTCATAAAGATTAACCGCCAGAAATTGAAGCCGCGCACATTGATTGGCGGTAAACGGCCACGGATTAAGTGGTAAAGTTAAAGCACGCCCTAATTAACGTATCTCTGATGTTTAAACTCGATGCACCGACACTGCTCATTACTCTGACTGCAATCCAATGGCTGCTAGCGGGTTTTCTATTAGTACAAAACCGCAAAGAACCAGGGATTAACGGATGGGCACTCTCGCTTTTTATTCATGGCTTTAGCAACCTATTCTTGTTTGCCCGTCCTCACCTTCACCCTTATTTAGGGATCGTTTTTTACAATGCCTGTGTGATGGTGGCATTTTCGTTCAGCCACTGGGCGTTGGGGCAAATTTTTGCGCGCGACGTACCGCGTTGGCAGTTGGTGCTACCTGTTATTCTGTCTGTTGTATCGATGTCGTCATACCTTGATGACATCGGGAGTCGTGTGGTTTACGCGAGTTTGATCGTCAGTTTGCAGTTAGGGCTGATGACACAAACCATCGTGAGTAGTACGAACATAGGGGGCCAGCGTTTAAAGCGTTGGCTCATCATGGTGATGGGTGGATTCAGTGTTGCCTATGTAGGCAGGGCGACATTTGCACATCTCTATCCTGATCTATTTACGCAACTGCTGGGCACCTCGCTGTTACAAGCAGGGCTGATTTTGTCGGGCATCGCCTATAGCGTGATCAATACCCTGATTATCTTTCTTTATAAGCTGGAGCGCGTGCACGAGAAACTTCACCGCGAAGCGACTCGAGATAGCTTAACGGGGCTGTTTAATCGCCGCGCCTTTTTGGCAAGAGCGAAACGACGTGTTGATACCGCCGCTTTTCCAATCAGTGTGTTGATGATTGACTTGGATGATTTTAAAGCCATCAACGACTCATTCGGCCACTCGGTTGGCGATAAAGTACTGATCCATTGTGCTAGCGTTTTCGAACAAGTTATTGATGACCAAGGTGTTGTTGGACGTTTGGGGGGAGAGGAGTTCGCAGTCGTGCTGCCTTACTGTGACAGTGCTAATGCGCAACAGTTGTCTGCAGAGTTGCTGAATGCTATTCAGAACAGTGGCTCAACGCTTGAAATGAGCTTGTCTGCCAGCATTGGAGTGACGACCACCACCGAGGTGCTCGATATTGATTGCTTGTTGGCGCAAGCGGATGATGCCCTTTATTGTGCCAAGCATGAAGGGAAAAACACATTTAAAGAGTACACCCCTACACGCCATTCCTTGAGCAAAGCTGGTTACGAACCAGCTTGAAGAGCCAAACCTATTTCGTCCCTCACTGTTTTGGCATCCGTTATACAGGCCAACGAGGGTTTCTTAATCCTCAGCGAAACACTGACTACGCCTTGCTTATCATCCTCATACAAGTGACCAAAGGAGGAGGGCGGCATGCGTATAGCGCTTATAATTTTGACTTATTGAATAAGCCCCACAACGGCAACACACTCGATGCGCGAACGCGATGAGGAGAAAGACATGAACGGCTTGCAAGATCCCCAATCATCAGGAGCCAACGTTATCTTACATGCTTTTGATTGGAAGTATGCGGATGTTGCCCAACGTGCCGCGGAGATCAGGGCGTTAGGGTATGGCTCGGTGCTCGTATCTCCCCCGATGAAAAGTGCGCAAGACGAACGCTGGTGGCTGAGATATCAACCTCAAGACTATCGTGTGATTGAAAATGCACTCGGTAACACCACGGACTTTAAAGCAATGGTTGAAGCGTTAAACCGTGTTGGTGTGCTTACTTACGTCGATGTGGTCTTCAATCATATGGCCAATGAAGCGCATGTTCGCAGCGACTTAAATTATCCCAGCCAAGCGGTGAGGGCGGCCTATCACGCGCACGAAGACCACTATCGCACACTGACCCTGTTTGGTGATTTATCCGAGCCACTCTTTACTGAGCATGACTTCGTCGACGCATTTGGGATACAAGATTGGAAAGATCGGTGGCAAGTACAAAACGGGCGTATTAGCGGCGGGGCGAGCGATCCGGGATTGCCAACACTGCGTGTATGTGATCATGTGATAGCGCAGCAACGCGCCTATCTTAAGGCGTTAAAAGCCATTGGCGTAAAAGGGTTTCGGATTGATGCGGCTAAGCACATGACACTAGAGCACCTCAAGCGCGTATGGACCGATGACATCACCCATGATGCGCATATTTTTGGAGAAATCATCACCGACGGTGGCGCGAGCAAAGCAGAGTATGAATTGTTTCTTGCTCCCTATTTACAACAGACGTGTTTGGGCGCTTACGATTTTCCGCTTTTCTCAACGCTCTACCATGTTTTTTCCAACCAGGGCAGCCTTAAATCATTGATTGACCCCTATTGCTTTGGGCAAGCCTTATCGAAAGGGCGTGCAATCACTTTTGCCATTACCCATGACATTCCCAACAATGATGTTTTCTTGGATTTGGTGATGGACGAAGCGAGCGAGTGGTTGGCTTACGCGTATATCTTGGGGCGTGATGGTGGTGTTCCCCTGATTTATACCGATCTTGATACTAGTGGTATCAAAGGGGGAGACGGCCAACCACGCTGGAAAAATGCGTGGAAAGATCCAAAGATGGTGCAAATGATCGCCTTTCATAATTTAACCCATGGTGAGCCCATGAGCGTCTTGGAAGCGACCGATGATTGGCTGGTGATTCAACGGGGAGAGGCAGGCATATTGGTGTTAAATAAATCCCTGGAGCCGCAATCACTCTCAGTGACGCTAGAAAATGATTGGCGCGATATGCTTACGGGCGTCACGGCCTCGAGTGGGCAGCGAATTGATGTTGCAGCCCAGTCGGCGATGATGCTCGTGCCGGCATAACGACGAGGTCGCGCGATGCGGTCTCGCTTGTCGTTTTGCTATTTTTGGGTAAATTTGTACTTTTTGCCAAAAAAAGCTAAATTTGCCGGAGTTGGTTAACAGGGATAAGTGATGGCGACAGAAAGCAAGGCACCCATTGCGGTGATCAGTGGCGATCTGGTGGATTCAACCGCCTTAAATCGAGATGAGTATGAGCGAGTACTGGCGCAAATCAAAACCATACAAGCTCATATTTCACAAGCGCATTGCGCCAATCAGCACAGCATTATACGCGGTGATGAGTTTCAATCTGTGATCCATGATGTAGCGAACGCGCTTCACTATGTCGTGATGTATCGTGTCGCCATCAAAGCACTGGGAAAACCGTTTGATTGTCGCATCAGCTTTGCGATTGCCGAGCAAGCGGATTTGCGTGAGGCGGTGTCAGAGTCAATGGGACAAGCGTTTGTGCTATCTGGTCGCGGCTTAAAAGCAATGAAAAACCAGCGGCTGGCCTTTTTTTGCGCCAATGCCAATCTTGAAGACAGATTTGAATTGTCGATCCGTTATCTTGACCGGCAACTCAGCGATGCGACATCTCGTCAATGCGAAATGATGCTGCCTTTATTACAGCGCGATCAATCACTTGCGTACGGTGAGCTAGCGGCCGCACTTGGAGTCGCGAATGCAACCGTGAGTAAGTCCCTTAAAGCGGCGGGCTGGGAGCTTATCGAGGCATTGTTGGCCGAGTTTCAGCAAGCTGTGGAGGCGCAAGTATGATGGCCTTCCTTTCTTTGCTGGTTCCCTTGTTACTGACCCACCTTATTTATGACTTCTATCTACAGCCTGCGAATTGGTGGGCGAAATCGACACCACGCGCACGAATACTGGATTGGGCGGTTGCACCGCTCCTCTACGGTTTATGTTTACTGGTGCCAGCGGTGTTTTGGACCCAGCACGTTTCGCCGCTATTGGGTGTATTGCTGGTTGGCATGGTGACCAAGTGTGTGGTGGCAGTGTTTGATGGCCAACTCGTCGCGCAGTCATCACTGGCCCGTTTCACGGTTAGCCAAGGCATACACCTTTTGGTACTAGGGCTAATTGCCCTGAGTTTTGTGGCGCAGCCACCTTGGGTTGGACTGACCGAGATGCCTCTGTTTAGCGAGCTCGTCGTAATTGGCACAGGCTATTTATTGATCTTAAAGCCGACATCAGTATTGATTGGTCACGTGTTACAGCGCTTTACGGTCACGTTGGACTCACCCTCTGATCATCAACACAATTATCATGGCCTCGTGGCTGCGGGGGCGTTGATTGGCTATTTAGAGCGTATTCTGATCCTGACCTTTACCTTGCTTGGCAGCTATACCGCTGTCGGTTTTGTGCTGGCAGCCAAGTCGATTTTCCGCTTTGGTGAGCTGACGCGTTCTGCCGATCGCAGCCTAACTGAATACGTTTTAATTGGTTCGTTATTGTCGGTAGTGATCACGACATTAGTGGGCGTTGTGATCACACAAAGCCTCACTTTGCTATAATTAGCCTTTTATGGCTAAAAGATAAGAATTAGCTGTTTTAGGCTTATAATACGGACTGGTATTAAGAAACGATGCGTCAGCCAATTGTTTGGCGAACGATAAAAAGAATATTGTTTATTGGAACTTGCTTAATACCCTCAGGTCAGTAAAGAGATGCTTGTTTGTTAAATTACTGTTATGGCTAAATAAACCTGAAGGAAAAGTATGTCCCGATACATTTTACTCACCGGAGCACTGGCGGTGTCTTTGCTCTCAGGGTGCAGTTTTCAAGGAGAGTCACACGTGAAAGCTTCCAGCCCAGGCGAACTGAGTGCGCCTGTCGCGAAAAAAATCCCTCATGAAATGACCATTCACGGCGACACGCGCGTGGATAACTACTATTGGATGCGTGATGATGCACGCCAAGATCCTGACGTGATCGCCCATCTTAATCAAGAAAACGCCTATGCCGATCAGGTGCTCGCGCACACTGAGCCAATGCAGGCCAAACTATTCGATGAAATCAAGGGGCGTATCGTCAAAGACGATGCCTCGGTCCCGGTCAAAAAAGGCAGTTATTTCTATTCCAGCGAAGTGGAAGGCGATAATGAATACCGCACTTACGTGCGTGCGAAAGACTTTGCCGGCACCGACAAAACGGTAATTTTGGATGTCAATGCGCTCGCGAAAGGGCATGAGTTTTACAGCATTGGCCAACTGAGCGTTAGTCCAAACGAAAACCTATTGGCCTATGGGGAAGATACCCTCAGCCGCCGCGTTTATACCATTCAAGTAAAAGACCTCACCACCGGTGAGTACCTCGATGATAAGATTGAAGGCGCCTCGAGCAGTATTGTGTGGCAGAACGATAACCAAGCCTTCTACTATATCAAAAAAGACCCGCAAACCTTGCTGGGGTATCAGGTGTATCGCCACCGTTTGGGCACCCCGCAATCCGCTGATGCGTTAATTTACGAAGAAACGGATACCAGCTACTACACCGGATTGAGCAAAAGCAAAGACGGTGAGCAAATCTTTATTTGGCACGCTAGCACTGAAACCAGCGGCGTATCGCTCGTGGATGCCAATGATCCAAATGCCACCGCCGAAGCATTTTATCCGCGAGAAACTGGCATCGAATATGAAGTGGCAAAGCGTGGTGAGTGGTATTACATCTATACCAACTATCAAGCGGTGAACTTTCGCTTGATGAAGGTACACCAAAGCGAGCGTGACGATCGTAGCCAATGGCAAGATGTGATCGCGCCAAACGATAAGGTGCAGTTAGTTGATTTTACGCTATTTGATAACCACTTGGTCTACGAGCAGCGCGAAAATGGCTTGCCGCGTACCACGGTGCGTAACCTCACCACTGGGGAGGAATATCAGCTGAGGTTTAACGACTCGGCCTATGCGTCTTACCTGACCGGCAATGCAGAAATGGACAACTCTGCGGTACGCGTGTATTACACCAGCTTGACCACACCGGGCACGTATTACGAGTTTGACTTGGCGTCGGGCGAACGTGAAATGCTCAAACAAAACCAAGTGCTGGGCGATTTCAACCCAGACAACTACCAATCCGAGCGGGTGATGATCACCGCGCGCGATGGCGCGCAAGTGCCTGTGTCTTTGGTGTACCGTAAAGACCGTTTCAAAAAAGACGGCACTAATCCGCTCTATCAATACGGCTATGGCTCCTACGGCGCGACCATGGAGCCCATGTTCTCCACCACGCGTTTAAGCCTGCTAGATCGCGGTTTTGTCTTTGCTATTGCCCATATCCGTGGCTCTGAAATGCTAGGTCGCCCTTGGTATGACGATGGTAAAAAGCTTACCAAAAAGAATACCTTTAACGACTTTATTGATGTGACCAAAGCGCTGACTGCGCAAGGCTATGGCGATAAAGACAAGGTGTTTGCCGTCGGCGGCTCAGCAGGTGGCTTGTTAATGGGGGCGATCATCAACCAAGCGCCAGAGCTTTATTTAGGGGTGGCCGCGCATGTGCCGTTCGTGGATATCGTCACCACCATGTTGGATGAGTCGATTCCATTGACCACCAACGAGTATGACGAGTGGGGCAACCCGAATGACAAAACCTACTATGAGTACATGCTCAGCTATTCACCATACGACAACGTCAGCGCGCAAGATTATCCCAACTTGTTGGTCACCACAGGCCTGCATGACTCACAAGTGCAGTACTTTGAACCAATGAAATGGGTCGCGAAACTACGTGAGTTCAAAACCGACAACCATACGCTGGTGTTTAAAACCGACATGGAAGCCGGCCACGGCGGCGCATCGGGGCGCTTTAAGCGCATCAAAGAAGATGCCTTGGAATATGCTTTCTTCTTCGACTTGCTCGACAAACAGGGTAACTAAGTTGACGACTAAACGTTGAAGATCGAAAAAAGCGCCGATAGCGGCGCTTTTTTTATGCGGGATGAGACGCGATAAGCACGCTCACTGCAGGTAAAAAGTGGTCAGGTTTACTGATTGTTCTCCGCATCTTCGCGCTTGATCACCTTGTGGCCTTCTTCGGTCACGCCATTTTTCCAATAGCTGCTGATGTAGATAAACTCACGCTCGACGTCATGGTCATTGCGGAAATATTGGCGCAGTGCGCGCATACTTTCAAATTCACAGGCACACCACACGGACACTTGCCCTGCTAACCAAGGCTGTGCTTTTACCGTTTCGGCCAATGTCGGTGTGGTTAGCCAAATAATCTCCATGCCAGCGGGAGCGTCGAGTGGTTGGGCATCCTCCTCGGCATCGAGCTGAACCACCGCATAGCCTTTGGCATCGCGAGGCAAGGTTTTGATCTTGGCTGATAGCGCGGGCAACGCGGTCATATCGGCAACCATAAAGAACCAATCCGCATCTTGATTAATCGGCGCAATCGTCCCAGGGCCGGCAATGTTAATGGTATCACCCACTTGGGCATTCAGTGCCCAGCGCGCGGCAAAGCCACAGTCGGCTTGCTCGATTTGATGGCGAACCATATCTACTTCAATTTGCTGCTGGCTAGGCATAAAGCGGCGAATGGTATAAGTGCGCATCACAGGGCGCTCGCCTTCTGCTAATCCGCTCAGATCTGTGCTTCCCGCTTTATCAAACAGCAGCTTGATATAGCCGCCTTCACACTCCGCTGGGAAGCCCGCGAAGGCGTCGCTTTGTAAGGTCAAGCGTTGCATATTAGGTGTGACGGTTTGGGTATCGATAACGTGAGTGAGGTGATAGTTTGGCTGTTTCATATTATCTAACTTAAAATCATTATCATTTACAACTATCATACCATCAGGATAGGGAATGTGYAAGTGCTTTACATTGGTTTACGCTTCTTCGCTGGGCAAGACCGTGAGAAATGGGTAAGATGACGGCACAATATTATTAATAAAAAACAATTAGATGGAGCAAAAATGAAGAAAGTCATACTCACGGGCGCGGTGGCGGTGCTGCTGTCGTTGAACGTCTCGGCCTCTGAGCTCAAGCCGATCATGARAGAAATGAAAATGACCTTTAAAGAGGCGGCGAGCGCACAAAGTATCGAAGCCATGCAAGCGCCGGTTGCGAAACTAGAAACCTTGGTCGCGAAAGCCAAAGCAGGTAGCTACCCACCGGAAAAAGCGGATATCTTTATGGAAGGGTTCGATAAATTGGCGGTGACCTTGGATAAGATTGATACGGCACTGAGCGAAGGCGATCTCGACCAAGCAAAACAAGGGATGCGCCAAATCGATGCCTTGCGTGAAGAGTACCACGACAAACGCAACCCAAGCATTTGGCAGCGTTTGTTCGGTTAATAGCCGAATAATAGGAATATAACGATAGCGAGTGCACGATGGCGACTCAAAAAACGATTTTGCGTTATCCCTCGCTGTCGGTGGCGTCTGCATTTGAGAAAGAGCAGGCGCTGATCCGCCGGATAGAGCAGGGCGAACTCAACGAGGCATTACTGCTTTGGCAGCCAGATGCGCAAACCTTGGTACTGCCGGCGGGTCAAAAATGGCCACAAACCCCTGAGTTGCGCCGCGCGTTATCAGCGTTAGGTTGGCAAGTGCATAACCGCCAAACAGGCGGGGCGCCGGTGCCGCAACTGCCAGGGGTGATTAACGTGTCTTATCTGACGGTGTGGCCTGCTAACACGCCTTATCATATCCAGACGGCTTACCAGTATTTTTGCACCATTTTACAGTCTTTTTTCCATCAGTTAGGCATTGCAACGACGGTGGGCGACACGCCCGGTTCGTATTGTGATGGTGACTACAACCTCAATATTTTCGGCAAAAAAGTGGTGGGAACTGCCCAGCGTATCCTGCGTTTAGGCGCAGGCGATGCTAAACAAACGGTGATGCTGGCGCAAGCGTGTTTGCTGATTGATGCGGATTGCCAACATATTGTTGCCCCTGTATCGCTGTGTAATCAGCTTTGTGGTCACCCCGATCGCATTGAGGCCAAGGTGCATACTCCATTAGCCGCGCACCTAGATGAACTGCCGGCAACCGAGCAGCTGTTTCAATTGCTGACTCAAGCGTTTGTGGCGCGCCCGCCACTCGAGGTTGGCAAGGCTTGAGGCCGACGCTCAATATAGTATGCTTAGCCGCAATCGTGCGTAAAACAAATCCCAAGGAGTGAGGAATGCGCGTCCATCTTGTTATTCACGAGGCGTTTGAAGGCCCAGGTGCCATTTTAGATTGGTGTGACGAGCGTGCCTATCATGTGACAACCAGTCATTTGTATCGGGGCGAGCCGTTGCCAGAAAGTGGTGAAGGCATTGATCTGCTGGTGGTACTCGGTGGGCCGCAAAGTCCAGATACGCCACAGTCAGAGTGTCCGCATTTTGATAGTCAGCGCGAGCAAGCGCTGATTAAGCAGTGTATCGAGCAAGGCAGTGCGGTATTAGGGATTTGCCTCGGCGCGCAACTGATTGGTGAAGCCTTGGGCGCACCGTATCAGAAAAGTCCTGAGCCCGAGATTGGCTACTTCCCCATCCAGTTAAGCGAAGATGGCCATATCGATGAGCACATTCCTCACTTCGCGCCGCAAGAAATTGTGGGCCATTGGCACAATGATATGCCGGGGCTGACACCAAATAGTCGTGTACTAGCCAGTAGCGAAGGCTGTCCGCGCCAGATCGTGAAGTACGGACCACGGGTGTATGGTTTTCAATGCCATCTTGAATTGACGCCGCTGGCGGTTGAAGGCTTACTGCACGCCGCCTATCCAGAGGGCGAGGCCGCTAACAAGCGCTTTATTCAAGACCCTGCCTCCATTCGCGCCTTTGATACGGCACCGATGAATGCGCACTTGTTTGCCTTTCTCGATAGCGTGCTAACCGACAACGATCTTGTCACTGAATGGCTGTTTTAAGCGACTGGGTTAGGAGCACGGTAATCGCAACTGTGCTCCGTCTTCGAGGCGCTATCGTCCGAGCGCCATCTATCTTGCGTTAGTGCAACATGCCTTCACACACGGTGGTGACATCGTCATCCAATAAACTCAACTCAATGGCTATCTTGATCGCCGCCACCACATCACCCACTGGCATGCTCGGGGCGCGGTGCTTACACGCTTGTGCTGGGCTGTAGGGAATATGGATAAAGCCGGCGCGTACCTCAGTATGATGAGCCAGCGCATGCATCAAGCCATAAAACACGTGATTACACACAAAGGTGCCCGCGGTGTAAGAAATACTGGCAGGGTGATGGGCTTCGTTTAACGCGTTCACTAAACGGTTGAGCGGCAAGGTAGAAAAATAGGCATTGGGCCCAGATGACACCACCGGCGTGCCATGTGGCTGCTTACCGGCGTTGTCGGGAATAGGCGCATCTTGATAATTGATCGCTACTTTCTCCAAGCTTATCTCAGCGCGACCACCGGCTTGGCCAAGAGCGATCACCATCACCGGACTGAGCGATTCCAACGCGCTGTGTAACGTCGATAAGCTGTCTTCAAAAGTGCAGGGCAGCCGCACGGCTTTAACGATGCACTCCTCATTAGGCTGCCAGCCTTCTAATGCTTTTGCCACTTGCCAAGACGGATTGTCACTCTCGCCGCCGAAGGGTTCAAATCCAGTGATCAATATCGTGTGCATCCAATGCCTCGCGTAAAAAAGCGGTATAGCTTTACTCTACCGCAGGTTTACAAGCCAATCACGCACTGGTTGCGTTATTCAAACAGATAAAGATAATCCTCATAACCCGCCTCGGCCATTTTATCGACCGGCACAAAGCGCATCGCGGCTGAGTTCATGCAATAGCGCAAGCCGGTGGGGGCGGGGCCATCTTCAAACACATGGCCAAGGTGCGAATCGGCAACCTTGCTACGGACCTCGGTGCGCGTGTAGAACAGGGAGTTATCCGGCTTGGTAACCACATACTGCTCATTGATGGGCTGTGTGAAGCTCGGCCAGCCGGTACCGGATTTGTACTTATGGGTGGAGGAAAACAGCGGCTCACCCGAAACAATATCTACATAAATCCCGGCTTGCTTGTTGTCCCAATACGGGTTGCGGAACGCGGGTTCGGTACCGTCTTCTTGCGTGACTTCGTACTCAATATCTGACAACATCGCGCGAATTTTTTCATCCGAGGGGCGCGAGTAGCGGGTGTTCGTTGCTGTCATCTCTTCCGCTTTTTGCGCATCAATCATTTCTCGCAAGGTGACCGGATTGTCTTTGCGATCGTCACCAAAAATCTCGTCCAGATACTGGTCACGCCCTGAGGCATAGCGGTAGTAGCTATAGCGAATGCTGTGGTTTTTGTAGTAATCCTGATGATAGCTTTCTGCTGGCCAGAATTTCTCGAACGGGATCAGCTCGGTTTTCAGCGGCTTTTTGAACACGCCTAACGCTTCAATTTCCGCCATAAAATCCGCGGCAATTTGCTTTTGGGTTTCAGAGCGATAAAAGATCGCGGGACGATATTGCGGGCCACGGTCAACGAACGAGCCTTGGTCATCGGTGGGGTCGATATGACGGAAAAACTGATCGAGCACCTGTTCGTAATCCACGACTTTTGGATCATAGGTGACATCAATCACCTCAATGTGGCCACTGGTGCCGGACGAAACCTCTTTATAGGTGGGATTTTCAAGCTCACCGCCTGAGTAGCCAGATACCACATCAATCACGCCGTCGAGTTTTTCAAGATCAGCTTCCGTACACCAAAAGCAGCCGCCGGCAAGGGTCGCCTTTTGGTAGCCTTGCGACGTGGTGGCAGTGTCTTTCACCGCCGCATAACTTGCTATCGATAGCAAACTGAACGCTGTGAACGCGATAACTCGCCACATTGATTTGTGCTGTTTCATGATCGCCTCGTTATTAGGGTTGGTGAGGATCAAGACCTGCGCATCAAGCAGAAACTTTCATCCACTCCCACTTTTCTGTTGTTACAGATAACGTAGCGCAGAAAAGCCTTTAGCGATCACCTACCAAAGCAGCTGACCCAATATAGGCGCAAGCAGCACAGTGACCATGCCCGCAATCATCATTACCACACTCGACACCACCCCTTCGGCATGGCCTATCTGATAGGCTTTAGCGGTGCCCGCTCCGTGTGCCGACGCCCCTAAACTTGCGCCGCGACCTAAGCGCGAGCGAATCGCAATCACGGTCAGAATACTTTCACCAATCGCCATGCCAATCACCCCAGTGAGAACCACAAACAGCGCAGTGAGATCGCTTTGCCCGCCAATTGCTTTGGTGGCTTCTACAGCAAAAGGGGTGGTGATTGAGCGCATCGCCAAACTGCGTTGCAGCAGTTCAGATAGCTCAAACACCCGCGCTAGCACCACGGTACTGGTAATGGCGACCAGCACAGACACTGTGACGCCTATCGATAGTGACAACCAATGGCGGCGGATGAGCGCGCGGTTATCATACACGGGGATCGCAAACGCTACAGTCGCCGGGCCCAGCAGCCACAGCAGCCAGTACGATTGCGCCATGTAGTCTTGATACGGGATGTTAAACCCAACCACCACCGCCACAATCAGCAAGGGCGCGAGCAACAATGGCATTACCAGAATGGAGGGGTGACGGCGATACAGCCATTTGCTCATGTAATAAAAGCCAAGGGTCATTAAAAAGCAGGTAACGCTTAATAACGAGGCGTGAAGCCAAGCAGGTAAAGACATCATGGCTTAGCACTCCGGTTTTAGATCAGGATGATGCGTGTGATGATGATTACTGCGGCGGCGCGCCATTTTAACCTCAAAACGATACACTTTATCGACCACCCAAGCGGTTGACGCAATCACCATCGCGGTACTTAAAATCAGTACAACCATGATCTTACCGCCTTCTTGCAGCAATAAATCTTGGTAGTTGACCACCGCCACCACCGCCGGCACAAAAAACAGCAACATCTCGGCTAACAGCCACGCTGCCCCGCGACGTAACCAATCGGCACGGACAACTTTCAACATTAATGCGCCTAACAACAGCAACATACCGGTGAGGTTGGCCGGTAGTGGAATAGCAAAGGTTGTGACCAACCAATCAGACAAAAACCAAATGCCTGCTAAGACAAAGACTTGCAGTAAGGTAAGTAAGGCGTTTTTAATCAATTGCATCGAAGGCGTGCCAAGAATCTGTGAGATGGCTCATAGTTTACGTCTTGGCAGAGAGTGAATAAAGTGACTTTTTTTTATTTAAACTATGCCAAAATGGCATGATTTGTTGAGCGATAAATCTGCGTTAGCGACGACCCAGTCCCGTGAGGAATCAGTTTTTCGTCATACATGCCTGGCAATAAAAGTGAAACTATGTTTTCATATAACTCCTTAAAAATAATTTATAGTTTCATTTTTATGGGCAGTCCGTCATGTTGTTTTTGACAAAATCGAGTCTTATCAGATTGTCTTTGATTTCTTTTTAATGTGAAACTATGATTTCATATACTGAGTTTTTATCTAGTTTTAATTTCATTATGGTGAAGTGTGATAAGGAATCGCCGCCCAAGCGCGGTGCCACCGTGTTCCCGCGGCAGATGAAAATATTGCATCAATTGGGTGAAAACATCTTATTGGCGATGAAACGTCGAGGGATCAGTCAAGATAGAATGCATCAGCGCACAGGGATCTCGAAACCAACGCTACGAAAAATCACAAAAGGCGATCCGACAGTGTCGTTAGGCCATTATGTTAATGTGCTCGCCGTACTAGGTTTGTTAGACGATCTAGGTAAAGTCGCGCTCGATGATGAACTTGGTAGGAAACTGCAAGATATCGAGTTGTTGAAAACGAGACGATAGGGCATCAAACGAATGGAAATCTTTGTCTACGCTGATTGGATTGAAACTGAGCCGCCCTTGTTTATTGGGACACTGAGAGCATCGCGAATCCGTGGTAAAGAACATTTCAGCTTTTGCTATGACAAGACCTGGCTTAAATCTAAGTATGCTTCTCAAATCGACCCTTGCCTTCATTTATATAGTGGCGAGCAGCACGCTGAAGATGACAAAAACTTCAAGATATTCTTGGATTCTTGCCCTGATCGATGGGGGCGCTTGCTGATGCAACGTCGAGAGGCTGTTATAGCCCGCATTGAGGGACGTAGAGCGAACACATTGTACGAAACCGACTATCTCCTCGGTGTTCATGACTCTTTTAGAATGGGCGCTTTAAGGTTTTGCACCGAGCATGGTGGCAATTTTCTTGACGACAATGACGATCTGGCGGCTCCAGCTATGACTTCACTCGCGGAGCTAGAATGTGCAGCGCAAGGCATCGAGGACAAACCCGACTTTGATAATCCTGACTACCTCAAATGGTTGAATATGCTTATCTCACCAGGGTCATCGTTGGGCGGAGCTAGGCCGAAAGCTTCTGTAAGAGATGTCGATGGTACTTTATGGCTGGCAAAGTTTCCAAGTCGGTATGACGATTATGATATTGGCCTGTGGGAATACTTGGTTTACCAAATGGCCTTGGACTCTGGGATCAATATGGCTGAATGTAAAGTGCAGGCCATTGGTTCAGACCACCATATTTTCCTGACTAAGCGATTTGATCGTACCGATGACGGCAGGAGACTGCAATTTACGTCAGCAATGACACAGCTTGAATATTTCGATGGCAATGATGATGGAGCGAGCTACTTAGAGTTAGCGGAGTTTCTTATCCAGAATGGTTCTAATACGCGGGCGGACTTGGCACAGCTTTGGAGACGTATGCTGTTTAATATCATGGTTGCCAATAGTGACGATCACCTACGTAATCATGGCTTTATTTTTGACACGACAGGTTGGCGACTGTCACCCGCCTACGACATCAATTCAACACAACATGCCCACGGTCTGCACTTAAATATTGACGACAAAGATAACGCTTTAGATATTGACCTAGCGTTTGAGGTGGCAGAGTACTTTCAACTCGATGTGAAAACAGCTGACAAGATTTATCATCAAGTCGCCCAAGCCGTGTCAAAGTGGGAGAGCTTGGCAAAAGAAGCGGGTATCAAACGCGGTGAGCGAGACTTAATGAGAGACTGCTTCATGCTACCGAAAGTGTAACCTAGTGACGCATGGTAACAAGTGCCAGTTCCTCTGCTTTTTTCGCCATCAACTATGCCAAAATGGCATGGTTAACGATTAGCTTTTAAGGGCCGTTTATGGATATTCGTGCGTTGCGCTATTTTATTGCCTTGGTGGAAAAGCAGAGCTTTACCGCGGCATCGGCGTCGTTGCATGTGACGCAACCGACAATCAGTAAAATGGTGCGTAACCTTGAGCAAGATGTGGGTCAGCCATTGTTGCACCGAGAGGGAAGGCGGTTTTGGTTAACCGATGCTGGTGAGGTGGTGTATCAGCGTGCGCAGAGCATTATTGCTGAGTTCGAGCAGCTAAATACTGAGCTCGACGATCTCAATCAACTGGCACGCGGCCAACTCAGGTTGGGGATGCCACCGATGATAGGGCCGCTGTATGCCAATGTATTGCGTGAGTACCGCCAACGATATCCGAATGTCGCGCTCAGTATTGTCGAATACGGTGGGCGGCGCACCGAACAAGCCCTGATCAATGGTGAGATTGATGTGGCAATCACCATGCTCACTGACACCCAGCCTGAGTGTTTGCAAAGCTTACCCTTACAAACTCACCCCATTTATGCGGTGCTGCCCAACCAAGCCGTGTGGCGCGCGGAAAAAAGCCTGACATGGCAGGCAGTCAAAGACGAGCCGTTTTATCTGTATAGCGCTGAATTTACCTTAAGCGATCGGATTATTGCCCGTTGTGAAGAGCATGGTTATCAGCCAACTATTGCCGCGCGTAGCAGTCAGTGGGATTTTTTAGCCGCCTTAGTGAAAAGTGGTGCAGGGGTGGCGTTCTTACCTGCGCCCTTATGCCAGCGCCTCAGCGCCAGCTTGGAAGACAGTGAGTTATTGCTGGTGAAACCGATAAGCCCAGCGATTGAATGGCAACTGGGGTTAGTCTGGCACGGCGAGCGTTATGTCTCACGCACCGCCGAGGCTTGGATGCAGTTGTGCCAGTCGACAGAGGTAATGGAGAAATGACGATTCCTTTCCCAAAATTGTTCCACCGAAAGACAGAGCTATCGCTCGAGTAGAGAGCTAAGTAAGCGAGTGGGTCGTCACAAGGATAGCGGCGCTAGGTTGTGTGATGGGACGTAAACCTAGGTATTGGTAAACTAAAAGGTGTAAAACGGGAAAACTCTAATTGCCAGTGACCCGCTTTTTGGGAGTGAAAGAAATAAAAAATCGACAAAATCTAATAATTGAGAATATGGTATTTTTGCTATTTTTCTTTCAGTTTTTTATATAAAATGTATTCTCTAGCATATAGAAAAAACTGAAAGCAAATAACTATTGAGAATAGAATATATGCATAATTTGTATACTCAGGTGAGAAATTGACAACTAGATCTTTTAAAGAAAAGTTCCATATGCCAATCGCAGCTATTACCATTGTCAAAATCAACACAAGAAATGAGTGAGGGCTTTTGTGCGAATATTCACCTGTAGTCACGTTATATAGTCGATTCACATTCTTACCAAGACCAACGGCTATAGTGATTGTGTTGCCATTATTAATGTTCATTGCAGAACCAGGTCGCTTAAAAATATAAAGCTTATCATGTAACAAGAATTTTTGAACTTGATAGGTGACTTGCCTTTTATTATTTTCAGAGCCTTCAGACTGTTGATAACTAGAAGTATGAACTTGAGATACTTCTCCAGTAATGATTTTCATGAGTTTTCTCTTAAATTCAGCTGGTTGGTGTGCATAGGATCCAAGTTTTATAACCAAATTCAACATCTAGTTTTATTTTGGTTGTTTTTTTGAGATGTGAATCTCGTTTTTTGTGAACTAATTCGGCATTTAACAAAGGCTGTGTTTCCTAAATCATTGAACTTATCATCCGATCCGCGATCGGATCATCAAAGCCTCAAAACAGGTCATCAGATGATGAGTAAAGCCAAGTACAAAATTAGCAATTGGAAGCAATACAATCAGGCATTGGTAAACAAAGTCATAAGACTTGGGATACCTGTTAGTTATTGAGTTGATTGATGGGTTCAATCCCTTTGGGATTAGTGTGTTAGGTGAATAATTTGATCAACAACGCCGATTGACGACATACTCGTTAGCTGTATTTACTACGATATACCTAGTTCAATATTTCACGTAAAAATATGAGTTTAGGTAGCTTTTTACCTTGCTTATCAGTACCCCAAACTACAGTTATATGACCGTCAATTGATAGGCGATTCTTCAAGTCCATTGGCTTAATTGAAGGATCTAGCTGTAACTTTACACGACGTTTGTGTAATGACGGAGCTACAACAGCCCAGCCTCGCTTAGTTGAATCTAAATCAATCGCTCGTATTTCTAGTCGAACGTCATGAAAATCTTCGATTATGTCTTCCCGCTCATCAGATTTCTCCTTATATTCAGGCATAGCTCGAACTGACGCATTAGATATTTGAATGTTTGGATCTTCGTTGAACGTGATCGTAGCCTTTGAATCACGTTTGGCAGGTTTGACAACCTTTGAGGAGTTTTCTGCTAACTTTTCTTTATCTTTAATGGCCGATATAACTATTGAAGTAAACTCCTCTGCTGTCATATCCACCATACCAGCACCAATTTGAATAATAGTATTACTATTCGCCTCGATTGTCGCTTTAGCTTCTTTGTCCGTAGGGGAAGAAGTTCTCCCAAGATAATACGCACCGCCAGCTAAAATCATCGCCACCAGTATAGCGGATAAGAAATTAGGGTTGTTTTTCATGATTTTTTCTATACCCAATTTTTGCCTTGTATTATCTATGCACTCATCAAATCGTTGTTGATTACCAAATATAAACTTAACAACAAGATCTTCCCAAATACTGTCAGAGCGTATCTCCTTAATAAATACTTCTACATCAATAATTTTTGCATCAGGGAAAAGAGCCTCAAGCACCTCCGGTGCTTGCTTCACTAAGCTTTCAAAAGCAATTAATGAGTGGGCAATTTCTCCTACAGGTACATATTCCTTATTTGAGTAGTATATACGTTGGCTGACTGTTTGATATTGCATGTATTTTCTTCTAGGGTGAATGGTATTCTGCTAATGATACACTGTTTCTATATAGTACGTAATTGACTTTTATCACYATAAAGTTGACGCCGAATTCAACGGATTGTAAGTTGAAATGCAGTGTTAGTTTTAAGGCTGTAATATTTGATTAATGATATTAGGGATATCATCGTAGGATTCATACCAAATAATAGTAACTCCTAATTCCTTCATTAACTCTTCATTTAAAGTGTGATGTCGCTCCAAGAATTTTTCTGAAGCATCAATGTTTTTAATAACTTTTGATCTTTCCTTGCCATTTCCGTTATAAGAAAAATCGTTATTTGAAAGCCTCTTCATAAATGAAAAGTGCTTACTTCTTTCTATGTTCTTTGATGATATATCAAGTAATCTACGGAGATTCGGATCTGTCATAGAAAGGCCTATCATCAAACAATTGTTCTCACGAAATGAGTTTAGCTGAACTAGGTTTGACCAGTGATATGAATCTGAGTATATCTGATGATAACCTTCCTCTGAAAATACTAATGTTGAGCTATCGAGCCCATGATATGATTTTCTATCTTCAGGTAAGAAACCGTGTACATGATATATAGGAAGCTCATCAGGATCATAACTCTCATTATCTGAAAAGATACAACTATGAAGAATAGAGTTTGAAGTCAGCTGTCGTTCTAAGAGATCATCAAAATTGTAAGTAACAACTGACTTGACTTTTGCCCCTGTTCTTCTTGGTAAGCACATGGAGGAAATTGATTTAATCAACCTTGAATCTATATTGAATTTAGGATTTCTCAGCTTATATAGGTTCTTCGTAACTGCTTCTATGAAATCTTGTGCTTCATGCTCTCGCTTAGACAAACCTTTTCTCAAATATCTTGCAGCCATTAATGCTGACGGCTCATCAATACTATTAAGCCTATTAACTAACTCACTAATATCCTCATCACCAATGGCTACATCTCCATCAAATTCCTGTGTAAGGTAGGTAACAAAAAGTGAGTTTAACAATGTATTCCAATCAGGCATTCCTGCACTACTTGAAACTCCAGCACCTAAAAACAAAGAGAACTGACCTTTTTTATAACAAAACTTAAGGTTTTCTATGATTTCCTCTCGCTCTAACTTCCAGTCTCTAAGAGGCTTTGTGATTGCTGACTCTAATCTCAATGAAAATAGATTATTGGCTATCTTATTAACTATTTTTCTGTTTTTTGAGGCAACACGATTTAATTCTTCTGGCCCCCAAAAAGTGACCTTGTAGGGCAGTTGATATCGTTCAATACTTTCTTTGAGTCTGGTAAGCATTCTTGATGAAATTGGTCTAGCAGAAATTATCAAGAGATTTGAAATACTCTGTTCTTCCGACTCATGATTAAACTGATGGGCTATCCTTTTAAAAAGCAAAGTGGGTGGCACTTTTCCAAGGTTAAACTTGATTTCAATAAGGGTAGGGCCTTCAAATAAGTCGAATCCCTCAGGCGCAATAGCGTCGCCAAATCCATCTCGTTGACTTAGAGTTTGGAATACTTTTCCTTGGCTTTCAATATGGTGCTTGAATAAATTTTGAATGAAAGTTTCAAAAGAGTAGTAGCTCCTAGGCCCACCTTCATCTATTCCCTGTATAATATCATCGATGATCATTGTTCAATGTTTTCCTTTGAAAACTAACGTCGAGATAACCGGCGCGTAGTTAATTGTTTTTTATAGCTTTACATATGCTTTTTCTATTGTCTGTTTTATTTCAGTTGCCAACGATTGAGCTTGGCGCATAGTGTTTTGTACCGACTCCCAATTTGCCCAGTGTTGCTCCCACTGTTCTTTGCCAACCACGGATTCAAAATCAACTTTTGTTGGCTCTAGCCATGCCTCATAGTTTTGCAGCTTTTCAATGCGGTGATTAAGGTCTTGCACACCTCTAGATTTTGGCGACAGCTTTGCAGAGCTTGTAATCCAAGTATGCCACGGCTTATTGCCCTTTGATTGATTGCACTTTCCGCAAGCGGGAACCAAGTTGTGGATTTCGGAAATATAACCTGTTGGCTTTTTGTTAAGTACTAAAGGTCGCAAGTGATCCCACTCCGAAGCAGTGGCACCACAGTAGGCACATTGGAAATTATCGTGATCCATGCCAAGTATTTCCAATGCCTGTTTCACTTGCTCATTCGTTGGAACAATTATTGGGATAATTGAGTTTATAAATGAGTTTGTGATACTTGACGATCTCCCCGTGATTTTCATCGGGGTTGGCATTCTGAATAGTGATAAATAATCCATAACTCTCTTTAGCTATAACGCCGCTAACATGCGCGGCTACGAAATGGAGGCAAAGCGGCAGTTTAGCAGTGCTTGGCATTGTTATGGTATCTCTCAAACTAACCCGTTTGCCTTATTATTTTATCGAATTCGTGCGTCAGATCCCGTGAAACCCTGGCATCGTTGAAGATATGACAAACCTCCAAGCACGCTAGAAACGAAAGCATCATCGACTGTCGGATCAGCCAATCCAGTTGCTTAGGTTCATATCCACTTGAGATACGGTCGCCTTTGTCTCGGCTAGCTGACTGGTAGAGGCCTCCGTGAGTATGATCATTCAGAATATCCTTGATTGCCGCCATCATTGACGAAAGCTTACCGTGACGGTACCCATCTGTTTTCTCAACCTGTTCAAGTAACGTCTTTATACCAGGCATATTTTTTCCGTCCATAAAGTTCATCAGTTGGTGAGCCGATGCACACCTGAACATCCATATTCCGCGTAAAAACGCATCTCTCTGGGGACGTAAAAGTGCAAATGCAGAACCATGAACTCCTGCCTTCACCAAAGTAACAACTCCAGAATTGTGCTCAAGTGAAACATGCAGCAACGAGATCGATACCAACTTTTTATCATCGCGCTCAAACTCCAACCCATTGAGCAGTAATCGATATTGGTTGATCCACCTCTCGGCTAAGTCAATTTCCATGATTGATTGCATTTAAACCTCATCCATAACGCCGCCAGCACGCGCGGATTTGTATTGAAGGCGAAGCCGCAATGGAAAAGCCGTCACTGTGCCTGGCATTGTTAAAACCGCTACGTTAACTATTTTTGCTTGAATGCCTGTTTGAGTTTCGCGATACCTTCACCCAAAGGTGGAATCTCTATTTTCAGCTTGGTCAATCCGAACTCGAATTTACCACCAGAGACTATGAGGGCGGCCGTTAAGGCGACCCCTATACCCAAGAAAACGATTTCAAAAGGGTTGCGGCGCATAATATCTTGGATGTACAGCTCTTCTTGGGTAGATAGTTTCTGTTTAGTTAATCGATTAAAGTCGGCTGCTGAAAGACTGTTTGCGTGATGGATAATTGCCCCGGATAGATGTTCCACGCTAGTATCAACAGCAATATCGCCATCCTCCATTTCAAACCTTATTTCTTCGAGTGCCAAAATGTAACAGACTCTCAAGAGTTGAAAATATTCAGAAAACTGGTTGATGGGCACAGGACTACCGTCCGAGTGTATCGTTACTTCAACTTTTTTCATTATTTTCTCTCTTGAGTTTTAACATTGTATTATTGCGCATGCGCGATTTCCCAAAACCGTTATACGCACTCTTATTCATATAACCAACTGAAATAGATAGAATTTATCTCTCTTCATGCATATCTCTTTCCGCGAAATTGCGTATCTATCACGGATAAACACGCATGCTTGGCGTTTATCTAGCCGATAAACAGGTTAACCAGCCTGTATTTTGCCATGCTACCGCCAGCTAGTTGTCGGCACCTAACACGCCATTGAGCTGGCAGATTTGAGATTAGTGTATCAAGGGCTGTTTTGGTTTTCGTACGCTATTGTCCAAAGTGTTAGGTAAGCCATGTTTTGTGAGATGGGTACAAGAAGTTGGTTAGAATACAAGGCGAATCGTTTTGGTGGGGTGGTGCGCGATTAGAACGAGGCTCTGTCTCGCGCACTGCTGAGGTTGAAACGCTGCTGTGCCCGTCGCGATGCCGGTTAGTGTGATTGCGCCGAATGGGTGGTGGCAGAGCGCGTTGCTTTTGTTGTTTGTTGCGTCGGCTGTGGGCGTTGTTGGTTGCGGTGGATTTGATATTGCTGCCACGCAAAGGTCACCACGAAGCAGCCGGTGAGGAGCAATACAATGGTTGGGCCGGGTGCGCTGTCGAGGTAAAACGACAGAGTGACGCCGCCCACGGCGGTGACTAAGGCGATCGCACAGGCAATCCATAACATGCGGCTAAATTGTTTGCTGAGCATAAAGGCGGTGACGCCCGGTGCAATCAACATCGCCACCACTAAGATAATCCCCACAGCATGTAACCCCGCCACAATGGTGGCAATCATCACCGAGAGCAGGAGCCAGTGAAGCTTTTGTACTGGGAGCCCGAGCACGCTGGCTTGTGCAGGGTCGAACGATAGCAGCATTAAATCTCGCCCTTTAAGCAGCACGAGCGCGAGCACGACCAAGCCGGTGATGGCGGCGGTGAGCAGTTGTTGGTGGTTAATCCCCAATAGGTTACCAAACAGAATATGGTCAAGGTGCAAATCAGACGGGAACTGGCCTTGCAAAATCAGCCCCAGCGCGAAAAAGCCAGAAAACACAATCCCCAGCAAGGTGTCTTCTTTCACACGGCTATTTTGTTTGAGCCAATGCACACTGGTGGCGCATGCGGAGCCGGCGGCAAAGGCGCCGACAATCAGCGGCAGGCCAAATAAGTTTGCCAACACCAATCCCGGCAGCACCGCGTGAGCTACCGCATCGCCAATTAACGACCAGCCTTTTAATACTAAATAGCAAGAAAGCAGCGCGCAGGGCAGTGCCACTAAGACGGCCATCAGCAGTGCATCTTGCATAAAAGTCAGTTGATACGGATTCATTGCAGTGCCTCCTGACGTTTGGCGCGCCGCGCGAGTAAACCGTGTTTAGGGCCAAACACAAAGGCGGCTAGGAAGAGTCCCACTTGGGCCAGCACAATCAGTGCGCCGGCGTTAAGGTTGGCGAAATAGCTGATGTACACCCCAAACAGTGAGGTGAGTGTGCCGATGACACCGCTTAGCACCAACACGGGCCCAAAGCGATCACTCAATAAATAGGCGGTGGCGCCGGGGGCGATCACCAAGCAAATCACCAAAAAGGCACCGACACTTTTAAGTGCCGCCATGGTGCAGGCGCTGAGCAGCGCAAAAAACAGCACTTTGAGTCCCACTACAGGTAAACCAATGCAGCGGGCGTGGCTTTCATCGAAAAAGGTCAGCATAAAATCACGCCATTTCACCGCCAGTACGGTGAGGCTCACCAAGGCAATGATCAGCATTTGCACCGCATCGAGTGGGGCAATGGCGAGCAAATTACCCAGCATAATTTGTTGAATATCGACCGCGACGGGCGAAATGGAGACTAAAAAGAGGCCGAAGGCGAAAAAGCTCGAAAAAATCAAACCGATGATCGCATCTTGTTTGATGTGGCTGCGTTGGTGCAAAAACAGCATCACACTCGCGGCCATGCCGCCGGCAACAAAGGCACCGAGCGAAAAGGGCAGGCCTAGCATATAAGCGCCGGCAACGCCCGGTACAATCGCATGGGAGAGGGCATCGCCCATCAGCGACCAGCCTTTGAGCATCAAAAAGGCGGAGAGCAAGCCGCACACGCCGCCAATCAAAGTGGTGACCAGCAATGCTTTTTGCATGTATTGATAGGCGAGGGGATCGAGTAAGCTCATTCGCGGCGCTCCTGCGCGCTTTGTTCGCGCTTGCCATACACCACCAAGGGCCGCTCGTCGTCGGAAATCACCGATAGCTCGCGCGGATCGGCGTCTTGGTGGAGCTGATCGCTAGGCATGACATACTGGCGCAGTTTGCCGCCAAAAATGGCACTGAGATTCTCGGTAGTAAACACATGTTCGGTGCGCCCGCCTGCCACCACCGCGCGATTGACCAACACGGTGCGATCGCAAAAGTCGGGTACGGTGCCAAGGTTATGGGTGGCGATTAAAATGGTTTTGCCTTCGTCTTTGAGCTCGAGCAGCAAACGCATAATCGACTCTTCACTGGTGACATCTACGCCAGTAAAGGGCTCATCCAGTAGAATAAGCGGGCTGTGCTGAGCCAAGGCGCGGGCGAGAAAAACGCGTTTTTTCTGTCCGCCGGACAGTTCGCCAATTTGGCGCTGGCGAAATGCACTCATATCTACCCGGGCCAAGGCCTCATCCACCGCTTGATGATCCGCCGCTTTGGGGCGACGCATAAATGACATCTTGCCGTAGCGGCCCATCATTACTACATCTTCCACTAACACCGGGAACGACCAGTCGATCTCTTCGGATTGAGGGACATAAGCGACCAAGCCTGCTTTTTGCGCTTGCTTAATGGGAGTACCGTTGACCGCAATGCTGCCACTGCCAGGATTCACAAACCCCATGATGGCTTTAAACAAGGTGGATTTGCCGCTGCCATTGGCACCCACCAAGGCAGTGATGGTTTGCGCTGGCAGCGAGAAGCTGGCGTGCTCAAGGGCACACAAGCCGTTTCGATAGACGACACGTACCTCGTTGACATCTAACACACTGGGCGTGTCGTCGGTTAAATCATAGTGCGTCATGGCGCAACCCCGCTAAGACGGTTTCTGTGGTCACTGTCAGTAAGGATAGATAGTCAGGGACGGGTCCGTCAGCTTGACTGAGCGAATCGACATATAAAATGCCGCCATAGTGCGCGTCGGTTTCCGCGGCGACTTGTTTAGCGGGCGCATCAGACACGGTACTTTCAGAGAAGACAGCTCGCACTTGGTGTTCTCGTACGGTATCAATCAGCGCGCGAACTTGTTGCGGTGTGCCCTGACGCTCAGCGTTTATCGGCCATAAATAGGCTTCGTTGAGGTTTAAATCACGCGCCAGATAAGAGAAAGCGCCTTCGCTGCTTACTAGCCAACGCTGGGATTCGGGGACAGCGGATAGTGCGTCTTGTGCACGCGCGAACACGGCTTGAATTTGTGCCTTGTAGGCTTTGGCATTGGCTTGGTAGTGCGTTTGATTGGCAGGATCGTACTTAATCAGGGCTTGCTCGATATTATCAACGTATCGCATTGCATCAGAGGGCGACATCCACGCGTGCGGATTGGGTTTGCCGCGATACGGGCCCGAGGCAATCACAATCGGCTCCACGCCCTCAGATAAGATCACATTCGGCACTTTATCGATGTGCTGGAAAAAACGTTCGAACCAACGCTCTAGGCCTAATCCGTTCCACATCACCACATCCGCACCTTGCGCACGCAGAATATCCCCCGGGGTGGGTTGGTAGTTGTGGATCTCAGCACCGGGTTTAGTAAGTGACACTACCTCGGCATGATCACCCGCTACGTTAGCGGCCATATCAGCGAGAATGGTAAAGCTGGTCACCACTTTTAACTTGTCCGCGTGCGCCAGTGGAGAGAGCAAGAGCGCGACGATAATGATGATGTTCTTCTTCATAAGCCTTTATCTCTTTAACGATGCGTGTGACTACGGCGCGGTGCCGCCAGCCGATCATAAGTTAAAGATAACGGTTATGATAATCATTCTCAAGTAAGTATTGTTAAAAAGGACGCCGATAGCGCCCGTGAGAGATTGCATTTGTGTATTTGCACGTAAGGTGCATGACAGATTAATCGCGAATGGTATCGTGTCTCGCCCACTCCATGATGGTCCAATCTTTCTTTTGTGCGTGCAGACTTAGGTGTGGATCGGGGTTCACTGCAAACGCATTATCAACTTGTTCGAGAAGCGGCACATCCCAGTGCGAATCACTGTAGCCGTAGGTGTGACCTACGGTGTCGTGGCGGTCAGAGAGCCATGCCTGCATATAGTCATGCTTACCACGAAAATCACGTACACAATGAGAAATACTGCCCGTATAAACACCATTAATGGTTTCGAGCTCAATTGCGATCACAGTGTCGAGTTTGAGTAATGCGCCAATCGGTCTTGCTAAGTGTGCGGCGGTATTAGAAACCAGCACGCAGTGGTCGCCACGGTTGCGATGCCATTCAATGCGTTCTAACGCTTGCGGAACCACCACTGGGGCGACGAGCCTATCGATAAAGTCCGTGGCCCAATCATCGACCGTTTGGGTTGAGCGGCCTTTGAGTGGGGTAAGCTGAACGTGCATATATTGTTCAAGGTTAATTCGACCCTTTTTAAAGTCGATATAGGCTTGCTGCTCTTGAGCGACTCGATCACTCGACGCGTGCCCTTGTTGGTATAAATAATCCAGCCACGCTTGTTTGGTATCGGTGGCGATCAGGGTTTCGTCGAGATCAAAAAATGCGATGTTGATAGGTGCAGTCATAGCCAATTGCTGATTGTTTTTCATGCCGTCCATCCTAGACAACAACTATGACGATTGGGTTTCAGTTTGCAGTGGTATCGTCTGGTAAGAGCAGCCCGTATTTTTGCTTCAAATCGTCAAAGGTGCCATTTTGTTTGATTATTTCCAACCCGCGGTTAAAGGCTTGAATGTATTCTTGCGCTTTAGGGTTGGCTTTGCCGGCGGTGACATGGATGTGCTGTTTGATCATCGGGGTGGGAGAAAAGTGAAAATCATCAGTATCTAGGTTTAAAGGTTCGAGCTCTTGTTGCATGACAAAGCGATTGCCCACCGCCATATCAACGCGACCGGCGGCGAGCATTTGTAAGCTAGACATCAGTGAGGTGGTTTCCACTCGCTGAAAATATTCTGCGTCTAAAAACCATTGATCATAGCCGTAGTCACGTACGCTGGCGATACGTTTTCCCTTGAGGCTTTTAGGGCCGTTATAATCAAAAATTGTATCTTTTCGCATCATAATATCGATATTGGTTGCGAAATAGGGATCACTGTAAACGAGATATTCACTGCGTGCGTCGGTGTACCAGGTGGTGGTAATTAAGTCGATGCGTGCGTTTCTGACTTCGTGTAAGCCGCGCGCCCAAGGGAAGAGTAGAAATTCGATATCGTAGCCTTGCGTATGGAGTGCCGCGGTGACAACTTCAACAGAAAAGCCGGGTCTTGCATTATCGCGGGTGACGTAAGGTGGCCAGGCGTCGTTCACTGCGGTAATGATTTTCATCTTGCCATACGCAGAGAGAGTGAAGATACAGAGAGCAAAAACAAGGAAAAAACGCTTAAAAGAGGTGGGCCTCATAGATAGGTATCCTTATCGAACAATGGATATCATCGCCAGACCAAGGCGTCGCTTTTCATGAGTATAGTGAATGTTTTAGTGGTCGATAAAAAACACCCCAGCAGATGCCGGGGCGTTTGGATTCGGATGGTGAGAGACTCGCCGCTTATTGACGGATACCTTCGACGTGAAGCTCCATATCAACATAGGTGGCAGGGCCCATGGTAGGAATACCGAAGTCTTCGAGCTCAAGACGGGTGTTACCCATAAAGCCTGCGCGGTAGTTGCCCCATGGATCTTCACCGTGGCCAACCAGTTCTGCGTCGATTTCAATCGGCTTGGTTTGACCATGCAAGGTGAGATCGCCTGCAATGGTCATTGAGCCGTCGCCGTTGTCGGTGACCTTGGTGCTTTCAAAGGATGCTTGGCCATACTCGCCCACATCCAAGAAGTCACCGCTACGAATGTGCTTATCACGCTCGGCGTGGTTAGAATCGACACTGGTTGTATCAATAGTGACAGAGACACTGGATGCGCCAATGTTGTCTGGGTCGAATTCAAACTGGCCGTCGAACTGATTAAAGCGACCTTTGATAAAGCTGTAACCTAGGTGTGGCACTTTGAAGTTGACCGAGGCGTGTGCGCCCTTGGTGTCAATCATATAAGTGTCTGCGAGTGCAGGCCCAGATAAGAGTGTCGCGGCGCTCATTCCCATGGCTAACATGAGTTTTTTCATTTCGAGTTTCCTCCGATCATCTTCCGTAACGTATTGTCTTTATCAATAAAGTGGTGTTTAAGTGCCATGACTGCATGGCCAGCGGCCAATACAATCAAGGTAATGGCAACGTAGTAGTGTACATCCCCAGCAATATCTGACTGGTTGGGGAAAAGCTCACCGGCGCTTGGCACGGTAAACCAAGTGAAGACATCTATCCCTCGCCCATCTGATGTTGAGATCAGATAACCGGAGACAAACAAAGTGATAAGCAACAGATAGATTGTATGATGCCCAGCCGTTGCCGCTTTACGCTCCCACGCTTTGCCTTCGACAGCAGGCATGGTGTGTGTCGCTTTCCACACGAGCCTAAACAAGGTGGCAAGGGCGAGCAATAACCCAATGGATTTGTGCCAATGCGGCGCCGTCTGATACCAGCTGCTGTAATAACTGAGATCGACCATCCAAAGCCCAACAGCGAAAAGACCAATGATCACAATGGTTGATAGCCAGTGTAGCGTACGCATTATCAGATCGTAGCCCGTTTTCGTTGTCATCGTTGCAGCTCCTATTCACTATGCCAACACAGTATATAGGGTGAATGGTAATTCAGAACCGTTTCCCCTTGAACAAGATGTTCGAATAATTCTAACGAACTCTTGACTGGATTAGGCCTCGTCGGCGGTCCAGCTCAAGCTCAGAGAGACGGAATCAGCGAAGCGAAGTGCGTGAGGCTTATCAATGGTGACTTGCGCATAGCGCACCCAGTGATGATCACGTGCAATGTCTAGCACGCCTGCCACAAGCTTCTCCAGCAATAAAAAACGGCCATTTTCGACGTAATCGATAATCGCTTTCGTGATCACTTTATAGTTGAGTGCATCATCTACGTTGTCTTCTTCACAGGCTTTGTGGCCGGGATAGTGGATCTCAACATTGATCACTACATCTTGTTTTTTCTCTTGCTCGTCGGGATTAAAACCAATGTAAGTACGCAGGCGCAGGTTGGTTACTTTAATGACAGCGTCGTTCATAATCTTTCCCTGGTCACGAAATTAAATGAGATGGCGTCCGCCATCCAGCTTGATAGATTGGCCGGTCATATGTTGACTGGCGAGAATAAATCCGCAGGCATTCACTACCTCTTGTTCACCCGGTACAGTGCCTAAAATCGATTTACGGCGAGCTTTATCACGATAGGCGTCATCATCGCCTTCGTTGAACATGATTAGCGCAGGTGAAATGCTGTTCACCTTAATATGTGGCGCAAGCTTTTGCGCGAAGGAGAGCGTCAGGTTTTCTAGCGCCGCTTTGCTGGTTGCGTAGGCGGTATGCTTAGCGCTGCCCTTTTGCGCGACATAGTCGGTAAGGTGAATAATATCGCCCTGCTGCATCCAGCGTGACGCGGCCATGTTAATGAGATAAGGCGTTTTGGCGTGAATTTGCATCATATTATCGAATAACGTGGCAATATCTTGGCTTTGCGTTTCACTGTCCCACGACGATGCGTTGTGTATTACGGTATCGAAGGTCGGATGCATCGCATCGAGCGACTCGATAAATGCGTACACGCCCTCATCAGAGGAAAAGTCGGCTTGGAGACAGTGTGCGCCGCGTGCACGTAAGTCAGCCACTTGAGGCCGTTCGGTGCGATAAGATAGGGTCACCTGATGACCTTGGTGAAGAAAGTGACAGGCAAGTGCGTAGCCGATACGCTGCCCGGCGCCAGTGATCAAGAGATGCTTTTTTGTCACGCGTTTTCCTTTCTGTTTATGGATGTCATCAACAACAGGGAGTAACGGTTTTATTACGTTTCATGAACTTATCGCGATCAAAGATAGCGTGATATTCAGCGAAACGATAGCTTTTGCAAGGTTAAGCCGCTGATTTCGTGCCACAAGCAACAAAACGGCTGCGCAACGATTGTATGACAAGGGTGAGGGAAAAGATGGACATTTGCCAATGGGCACAACACAGTGAAGCTGAGCGGGCATACCACGATAGCGAGTGGGGTGTGCCGACATTTGATGATCAGCTGATTTTTGAATTCATTTGTTTAGAGGGCGCTCAAGCTGGGTTGAGTTGGCGCCTCATCTTACAAAAGCGTGCGGCTTATCGCGCGGCTTTCTTCGATTTCGACTTTTACCAACTCGCGAACGTGGCCGAACCGAATATCGCTGAGATCATGGCCAACCATGAAATTGTCCGTAATCGTTTGAAGGTAGCCTCTGTATTTACCAATGCCAAGGCGGCGGTGACGCTGGTGGAGGAGTACGGTTCATTGGCTAAAGCCCTTTGGCAGTTTACCGGCGGCGTGCCCATTGTAAACCATCACCAATCGGATGCCGATGTCGCTACCGCGACGGACGAGTCCCGCGCCATGAGCCGTTTTTTGAAAAAGCGCGGCTTTAAATTTGTGGGTGAGACGATTTGTTATTCGCTGATGCAAGCGCTCGGCATGGTCAATGATCATGTCGTCACGTGTCCGCGGTATCAACCCTGTTGCGAACTGGCTGACTCGGTAAAAGCCTCGCCTTAGAAATAACGACGGAATTGCCAGAAGCGCGCTTGCCAATAAGGGTTATCTAGTCGTGACACTGTCACGCCCTTTGAGGCGGAAGCATGCATAAAACGCTGTCCACCCAGAAAGATGCCCACATGGCGAAGGCCGGGGCGAATATGAAAAAACACCAGATCCCCTTGGCGTGCGGATTGATAATCAATGGCATAGCCGGTTTTTGCTTGGCCGTGGGTGGTGCGCGGTAGTGGGGTAGCGAGCGCCGATTGATACACGTGTTGGGTGTAAGCGGAACAATCAATACCTTGCCGCGTGGTGCCTC
This sequence comes from Salinivibrio sp. IB868, assembly GCF_001995655.1. Lineage (NCBI taxonomy): Bacteria > Pseudomonadati > Pseudomonadota > Gammaproteobacteria > Vibrionales > Vibrionaceae > Salinivibrio > Salinivibrio sp. IB868. Next base: position 78,475 of record NZ_MUEW01000012.1, read on the forward strand.
CCCACCGATAGGGGGTGCCTTGCCACTGACGATAAAGTTGAGTAAGTGCTTGGTCTAGCGCTTGATCGCTAATCGTCCTGTCCGAACTAGGCATATCAGATGTTGTTGCCGCGTCACGCTGCGTGACACAGCCTGCTAACATCAAGGCTAAAAAAGGTATCACTAAAACATGTTTCATACGCTGCCCTTAATGCAGTTGCGCCCTGCTTCTTTGGCTTTGTACAAGGCTTTATCCGCTAACTGCAATACCTCATCGGGCGTGTCGGCTTGTGAGGCATCGGCAAAGCCAATACTGACAGTAATATTAACGGGCTTTTGTTCGCTTGCACGTCCACGCTTTTGTCGGCCTTGCTTGTCATCATGAGGACGAGATTCATCACGCAGTATCAAAGGGTAGTTGGCGATGTCCTCACGTAGGGCGTCGAGAAACGGCAAGCAATGCTCAGTGGTTTTTCCTTTGAATAGCAGGGTAAATTCTTCACCGCCGTAGCGAAAGGCACTGGCTCCTCCTTCACAATGTGCCATATGTTTGGCAACGAGCTTAAGAACATCATCGCCGGTTTCGTGACCGTATTTATCATTGAAGTGCTTAAAGTGATCCACATCCAGCATGGCGAGCGTGTATTGTCTGCCTAGGTGTTTGAGCTCGTCTTCAAGTGCGCGACGCCCCGCAATTTCGGTAAGCCCATCAATGAATGCCAGTTGGTGGCTTAGCGAGACTTGGTTGGCAATTAATAACACGCCGGCCAATGAAAATATCAGCGAAGAAATGAAAGGCACATTAAAAAACACCAAGGTCGTGACACCGCATAATACACTGACGAAGGCGGCATGATCTTCAATGCTATTTTTGCGCAACAGTCGAATGGTGCTGACACAGACCAAAATCGAGAGCAACACGATCAGCAGCAGCGGCATGGGGCTAACGGCGGTCACTCTGACTAATACCGGATGCTGATGGAGGTAGGTGGAGAGTTCACCGAATTGCTGCACCAAAAGGCCGCACCAACCAATTTCCATACCAATCGCGAGGAAAAAGAACAGACCAAACCGAGAGGTGAGTTTTTGATCACGCACGATGATCATATACAGCAAGTTAATCGGAAGGGCGACGGTGAGCAGCAAGTACTCCATGTAGGTTGTGCCGTGATTGAGTGGAGACTGCAGCCGCGTAAGGATCACTGTGTATCCCACCAATAAGATCACGACCATCATACCGACACGGGCGCTTTTGAATAAGTGGCTTAAAAGTAGTGCGGTGAATAACAGAAAATACGGCGCTGCGTAAATTAAGTTGTAATAGGGGGCTAGCGCAGCAATCAAGGGTTGATAGCTCGCGGCAAGCAGCAGCAGTAAAACAATGGGCGTCCCCATACGGACCACGGATGAACGCAAAAATCCCATGAAACCTCTTATTGGGTTGAGGTAACACCATTAACTTACCACGGATCGCTTGTTAGGGGATGGCCTGACGCTCAGAATGTGATAACAGCAATGGTCTAGCGAGTCTCTTTAATTTAATGATTAGATTATCATTCTGGGGGCAAAAAGAAAGCCAAGCGATGGCTTGGCTTTCTGCTGACGTTTCGCATGACGTGCGTGGTTAGAGCGAGAACACGTTTATTCGCTCTGTGACGCCTCAGGCAGGGTAAATACCTGGGTCGGCTTGGCCACAATCGAGCGCGTTGTCTCTTTAATATCGGCAATCACCACTTCTAGGCTATCACCGAGCTTGAACTCAACGTTACCGTCGATAGTGACTGTGCCTGTTTCTTTATCGCAGGCAATCCGGCTTTTGTTATCGATGATCAGCGACGATGGAATAAAGGCAGGCGCGCCGTTTTCCAGCAAGCGTACACGCATTCCGGCCCGGTTGATGTCAAAAATCTCAGCGGTATAGCGGGTTTGCGCTTCAACTTCTGGCTTGAGCAAGCGGGTGTATAGCCAGTCAGCGACATCACGCTCAGCCATACGGTGATGTTTACGGTGGCCGGCAAGCTCTTCACCCACGGTATCGGCAGGGGCATTGGCCTCTGTTTCGCCGCGAATAATCGCTTTGAGCAAACGGTGGTTAATCATATCGCCGTATTTACGGATAGGTGATGTCCACGTGGCGTAGACATCTAGGCCCATCGCGTAGTGTGGCGCTGGCTCATGGCCAATCTCGCTGTATGCTTGGAAACGGCGTAAGCGATTATCGAGATAGGTGGTATCTAGGCTGTTTAGCCAGCGACGGAGCGCACTGAAGCCTTCGACGGTGGCTAGGCTTTCGCTGTCCGCCTCGCCGTCATGCGCTTTTACTAGCTCGACCACGTCGTCGAGTTTTTCACTGTTAAAGCCGGCGTGTGTGTTAAAGATACCAAACCCGAATGCGTCACGAAGCTTTCGACCCGCGCAGATGTTGGCGCTGATCATTGACTCTTCCACGATACGGTTAGCGATACGACGCTGATCGGTGTGGATAGCAATCACATCGTTATCTTCGCTGAGTTCAAAGCGGTAGTCAGGACGGTCGGGGAAGGTGACGGCATGCGTCTCACGCCACTGAATACGGGCTAGCGCAAATTGATGTAATTGATGGATTTGATCCGCAATGTCGCTGCTCTCTGGCTGCCACTGCGCTTGTTCACCGAGTTCGATGTAATCAGAGACTTTATCGTAAGCAAGCTGACCGTGTGATTGGATCCAAGCGGAGAAGAATTCAGCATCGTCGGCAATGGTGCCATCAGCATCGATATTAAAGGTGCAGCATAGTGCTGGGCGCTTTTCGTTTGCACGCAGTGAACATAAGTCATCACTGAGATCACGAGGCAGCATTGGGATGTTGCGCCCAGGCAAGTAAATAGTGAACCCACGGTCACGAGCGACTTGATCAAGCGCCTCATCGGCATCGATGTATGCTGTTGGATCGGCGATAGCCACTGTCATGGTGAAGCCACCTTGCGGGTTAGCTTTTACATACAGAGCATCATCCATGTCTTTGGTGGATTCGCTGTCGATGGTCACAAACGGTAAATCAGTCAGGTCGCGACGCTCTAGCCCTTGCTCCAACAATGGCCACGCATCTTTTGGCGCTGGCTCTTGGTTGGGCAAGTTGTGTTTGGCCAGCGTGACCCACCAAGGGGCAATTTTATCGTCCGCATCGGTGATTTTTTCACTGACCTGGCACATAAAGTTGTCATCGCCTTTCAGTGGGTGGCGGATGAGGGACGCCACGACCCAGTCACCTTCTTTCAAGTTGTCTTGCGACAAGCCACGCTGCGTTTTAGCGCGCAGAGCGTCTTTCATTTGCGGGTGATCGGGGACGACGTTTAAGCGATTACGGATCCACTGCACACGGCCAATAAAGCGATCTAAGCTGGCTTCTACCAGCGTATCCGGCTCAGCCACTTCGCGGTCTTTCTCGGTGCGAACAAAGGCTTCTACACGATCACCATGAAGCACTTTCTTCATATAAGGAGGCGGAATGAAAAGGCTGGTTTTGTCATCAACTTCGAGGAAGCCGAAGCCTTTTTCGGTGGCTTTTACCTGGCCTTCTTTTTTGGGCAAGGTTTCTTGGATCTGTTGCTTTAGCTGTGCTAGCAGGGGATTGTCTTGAAACATAACTCGGGTCTCGATAAACGGATCGCCACACTATACGGATTCACTGTTTCAAAACCAACCCGTGGCACTAAAATCCTGTGACCTGACTTAAATGCATGGAAAGTGCGGGGAATACCTGCGGATTTCGATGCCTCTGTGAACAAATTGCTATAAACCTGCCCACACGCCGCAAATTTTGTGAACTTGTTCAACTTTTTCTGGCTTTTTTGGTGTAAATAGCGCAGAATGCACATCCTTAATGACCGAGGCCCATGGCGCTGGTGACTGTCACTGCATGAAAGACAGTGTTGCATGGTTGAGCAGAACGCTTGAGGGGCCCCGTTTCGCTACACTCTATAGATTGGGATCCCAATGCAAGAATCTGTAACCAAATTTCGCCAGTTAGATCTGGCCGACACCCTTTTGTCTGCGCTTGACTCAATGGGCTTTGAAACACCGACACCAATTCAAGCCGCTTCCATCCCTGTTCTTCTTGAAGGCCGTGACGCACTTGGTAAAGCACAAACCGGTACAGGTAAAACCGCTGCATTTTCGCTGCCACTACTGAACAAAGTCGATCTAAGCCAGCGTAAACCACAAGCTATCATTATGGCTCCGACTCGTGAGCTTGCTATCCAAGTCGCGGCGGAAATGAAGACGCTGGCACAGAACATCAAAGGCCTCAAAGTGCTTGAGATCTATGGTGGTGCATCGATTGTTGACCAAATGAAAGCGCTAAAAAGCGGCGCGCACATCGTGGTGGGCACACCAGGGCGTGTGAAAGATTTGATCAACCGCGATCGCTTGAAGCTTGACGAAGTGCATACCTTTATCCTCGACGAAGCGGATGAAATGCTCAAAATGGGCTTTGTGGACGATGTTACCTGGATCATGGAGCAAGCGCCTGAGAGTGCACAGCGTATCCTGTTCTCGGCAACCATGCCTCCTATCGTTAAACAAATTGTTGACCGCTTCTTGCGTGAACCGGCGCGTGTTGATGTGGCGGGAAGTAATCGCACCGTTGAAAAAGTTGAGCAGCAGTTCTGGGTGGTTAAAGGCGTTGAAAAAGACGAAGCCATGAGCCGTCTGCTAGAAACGCAAGATACCGACGCTTCAATCGTGTTTGTGCGTACCCGTCAAGATACTGAGCGCCTTGCCGACTGGTTATCAGCGCGTGGTTTTAAAGCCGCGGCATTGCATGGGGACATCCCACAGTCACTGCGTGAGCGCACGGTTGATCACTTAAAGCGTGGTGTGATTGATATTTTGGTCGCGACCGACGTCGTGGCACGTGGCCTTGATGTGCCGCGTATCACTCACGTGTTTAACTACGACATTCCGTTTGATGCCGAATCGTACATTCACCGTATTGGTCGTACGGGGCGTGCAGGCCGTGCCGGTAAAGCGATTCTGTTGGTGCGTCCTAACCAAATGCGCATGCTACGCACGGTTGAGCGTGTCACGCAGACCAAAATGGAAGAAATTCAGCTTCCAAACCGCGATAAAGTGGCGGAAGCGCGTGTCGCTCAGCTAGCGGGCGAGTTGGCTGAGAAGAAAGATGGCGATGCCATGGCACCTTTCGTTGAGCTGATTGAGCAACTGCAAAACGATATCGATGTGGATGCAACCACTTTGGCGGCGATGTTGCTGCAACGCCAGCAAGGCAAGCGTCCATTGTTCTACAAAGGTCCAGACCCGATGATTGCAGCGATGGAGCGTGAGAAACAACGCCGTGAACGTCGTCGTGACGATCGTCAAAATGGTACTGACCGTCGTGATACTAACCCGGCTGATTGGGATACTTATCAGTTGGACGTGGGTCGTGAGCAAGGTGTACAAGTTAAAGATATCGTCGGTGCAATTGCCAATGAGCTTGGCTTAAACAAGCAAAACATTGGCGCGATTAAACTGGCACCGGCACACACGTTTGTACAGCTGCCTAAAACCATGCCGAAAGACGTGTTTGCACAATTGCAAAAACTGCGTATTCGTCAAAAAGAGACCAATGCACAGCGTGTTGAAGGTCAAATCATGCGCGAGCGTCGCGGTGGTGACCGCAATGGCGGTGGTCGTGGCCGCAATGAACGTGGCCGTGGCGAACGTCGTTTCAATCGTGACCGCGGCAACGAGCGTCGTGGTGGCCCTGCGCGCGGCGAACGTCGTCAAGCACAGTAAAAGTAGGAAGCCGGGCAGTGATGCCCGGCTTTTTTATAACGTGTCTGCGATGTAATGCCTTGTATGCAGGGTATTAACGACGTAGATATGAGGTCTTTAATCCACCATGACATTCTGGAACAAGACCGATATAGTTAAGCGGTGAGGTGATAAGCGTCACGCCACTGTTTGTCGCTACGCGTGGTGGCGATGGATCGATAAACCACGAGCGTGTTAATGATGAGTTGCCTCTGTCATGATTAACTTTAAAAATACCCTGCGTCTTCTGGGCATGCCTATTTTATGGATGGGTGTTGTCCAATTTGTTTTTGGACTCTTATCGCTTTTTATTTTCCGCGATGGTGTCTCAACCGATTTCTTTTACCCTTCCTTGCTAATGATGATTTCATCATTGGCCATCTCGTGGCTTTTTCGGCAAAGCAAACTCAATCAGGTCACTTTTCGCGATGCTCTACTATTTTCGACGCTGACCTGGATACTGGTGGGGTTGCTTGGCGGTATTCCGATCGAGTTGGTCACTGGGGTCAATTTTACCGATGCTACCTTTGAGTCGATCAGTGCCTTGAGTACGGCGGGTGCCACCATTTTAAGTGGCCTGGACAATATGCCTGCTTCGTTCTTGCTCTACCGCCAGTTTTTACAATGGATGGGGGGCCTTGGCGTGGTGATCTTCGTGGTTGCGGTATTGCCGATGCTCAATGTGGGTGGCATGCGGCTATTAAAAGCGGAAACACCTGGACCAATCAAAGACGAAAAACTCTCCCCCCGCATTTCAAAAACAGCCCACTATTTGTGGGGGGTATATGTGGTGATCACCATCGCATGTGCGCTGGCCTATTATATGGCCGGGATGAGCGCGTACGATGCGATCGCACATAGCTTTTCTACCGTCTCAACGGGGGGATTCTCCACCCACGATGCCAGTATGTGGCACTTTCAAAGCCATCTTATCTTAATGATTTCTAATGTTTTTATGCTGTTGGGGGCGATCAACTTTGGTTTACATTTTCGCATTTTCCGTATCGGTTGGCGCGGTTTAAAGCTGTATATCGATGATGAAGAGTCACGCGTGTTTTTGATTGTAGTGGCCTGCTTATCTCTGGTACTGGGCTTTTACCTTTATGGTGAAGCCCGTTATGAATCGCTCTGGATGTCACTGAGCTTTGCAGCGTTTCATGTGGTTTCGTTCATTACCAGTACTGGGTTTGGGGCAGCGGATCTAAGCTCGTGGCCAGCGGCAACCGCCTTATTCCTGGTGTTTTGTGCCTATCTTGGCGGGTGCTCAGGCTCAACGGCGGGCGGCAATAAAATTATTCGCGATATTGTTACCTTTAAAATCATTCGTCGCCAATTGCATCAATTGGTGCACCCCTCCGCGATCATCCCCATCCGTTATCAAGATAAGGTGGTCTCGAACGATGTGACCCAAGCGGTAATGGCGTTTATGTCGCTAGCAGCGCTGACCACAGGTGTGTTTACCCTATTGATGATGATGACAGGGCTCGATTTCTGGTCTGCATTTACCGCCGTAGTCGCTTGTATCAATGTGCTTGGGCCAGGGTTTGGTGAAGTCGGGAGTAACTTCCAGCCCGTGACAGACACAGGGATCTGGATCCTAAACATTGCCATGATCCTCGGTCGTTTGGAGTACTTCACCGTGCTGGCGTTGTTTATGCCGCATTTTTGGCGTTGGTAACTAAACCAATTGCTCCGCGTGCTCGGGGCATAGTGAAGCCACAAACTCATCAATGTGTGTGTAGCGCGTGTAAGGGTTTAAAAATACCGCTTTTTCACCAGGAATAAATAGGCATTGGCCATTGGGGTCGAACTCCGTGTGTGCAATGGACTCGACCCAGTTGGTTTGCAGCGTTTTACCTTGCCGGGCAAGAAAGTGCTGACGGTGAAACAGGCTATGTTGGGTAATGCTGTCAATGCGCGCCCCGACTTGATGCAAGGTTTGTTCTTGCTGGAACATGACATTTACATCCAGTGTAGGGGAAGGTTGGTAGAGGCGAAACGCCACCGTAGGGCCCAGGTTATCACCAGCGACGATCTTGCAATGGGGGAGGGCGTCTAGGTGGGCTTTTAAATACTCGGCATTTTGCAGGCTGTGCGCAATCATGGTCTGATAACCACGTTTTCCCAACATATTGAGGGCGCAATAACTCCCATAGGCGCCTGCTGCACCACGCGAGCACTCTATTGTTGACTGCAAATGCGTTTGCTGTGTTTTGCTGGTTTCAAAATAAGAAAAGTAATGCGGATCTTGCTTAAGATGTTCCATGTCCGTTTTCTGTTTGAACATCACCAAGCTGGCGGTATAGGGTACAAACCCCCACTTTTGAAAATCGATAGTGATGGAGTCGGCAAAGCGTAGTCCGCGAATACGGGGTATTAATGCTTGCAGTTTATTCCGTGTCGCCACGTTGATCCCTATCGGGTTGGCGGCAAAATCATAGTCGTTGAACATCACTAATGGCCAGCCCACGGCCGCATCGACGTGAATGTGTGGCCTAACCGGCGTGTTGAAACGCTCACAGGCGCGTGTTGTGATTTGATAGACGCGTTCAATGTCGTCAATGGCGAACGTGTCTGTGGTACCAAAGGTCAGCAAGATGGTGGGCACTGGCATCTTTTCTGCTAAACAATGATTGAGCGAATAGGCAAAGTCATCCAAGTCAAGCCGGTTGTTGGCATCCACTTTAATACGCAGGACTTGGTTGGGGATATCTGTGCCCAGTAAGCCGAGGTTGGTCATATTGGAATAATGGCCAGCCAGTGAGTTAATCATGCGGAAGTCTTGTCCTTGGAACCCCCGCTGGCCTGATAGCGGGAACTGCTTTCTTAGCCCCATTAAATAGCCGTATAAGTTGCCGAACGTCCCGCCTTGGGTAAAGATCCCGGTTGCCTGGTCAGGATCATAGCCAATCAAGTTTGCGACTTGACGTACGAGTGTTTTTTCTAGTTCAACTGACATCCCCGCGTATTCGCTATACACCAAGTTGGGATTAGCCATCGTCGCCAGTAATGCTCCATGTATCGCGGGATCACACGGCGCCGTGATCACGTTTTCCACGGCACGGGGCGATGTCCAATCTTTGGAGTAGGTGGCGGCTTGCAGTGCTAGGTTAGGCAGTGTCTTGGCGCTAATATCACTTTGTTCGGGAACATGCGTTTGTTGACTAAATGGATGCGCAGCGTCGGCCACCGCAGGATGCATGCCGTTCTCCAACCAATGAGCCAGTTCTGGCGTCCGATAGACGGGCCAACGATCAGGGTCTCGATTGAAAAAGTGCTGACGAATGGTTTGGTATTGTTGTGTAAACGTCGCGGTTAAGGCGTGTGTTGGTAAGGAACAAGACATAAAAACAATCCTCCCCAATGGGGATCAGGCAGCGTCTCGCTGCCTGATTCAGTGAACGTCAGCCATACTCACTCGCGTCGCGGTCTGGCCTTGGCGATTTACTGCAATTTAAAGTTATGCACCATGCGATCCAGCTCCTCATTTGAATGGGTGAGGGATTGAGTGGCCGCCGTGGTTTGATTGCCACTGTCTACCAGCTTGTTCACCATATCGCGAATCGACAGCATGTTTTTACTGAGCTCTTCAGCGACAGAGCTTTGCTGTTCAGTCGCTGTCGCAATTTGGGTGCTCACATCGTCGATTTCGGTGACAGACGAACTCATGATGGTCAAGCTGTTAGACACTTCCGAGGTTTTGTCTGCGGTGGTCTGACACTGTTCTTTGGTTTTCTCCATGGCCTCGACCACACTCGAAGTGCCATCGAGTAACGCGGTAAGCATTTCGGAAATTTCCGTGGTGCTGCTTTGTGTGCGAGCGGCTAACGCACGCACTTCATCGGCGACGACCGCAAAGCCTCGTCCTTGTTCGCCAGCGCGCGCTGCTTCAATGGCGGCATTCAATGCCAGCAAATTAGTTTGTTCAGAAATTTCGCCAATCACTGTCAGCACGTCACTAATTCGATTCGCATCTTTGTTCATGCTAGTGATCCGTCCCGACATTTCTTCCACCTCATCCACTAAGGCACTGACCGTGATCACCGCATTGTCGACCACTTTAAGTGATTGACTTGCCTCCTTACTTGCCGAGGCAGTGATACTGTTCGATTGGGAAACATTTTCTGCAATGTTTCTCGCGCTTTCGCTCATTTGAGTGATGGCAGTAACCACTTGCTCGGTTTCAGCTGAGTGAGCATCCAATACGGACTCATTTTCGCTGGTGGTTTGCGAAAGCTGGCTAATATTGGCTGAAATGGCTTGGCTGGACTCGGCGACGCTCAACATCATGCCTTGTAGATTTTCGACAAAGCGGTTGAAGCCGTCACTGATTTGCGCCAAATCATCATTGCCGTTCACATCGAGACGAGCAGTGAGATCCCCTTCGCCACGTGACAGATCCAGCACCGCTTCTTTGAGTTTGAGTAAGGGGCGATATGAAAATTGAATAATCGCATAAATCGCGCCAAGACTGACGATGAGCAGTATCACGCCTGTTCCGACAGAATCGATTTGTGCATCGCGAACCCCGGCCAGGGCGGTTTTTTGGTCAACAAAGACCATCAGGGTCCAATACCTGTCTTCGGTTAAGTTGACCCGTTGGAAATAGCCATCAAATTGAATGCCTAAATAGGGGAAAGTAAGATGACCCTGCTCGCTACTGCGGAACATGCTTTCCATCTGTGCAAAGTTCGCGCTTACCTGCGAGGGGGTCTTGCCGATATCATTAGGATCATCACTCGCGAAAAACACTGCGTTTTGATCCGCCAGTGTAGCCGCGCCCCCTGCAAAGCGCATGTCACTGACTTGAGTGATGACATCTTCTAACGGAATATCACCGAGGAGTGCCCCGATAAACTGGCCGTTTTCAAACACAGGCGCAACGGCACTGATCACTTTTCCACCGGTGACCTTGTCCGTGTAAATGTTTGTCAAGTGAATGGCCTGGTCGGATTTAACCGTGCGATACCAATCTCGATTGCGGAAGTTATATTCGTTGGTGGTCACGCCATTGCCATTGTGGTTTGACATGTACGAATCGCCGCTTTCATAGGTCATGATGACATTAGCAATACCGGCGGTATCTGCCAGCATTCGCACTTGCGCCACATTCTCCTGACCGGTGAGATCGGTTGAGAAGTGGCCAGCACCTTGCTCTACCGCAGTGAGCTGAGACTGCACCAGCTGCTCCAACTCGATGACATGATGATCGAGTTTATTTTGAGTTTGGGTGACCAAGGCTTCAACCATTCTGTCACGCAGCGACAGTGCGTTAATTGAGCCGAGGATCACGAGTGAGAGTGTGACGAGCAGTCCTACCCCCCAAATAATGCGAGACTTAAACCCTAAGGTCATAGCGATTACCCCTTACTGAGCGCGAGTTTGCCTGTCTAAAAAGTAAGGGTGCTTCCTGTGCTTGATGAGCGTGTTCTGTCCGCTTTTTTGTGCGGATTTTTGTGTTGCCCACCAAGGAGTCACCCAGCCAACGTTTATTAGAAATTAGTTTATATGGCGTCTATCTGCCAAATAAGAAAGAATTCTTGATAAGAATAACAATAGGGCGAGTGTTCATTTTTTGCTAGGTGAGGGGGTGAAAAATGTATGACATTTTAGCGCGCTTTTAATGAAGGTATTGTTAGAAAAAAAAGACAGGCGTTCGGATTTTAAACGCGCGTGTAAGATGCTTACTGACCTAAGCGTCTTATTTTAAGCATTTATCCGCAGCAAGTGAGATAAAACCAAACAGTGGCAAGGCGTTGAGACGCCTGAAGGGATGGCGCGATGCGCTCGGCGATAAAAACCGTGTGGCGTACGCTGACTGACAGGTTCCAGCACCAGTGTGAGGGTGCTGGTGAAACCTTATTCGGAGGGAGGGGCCTCAGGGATGATAAAAGCGTCAGGTTGCGCACGGTATTTTTCTACACTGGCGAGATACACCTCGCGTTGCCAGTCGACTAAGGCGCTGGCTTCTTGCTGGTAAAGGCTTTGTGGGGCTTGGTTATTGACTACCTTCCATACGGCGTAGGCAGCTTGTTTATCGAGTTCAATTTTTTGTTTCTCGTCGGCAGGTAGATTCGCCAAGTTGACGTCCATAGCACATCTCTTATCTGATCAGGGCACTCGGATCCTAACCGAGCCGCACGATTCCAGCAAGATTTACTCGCCGTTTACCCCGTGCTGACATTATAGGTAACAGGATTGCTAGGCTGGATGCTTTTAAATGATAGCCAGTGGAAACCGTGATGACCTTTAATGACCAAGACAGACAGGCTTTGTACGAAACATGGATGTCTTATAAAGCTAAAGCTCGGATTACCCAGATAGAAATGGCAAAAAAGCTTGAGATCAGTCACCTTAGCTTCTCTCGGTGCATTCATGGTGACGCCGTGCTCGATAGTCGGTTTGTGTTTGCGTTTTGCCAAGCTATGGGGGTGGAGCCGAACAAGGTCATACCGAGCTTGCGCGATCGTGAACAGGTTGATCAAGACGTGCTCGTCACCAGTAAAGTGATTGTCGATGGGGCGATTGAAGCCGTGCATTATGAAGGAAGCACGGTGATCATTGAGTATCGTAAGCCGCTTGCGCCTTCAGCCAGTGCGGCGCTTGAACGGGTTTCGTGACCGATAAGAGGGAACGGCAGAGGTAGGATCGGGCCGTTTGGGGAGTTGCGCCATAATGGATTCGCGCTCATCGTCGGTCATTTTTCCCCAGCGGACAATTTCATCAAGTGTACGTTTGCAGCCGACGCAAATATCGTCTTCACGTCGACAATGACCAATGCAAGGTGTTAACACGCGAGCTCCTCAACACTAATAAATGACAGACAGGCCGCGGGATACGCTGCCTGTCTGGTACCTAAGATCACGATCTAGTATAGCGATTTTGCTATCGCGTCACCATGCCACGTACTTGTTCGGCACGTTCGTCGTCCGTTGCCTCGTTGGGCGCGGGGGTGAGTAAGGCTTTTTGACAAGCAGGGCGCGCGGCAAGTTTATCGAGCCACGCGCTGAGTGCGTCTAATCCGCTGACATCAACGCCACTCCATTCGTGAATCCTTGCCCATGGCCAGGTCGCCATATCGGCAATGGTATAGCTATCCCCTGCCAAGTAAGGATGCTGTTGCAGTTGCTTATCCACCACTTCAAGCAGGCGGCGGCCTTCTTTTTGATAGCGCTCAATGGCGGCGGGGATTTTTTCAGGAAAATAACGATAGAAGACATTGGCTTGCCCCATCATTGGCCCCACGCCCCCCATTTGAAACATCAGCCACTGAATGGCTTGTGAGCGTGCCTTGGGCTCGCTGGGTAAGAATTGCCCCGTTTTTTCTGCGAGATAGAGTAAAATCGCCCCGGATTCAAACACCGGAAAGTCGCCATTGGCTTTATCGACAATCGCGGGAATGCGACCGTTGGGGTTGATGGCTAAGAAGTCAGGCTGTTTTTGCTCATTTGCCATCAAATCAACGCTGTGTAGTTGATAATCCAGCCCCATCTCTTCTAGTGCAATCGCAACTTTTTGGCCGTTGGGTGTCGCGGCAGAATAAAATTCAATCATATTGGCTCCTTGCTCGGGGCGTCACGCTATGTGTGACCCCATGAAAAGTGCGGGCCCTTATCAGTGTCGGGCATTATTAGTCAGTATTGGGGCCAATAGGGTTGAGATCAATCAGTGTGTCATTAACTGTGTATTGGGCCAAATAAGTGACAGCGTCACTCCATCTTGTTGTGGCCGGTTGTCAGCGACAAGATCGGCTTGATGAAAGTCAGCGATCAACCGTGCGATATACAGTCCTAAGCCAAGGTGCGGTTTATCCGCGCCGTGACCTTCAGGGCGGACACTGACCATAGAGTTAAACAATTGCTCGCGCATATGCTCGGGAAGCAATGGGCCGCTATTGCTGACGGTCATCGCGACCTGATGCGCATTTTGTGACAGCGATAAGGCGATGGGGGCGGCGCCGTTGTCAAACTCCACCGCATTGGCGATAAGCTTGTCGAGTAATTGTGCCAGATAATCAGGGACACCTAACACGTTTACCGTGTGGTGGGGAAGGCTTAAGGTAAAGGCCTTATCTGGATAAGCGAATTGGTAGCCTTGGGCACAGCCTTCAAGTAGGGCATTGAGATCCACCATCTCTTTATCGGCGTTATCAAAGCTCTGTTCTAGGCGTGTGGCCTCGGTTAACGTCGATAAAATGCCCGCTAAGCGGTGAACACCGTCTTGCGCGCGGTTAATATAGGTCAGTTGATCGGGGTTTTCCTGGGTGTAGGCCATGTTCTCAAGCGAGGAGCGCACCACGGCAATCGGTGTGCGTAGCTCGTGGGATAACCGTGAGCTCATGGCCTCCAAGTAGTGATTATACCCGGCAATTCGGCTGACCATATCGGCCATGGTGCGTGATAGTCGACCAATTTCATCATGGCTATGTGTGGTGGTGATATGCCCGGTAACCCGGCCTTGGCTATCGATTGCATGATCGGCCTCGTGCTGGAGGCGACGTAAACGCTTAGCGATATGCGATCCAAACAAGAGCAGTAAAAGCACGCCGGTACATATAACCGCCAGCATGACTGAAAACAGGGTTTCTAACGCTTCATTACGTAAGCTGCGAATGCCATTGGTCGTCTCTTCGACGATCACTGCACCGGCGACACGGTCGTCAAGCCAGATGGGATAAGCGGCCGATAAAATCATTGCTTGATTGTCGTCTGAGCTGCGCCAGCCTGCGTAAGGCCGCCCCTGTAATGCTTGCTGTGCTTGCACCCCTTGGTAGATGGATGCTTGTTGCATGGCGTCGACAAAGTGATCGGGTGGCGTCACGAGCAAGCGGTCATACCAGGGGCGCAGTAGTGTGTCGGTTATCCAGGGGATCAACCCTTCTGATTGGTCTGAGGGCGACTGAGGCTGCCAAACGCCATTGGAGGTTTGAATATCGCCGTCTTTGGCGAGCACGCGACTGTGCTTATCGACTACCCAAACCCGCGAGGCGTCGTTATTCATTCGCTCAATCAAAGATTGGATAGCCGCAGAGGGCATCATAAAGCTGCCTAATGAGGTGGGAGCGCGCGTTGAAGCACTGCCAATAATGGCGTTGAGTGGCCGCTCGAAACCATTGCCGCGATCATAGTAGGCGAGAGCCAGCTGCTGGCCGACCCAATTTGCCGGGAGTTTAACCTCAATGCTGTAACCCTTGTCTGTCGGTTGCCATTTTGCAGCAATAGGTAGGGGCTGAGCCGGGCCTTCTGTCGAGGTCTCGTCAGCTAATGTGGGTAGTCCACTGGTCAGGTGACGGATGTGAGCATTATTGCTGTGACTGTCTTGGCTGAGCGCAACACGATAAAAGGCACCTTGGGGGGAAGTGAGCGCCAAGATCATGTGATCTTGGCTGGTGATATCGCCGGTACGCTGTGCTGGGGTAGGACTGGCATCGGTCACTGTGATGCCAAAGTATACGGCATCTCCATTACTCCCAGTGAGCACAGATAACGCTAATTGATTGCTGTGGTAGGGACCTTGGTTAAAAATAAGCCCATCACGCTGATAGTGGCGTTGATGGTGGCGATCGCGCTGCCAGTCGCCTAAGTCACCGTCCAAGGTGATTGGATGATTGAGGCGAAACGCGTGCAGATCTTTTCCTGGGTCGAGTTGAGAGGGGATGTCTCGATAGGAAAACAAGCTGGGCCTGTCGTTCATCCCCATGGCGAAAGCGCGCGCGGTACCCATCAAAGTCTGTTCTTGTCCCTGTCGTAAGACGTTTTCCATCTCCCACACATATTGATAACCCAAGTAGGGCAATAGGAGTAAAAAGCTCGATAGCACCACAATCTTGGTACGGATACCCGCGATGTGTTGCCATAAATGCCGGGCAAGCAAATGTAACTTCGCGATCATTCGGGTGCCTCATCCCAACGGTAGCCCATGCCATAAACGGTACTGATGCAATCAAACTGTTCATCAACGACCATGAATTTCTTACGAATTCGTTTAATGTGTGAGGTAATGGTGCTGTCATCCACCACAGCATGTGCTTCATCCATGAGTGCTTGACGACTTTTAACATGCCCGGGTCGTTTGACGAGGGCGTGCACCATCCAAAATTCGGTCACGGTGAGATCAATCAGTTGGTTATGCCAATAGACCTGCATACGATCAAGATCGAGGTAAAGAGGACCACATTGGAGACGCTTATCTTCTTTTGAGGGGGTTTGTGCCAAAAGATCAGAGCGCCGGAATAATGCGGCGATACGTGCCATGAGGTGTGGGAGGGAGACATCTTTAGTGAGATAGTCATCCGCGCCCATCCGCAAACCAACCACGGTATCAATATCACTGTCTCGGGCGGTGAGGAATATAATTGGCACTGTCGCCGACACGGCGCGGAGGGATTGGCAAAGGGCAAAACCACCATCGATCTCACTGCCTAAGCCAATATCAATGATTGCTAGATCGGGCAATTGCCGCTCAAAGGCCGCTTGCGCGCTGGGCCGGTCTTGGTAGGTATGGACTTGGTAACCCTGGCGGCGGATAACATCGGCGTAGTTTTCTCGGATCGCCGCTTCATCTTCCACTATCGCGATGTGTTTCATAACTCTGTCTTCTTACTTGCGTTGTGATGACTATACCCAAACTGTGTGCAGAGAAAACCCTCTTCGCGTATGAAACGTAAATTGCCATTTTTTTGCCACTATTGATCGCCAGATTGCCATTTTTACTCCCGCAAAATGCCTTAAGTGCTTGCTGTAATAACGCCATATCAAACAGCACGATTCATCGTAAGCGAGGATAAGATGGATATTAAAAAACAACTGATTCACTCTGTATTTGCCGTTTCAATGTTCGCCGTTGCCACGCCACAAGGGATGGCCGCCAGTGAGGTTGAACGTAATAAACAACCCGAGTTGATCGGGATGGGAAGCGGCGCTATCGCGGGAGCGGTGGTGGCGGGCCCTGTCGGCGCGGTGGCAGGGGCCATTATTGGTACCGTGATGGGGCAAAATGCCAGCTATGAAAATTTGGCCACCGAGCAGGATGAAACGATTCAAACTATCCGGGATGAGAATCAATCATTGAGTCGCATCAGCCAAAAATATAATGAAGCGCAGCTTGAACTTGCGCGGTTACGCAGTGCGCAGAATCAGGTGGAAGACCTTACGCTGGCGATGAATATTCAATTTCGCACGAGCTCGGCTGATATTGAGCCGCACTTTATGATCCAGCTTGATGAGCTCGCAGGATTTATTCAACAAATGCCAAACGCTCAATGGCAACTCGCAGGCTATGCCGATCCAAGAGGACGTCAAGGCTATAACCAAGCGCTATCGGAACGTCGTGTGCAGGCCGTAAAAGATTACCTTGTGTCCGTGGGCGTCGATCCGCGTCAGCTCAACACGGTGGCGTATGGAGACAGTCAGCCACTGGATAGCCAAGCGGGGAATGAGGGCTTTTTCTTTGACCGCCGCGTGACAGTAAGCCGTATGTCGGGGACGCAAACCGCCCAGCGTTAGTCACTAATACGTGCGAGTGTTGCGACGTGATAACTCATAAAACCTCACCGGCAGATTGAACGGCGGTCTGCGGGTGGGGAAACCCAAACAAGGAAGGCGACAATGATAAGACAAGCCACTGATAAAGATATAGAAACCATTAGCCAACTCTGCGCCCATTGCCAGTCAGATGAGATAGACAAACGTCAGATGCACCGGCACATCAAGCATCTACTTAATCAGGACTTGGTGTCAGTGAGCGTGGCCGAGCTTTGCGGTTTGGTGGCGGGTGTGGTGGTCTGTCAAGTGATCCCACAATTAGGTTTGTCAGGCCACGTGGGTCGTATTAGTACCATTATTGTCGACGAGCCATTCCGCGATATGACGTTGGGACGCCAACTGCTTAATGCTGCCGAGCAGGCGCTGATAGCAAAAGGATGTGATCACATTGAAGTGGTCCCAAGCTACCAAAAAGACGACGCACAAAGCTTTTATATCCATTGTGGTTTTCATCTGACCCCGGAACGGCTGACCAAACCGCTTGCCGCCTGAGTGGAGACTAAGGCAGCGCTGGATCTGTGCTGGTCAGCGCATTGGAGACGTAATCGGGCCACTTGCCTGTGGCCTCCCAAATCAACAAGGTGCGTTTGGCGGTTAAACCACCCCCATAGCCGACCAACTGACCTTGACGGCCAATAATCCGGTGACAGGGGACAATAATCGAAATCGGATTCTTGCCATTCGCACTGCCCACGGCTTGGTTGGCTTTTGGGTTACCGATAAGATGAGAGATGGCTTGGTAACTGGCCGTTTCACCAAAGGGAATGGATTGAAGCGCCTGCCAAACGCGCTGTTGAAAGGCCGTTCCCTGCGGTGCAAGTGGCACCGAGAATGTCTGTCGCGTACCTGCAAAGTACTCATCCAGTTGATGGCAGGCAAGATCGAGAATGGCGACGCTGTCTTGCGAACTGTCTTGAACAAGGTGATTAGGTGCGCGGTTAGGGAGATACAGAGCCGTTAATCCCTGGCTATTGGCTTGCAGTGTTAATGGCCCTAGCGGGGAAGAGTAGATTTTCTTGCTCATGGTACCTCCGTGTTCGACGTGTTTTTTTGTCTTTATTACTGTTATTTTTTGTCTTTATTACAATAGGCGCACGCGGTTAGAAAGGCATTTTCCTGAAATTGCTTCAAGCCTAGCTCTTTTAAGTTTACATCGATGGGATGACGTTTTAGCGTTTGTTTCATCACGCTGGAGGAGAAGACTTCGGCGTCAACGCCTTCGATCAGTTGTAGGGCGGCCTCCATTTTAAAGCCGGCACTACTACCCGCGAACTTCCCTTTGGTTTGGCGCTCGCGAATAATGATTTTATCCACCTGATAATCTTCGATGAGCTTGCTCATGGTACGATGGAAATGTTGAATGCTCTCTTGCGCTTCTGGCGAGGGCAGCGTGATTTTCTTGGCTCGACACTCAGGTACCGAAAACAAATCGTTGTCACTGTCGAGTAACACAACATTCGCTTCGTTAGCTTTTAAATCAACCGCGCAAACTCTCATTTTTCTCTCTCTTTCTTAAAAGGCATTGTCACTGAGGGAGGGCAGTATACGCAAAAGCCCTCGCCTCGTCACAGGATTAACGAAATGCATCGACATTGATATCAAGGGCTGTCTCGCTGGTGGCGCGGGCGATACGCAAATCATGGCGCTTAGCGAGATCAATATACTCCACTTCACGAAACCGGTGACTGCGGACTGAATAAAACAACTTGACCACAGGGCGAGTCAAGTCGTCGAGGTTTTCTTGCCATACCAAGCCAACGCGTCCATCGGCTAACTCAACGAGGGAGCCAACGGGGTAAAAGCCAATACACTGAATAAAGGCGCGCAATAAATTGGGATCCAAATGAAACGGCGTGAGTCCCATCATGATCTTAAAGGCTTCAGACGGTGACATCGCTCGTTTGTAACAACGATCCGCGGTCAGTGCATCGTAAATATCGACAATGCCACTCATGCGGCCAATGGTATGTAACGCTTCGCCTTTTAGCCCGTTTGGGTAACCAGTGCCATCCAGTTTTTCGTGATGCATTAAACTCACGTCGCGAGCAATTTGTGATAAGTCAGGGATACTATCCAGTACCGGCTGAGAAAATACTTGGTGGAGTTTCATGTGGTCGAACTCTTCAGCGGTCAGTTTGCCCGGTTTATTGAGCACTTCGTCGGCAACTAGCACTTTACCAATATCATGCACCAGCCCACCGACGGCGAGCTCTTGCAAGGTCGCGTGATCAAACCCTAGATGCCTGCCAAAACTCACCAACAAAAAGGCCACGTTGAGCGAATGCTCCATCAGGTAAGCACTTTTATCTCGAATGCCACTGATCCAAGCAATGGCGTGCTGACGTTCAAAAATGTTGTCGACAATGTCACTGCCCAATGCCTCAAGGGGCGCGACATCAATGGCTTTATTGGCATAAATGTCATTTAACAAGCGACTCAGTTGTTGCTTCGACGAATCGATGAGCGCGCGTGCTTTGTCGATATCCGCGCCGGTWGACGCATACTTACCTTGATAGAGTGCGTCTTTGTACTGGATTTCATTGATATCTAGGATCTGATCAGCATCTACCCAAACATAGTTAACACCACATTGTTTTAGTTTTTGGATTGTCTCGGGACGGCGAACATAGCCAGGTTTGGTCATCCGGGTGGGTGACTGGGCTGTTTCTATTTGTTCCACGTACATCCCGAGTGTCAGCTTGTGGATACTAATTTTCTGCAGCATCGTACCCAGTCCTACCTTGTGTGTTTATCACCAATAATACTAATGATTTTTGGGCGGCTTAAGGTATCGGGTGCGAGACATATTTCATTTTTGTGCACCTGTTAGCGCCTTTCTGCTCTCTTGTTTGGTTGTGCTATACTCCCGCGCTTGTTTTTTGACTATCTGAGTAGTAATGGAAATCATAGCCAAATATACGGATGAGCGGGTGCTGCCGCTGCAAAATAAATCCGTCATTAAGCGCGACGCAGCACGCGCGATTGCCTTAGATGGCGATGAGATTTTGCTGATGTATACCGCACGTTATGATGATTATTCGCTCCCCGGTGGCGGTATGGATGCGGGCGAAACCCCAGAGCAAGCAATGATCCGTGAGCTGCAAGAAGAGACGGGCGCACGACAGATCCGTGATATCACTCCATTTGGCTGTTTTGAAGAGTACCGTCCTTGGTATCGAGATGGTGCGGATGTGATGCATATGTTGTCATACTGCTTCTACTGCCGCGTTGATCGAAATCTCGGTACACCGACCTTTGAGCATTATGAAATCAATAATGGTATGCGACCTGTGTGGGTGAGCCTTAATCATGCTATTGCGCATAACAAAGCAGTGATGGCGAACAGTGCCAAAGCCGGGCAATCGTTGATACGTGAAACCATGTTGCTTGAAATGATTGCAAGTCAACGTCTTGAACAGCGACATGCGACAGCCTAAAACGGGATGCATTGATGGATAAACAACAGCTTATGAAATTAGCCACAATGCCCATGCCATTCGGCAAATACGCTGGGCGCGTGTTGATTGATCTGCCAGAGGAATATCTGTTGTGGTTCCAAAACAAAGCCGAGTTTCCGAAAGGCGAATTAGGGGAGTTGATGAAGCTGTGCCTGGCACTGAAAGTGGAAGGGCTTGAGGAAGTGGTTCGCCCTCTCAAGAACTAATTATTGGATGGCTAGTGTGCAGCGAGTTACAGATACCTCGTGCGCCGTGTGAGTGGGTCATCTCTGGACTCTGGTCGACAATCTGAGACATATTTGTCGCATTTTTCTGGGCAATAGCGTATTTTTACGCGCGCCTTGAGCGTGAAGCCGTATCGTGTTTCGCGCGCTTAGCATACCAACATTATTATTTATCGCAGAGACGCCCACCATGAGTATTAACATACATTCTAACACCGCACCTAGCGGGCTTCTGATTGCAGGGATCCTCATGTTCCCTTTCTTATTTGTTTGGCAATTACTTGACAGAAAGTATAGCCAACTGAGCCGGATCCTTGGCTTTGGCTATATGTTGCTCATTTCGGTCTTGTATGTTGGTGGCCCAAATGAAGCTCAAGAAATATTGATGACCTTACTAACGACGGTTGCAATGTGTGCGGTCGGTTTTGGGGTTTATATGGGACGACAAGCTCATAAGTGGGGATGGAAAGCCGCGATTCAACAACTCAAACAAACTGTTAAAGAGACGACTCATGGTGCAAGTAATACGCAACCTGAGGCGACCAATGGCTTGCCTGGTTGGATGGGCAAGGATATTGAAGTCAGTGTCAATGCCGATGGTTCAATGCATCTTACTTTTCCTGCGGAGATGCCAGTATTAGCCAGAGATAACACGTTGCGCTTTTGCCGGGGAATGCCTGAGTTTCGCAATATGACTTGGGCTGTGGCAGAGACATCGTCTGATACGGCGGCGGTAGAGTGGAGTGATGAGGTTATCCCAAACACTGAGTTATTTGACGATAGCCGTGAAGAAATGCCGACTCAAACACACGATATCCGAGAAGAAATGTCGACTCAAACTCACGATATTCAAGAGGGTGTCAAGCTCCCTGTCCCCAAACATGGTTGGTTTAAAGTGAGCTTTCTGGGTTTTCCTAACGAAGAAGAAAGCGCACTGTCTGAGATGACGTTACAAAATGGGATGACAGTGAACGATCACGCGAGTGAAGCCGTTGATGTATTATGTTTCGGTGATTTTGCCAGCAACGCCATGATGGAAAAAGCAGAGTCGGAGGGGGCTGTTGTGCTCGATAAAGCCGCTTTCTTGCACTTTATTGCCAGTGGTGAGGTTCCCAAAGCCTGTTTATCGTGCGTTTAATCATTCACTAGCGGCCGATGAACCACAGCCTGTCATCGCCGTTCTCCTCCTGAGTGAGCGCATAGAGAAGTTGTGCTTGTGCGTTCTCATCAGGGGCGACGACATCATAAATACCACTGACTGCTTGACCGTCTAACACCGTATCGACCCGCATGGCGGCGGCGCAGGTTTCCCCGTTTTGGGTGCCGATACAGAGCGACACCGTGGCGTCAGCGATTTCAACACCATCTTCAAGCGCAAGCTGGGCAAAGTAAGCGAGCATATTGGCACGATCTGACTCTGGCCACTGTTGCGCCTGAAGCTTGGCATACTGAATCATCAGTGGGTGATTGTCGACCCAATAGAGAGTGAGTGGCTGATGAGTCGGTGCGTCAGGTTTGTCAAAAGGGTGTGGGGGATGAGCAGCGGCATGATAGATATCAAAACCCGCAAGGCTTTCCTTGGTTGGGAATTGCGCTTTTTTTACGTGGCAAGCCATCCAGCGTTGTTTGATATCAAAATGGGAAATAATAGCCGACGCGATCATAAACACCCTACTCATTATCGACAAAGAGAGGCATCATAACTGAGTCAGACGGAATAACAAACGTCTGCTCGTGAAAGCCGGTGATTATTGCCTGCCAGAGATCACAGCCTGAGTGCGTGTGATCAAGATATGAGCAGACGCTATGCCTTGTTCTGCGTAAAATAGGAAATACTTCCACTAGTTTTTGTGATTGTTGGGTTCCTCTTTTATGTCAGGTCAGCGACTTCGTGCTCAGTTCTCCCGCCTTTATCATCATTTCAATGGCGAAAACACCGATACAACGCTACAAGCTGTGGCGGATATTTTGGTCTGTACGCGGCGTAATGCGCGAATGGTGCTCAGTAAGTTAGAAGAGCAAGGATGGTTAACGTGGCAGCCTTCCGTGGGGCGGGGCAAGCTCTCTCGTTTAGCGTTTTTACGAAGTGAAATGGCACTGCGAGAAGAGCAGGCAGCACATTGGTTGGCGCAGGGCAAAATGGATCAAGCCTTGGCGTGCCTTGATCATGACTCCACCAAGCTCGCCGCCTTAATTCAAAAACAAATGGGACCGAGTACGCAAAACGGGCGGCAAATTGTTCGCCTGCCCTATTACCGTCAGCTTGAGACGCTGGATCCGCGCGAACCTTTGCGTCGCTCAGAGCAGCACTTGGTCGGTCAAATTTTTAATGGTTTGGTGCGTTATCGTGGTAGTGAACGTATTGTGACACCGGATTTAGCCCATCATTGGGAAGCGTTGTCGCCGACACATTGGCGATTTTACCTTCGTCCTGGTGTCCGCTTCCATGATGGTCAGCCAATGTGCGAGCAGGATGTGATAGCGAGCCTATCGTCGCTTTCTACGCGGCGTTTTTTTGCTCATCTTTCGCGTGTTGACTCGCCGGGCCCGCGAATGATTGATGTACATCTTTCGTCTCCCGACTCAAGGTTTGATCATGCGCTCACCTTGCCAGAAGCGGTCATTCGTCCTGCTGAGCGCCATCCAAGTCAATCCCTTGGTTATCAACCGATTGGGACAGGTCCTTATCGCGTGGCAGAGAAACAGCCACACCGTTTAGTGCTCGAGGCATTTGATGATTATTTTGGTTATCGTGCCCTGACCGATGAAATCCAGATTATGGTGTTTGATGAGGCCGCAATGTGCTATCTCACTCCCAGCACCTCACTGACGCCGGAGAGATTAGCAAGCCATCAAACCACGCTGAGTCAAAAGTTAGAAATGGATCAGGGGGCTGGTTACCTGTTGTTGAATTGTCGCGATGGATTAGCGAAGCAACCCGCATGGCGTGAATACCTGCATGCAAAGCTGTCATCGCTGCAATTACTGCCACGCTTGGCGCATTGTGGAATGGGTGAGTACCGATTGTTCAATGCGTATGGGCTGATGCCAGGTTGGATGCATCATGGTCTTTCGTCCATGTCGCCAGTTGCTCCGTCACCAACGTCACTGACCGTGGCGTATTTATCCGATCATCCTTTATACCCGCTTATCGCCAAGGCAATACACGCGCACTTACTTGAGGATGGTATTCAAGTGAAAACCTTGGCATTGTCATCCGCCGACTACTTTAGTGGTCAATATGGCCGCAAAATCGACATCTGGTTAGGGGCGATGAGCTTTGGTGAACGCGGGCAGGCGGGGTTATTTAACTGGCTAGGGACGCATGATCTGGTATTGAGTGCCTGCACAGATACCATGCTCGAGTCCATTGAGCGTCATACTCAGCGCTGGCGAGAGACACAAGACGATAGCTGTGCTGAGCACTTAGCCCGTCGCCTGGTTGAGCATCAAATGGTGCCCTTGTTTCATATTTGGATGGGTGTCATGGCGACGCCAGATCTCCAAGATGTGGCATCGAATGCGGTGGGATGGTTTGATTTCAAAGCCGTGTGGCACAAACCACATTAAAGACTGCTATTATCCTCTTCAACACCGAGCGGAAAGGTGGCGGTGAGCAAAAGGTATTTGTGCAGGGGTAAGCCATCTTTTTTGCGAAACAAAGGGTGAAAGATACGATATCGCCCCTCGGTTAACCCCAAGGGCGCGATGGTCTCAGCCAGGCTCGATGTTGCGCTGGTCAAGCGTATTCCTTGCGCGCGATAGGCGTCTGCGTGGATAGGTTGGTGTCCCAACCACCAAGAAGGAACAGCCTTACTGGCGTTGGTGCGGTCAATCCAGTGGTCACTGACCACAATGACACGCCCAGGCTCGGCAGGGTTTGTGATGCCATGATTCAGTAGCCAAGCAACGTCACGCACCAAGGCATCACGACAGGCGTTATTACCACTGAGTAGGCGATGGGCCAGTATGTATATCGCGCTGCCGTCAAGTTGTAGCTGATAGACGGTTTGGCTATGTGGTCGGGTATCGTCGAGCAAATTAAACGTTGCGGGTTTATCATGCGCCTCGAGAACCCGCATGAGTCGACGTGCGAGTGCTTTGCCCATGTGGGGATCACGCATTCCCCGATTGTGGACTGTGGGATAGTGATGCTCGCACAATTTGACACAATCTTGCTGAAACTGGCGCAGTGCCAGCGAGACCAGATCATCTAACAAAAACCCGTTACTCCTACCAAAAACGTCTTGAAAGCGGATGCTGCCTTGTCACGCATACTCGTAAAGGCGCACAGACTAAAGTATGCAGTATATCACTTAAATCGCCCAATAAATCAGGGAGAAACGCTACTTTGTGCGCACTTTCTCATCGATGGGCGGGGCGAGCGGCGATCGTTGTCATGTTGTGACCGATTAAAGCGGCATGGTTTGTACGCTTTGTACCTTTCCGTATTGGCAGATTATTGCCTCTTTCTGTGGGTGCTTGGTGATGCGTTCACCTCGTAACGCGAGTGATCACCGTATTCTTGCTTTGCCTGCCTAGCCCTGTTTTATGGTGTTATAACCTTGGCACTAAAATTGCTTTAATCCATGTGCTTATCACAGTAATACAACGGAATACCATGAATTTTAACCTTTGGCTTCGTGCGGCAGTCTGTTTGGCTGTTGTCTCATTTCCCGTTTCTTCTTACGCGGCTGATGGCCTTGCTGCGGGGGTTTTCCTTGGTTCGCCAATGTCTGGTGTGACCTTGAAGCAAAACCAATTTAAAATTCAAGCTGGCATCGATAAGGTGGGAGTGGCCGTCGATGGGACTTGGAATTTGGGTGAATGGCTCGGGCGAATGGAGTATGCGCCTATGTATGTCTATGCCGGAGGTCAGTGGGTAGACGATTCAACGCATCAGTGGGGACCACGTGCCGGGCTCGGTGTGACTCTTCCGGTGGGTACGGGTGATGTGGAACTATTTGCAGAAGCGGGCACCACTTGGTATTGGGAGGAGAAAGGCGATATTGAGTTTGAAGGCGCTGCTGGAGCACGAGTTTATTTCTAACCTCTCTTGGCCGATGGTAAGCAAAGGCGCCATACAGAGATTATTAGCCTGTGTGGTACTTTGGGTGTTAGCTGTGCCGACAGCATTTGCCACCCCGTATCCGTTACCCACCGACGGCAGTCGACTTGTTGGCTATCCAGAGGCGCACATCGTCAAAGAGGGCGAGCACTTAGAAGCCATTGCTAAACACTATGATATGGGGTTTCTAGCGCTTTTAGCGCTCAACCCAGGGATTGATCCCTACTTGCCTGAGCCTGGCTCTCTGGTGCGCTTACCCAACCAGCTCTTGTTGCCCTCACCACCTCACTCAGGGATAGTGATCAACCTTGCTGAACTACGCCTGTATTATTTTCCTGAACCAGACGCTAAGGTAACGGGAGAAAAGGCGGACGCGCAACGTGATGTTCATGTGTTTCCCATCGGGATCGGTAGAGTGGGTCGCGAAACCCCCACAATGAACACCTATATTAGCCAAAAGCGCGAACATCCGACTTGGACGCCACCGCAGAGCATTCGTGAGGAATATAAAAAACAGCGTGGCATCATTTTGCCTGATGTGGTGCCAGCAGGGCCAAACAACCCCTTAGGTGAGCATGCGCTAAGGTTGGGCTTCGGTAACGGTGAGTATTTGATTCATGGCACTAACAAGTCGTTTGGTATTGGGCTGCGAGTCAGTGCTGGCTGTATCCGGCTTCGACCTGACGATGTGGCATGGCTGTTTGAGCAAGTGGATGTCCACACCCCGGTTAGAATTATCAATCAACCCGCGAAGCTAAGCGTTGAGCCTGATGGGCGAGTGATGGTAGAGGCGCATCGTCCTTTGTCAAAAAATGAAAAAGAGACCAAAGCGCGTTTATCGGTTGAGCCTGATCCTCAGGTGTTAGCGATTTTAGCGCGGCTGGAACTGTCACCTCGGCGCTACCGAGCGGCGTTATCTGTCCAAGAAGGCGTGCCGACAGAGATCGCTACACTGACCCCAGCACAGTTGAAAGCCTGGCAGCGTCTAGAGCGTGTGGACGTAGATGCTAAGCAAATGACGCGATCTGAGCAGTAAAAGTCCGGATAAGGCGGATAAGATCACAGCATAAAAAAACGGCGCATCGCGCGCCGTTATTCATTGTTTGTTCAGCGAGTAATCGGTGCTTTAATCGATACGCTATTTCGTGTAAGACTGCGCCATATTATCAATGCGCTTATTGGCACGTTTTGCTTCGTCATATGCCATTTGAGAGGTATCTTTGGTATCGCTCACGTCGCTTTTCATCATAGATACATCATTCGATAATGCATCGACTTTCGCTGATAAATCATCAACGCTTTGCTGTAACGCTGTGTTGCTGGTACAACCGACGAGCAACATGCTCGATGCGACGGCAGCTAGCGCCATTGGACGGATTTTCATAAATAACCTCGCTATTGTTGTTTGTCATAGCAATCGCGTCATTAGGGTCACGCATCCACGCGACTATTGTCAACCTTAGACGCTTAAACGCATTTTTGCTGGATAATCCTTTACTTAAATAGCAGAGCTTGACCGAGTTAACACTTAGCGAGGTAAGAGGTATCCGATATTGTGCTTATTCGTGGTTTGCGTGCATCTCTTTGTTGTGATGTTTCATGCCCGCCATGACCGATTTCACTGGGATCTGCTTGGTGAGTGAATGACCGTCCGCGGTGTTTAATGTCAATGAAATGTGCTCGCCTACTTTGAGTGGCTGAGTCAGATCAAACAACATTACATGTAGGCCACCTGGCTTTAGGGTCACTTGCTCGCCTTCAGGCACCAGGATTTGCGCAATTTGTCGCATTTCCATCATGCCATCCACCATAGCATGCTCATGCAACTCTACCCGTTTCGCTGCCGGCGTGCTCGCACTCACTACCCGTTTTAGCACCTTGCTTTGATTATCGAGAACCATGAAAGCGGCGCTATTTGGTGCGCCTGGTGCAGTGGCACGCGCATAGGCATCATGAATAAAAAACTCACCATGGGCATGCACGAATGGTGCAACCATAAAGGCGATAGCGGCAACAAAAGATTTGAATGATGTCATTGTTATTCCTTATCTTGATCAGTCACCCGTTCAATCGCTGCGATCAGCATTTCAGGGTTTAAGGTATGAGGGACTTTCTCTAAGAGTTCACCGTTCGGTGAAAGAAAATAAAAAAAGGAGCTATGGTCAACGGCATAGTCCATGGCGGAGTCTTCCAGCTCGGTGATGCGATACAACACACCGTAGCGCTTTGCCAGCTGCGCAATTTGCGCCTCAGAACCACTGACACCGGTGATGGCCGGATGGAAAAAATGGGCATACTCCGCCGCTTTTTCGCTTGTATCACGCTTTGGGTCGAGGGTGATAAAGATTGGCGCCACCGCGTTTCGTGTCGACTCAGGGAGCGATTTTAACGCGGCAGATAACACGGCGAGCGAAGTGGGACAAACGTCAGGACAATGGGTATAGCCGAAATAAACAATGCGCGGACGTGGGTCATCGGTATTGTAAAGATTAAACGGTTGCCCTTGTGATTGTAATGCCCCTGCTTGAGCCTGCTTTTGTGACGTTTGATAGTTATCAAATAGCGCGCGGGCACCTAAGCCAAAACAAACGGCAATAATGGCGACAAGCCAAGCTTTCTTACTCATAGTCGCTCCATGCGTACTTTAATGGGGAACAGCGTGTTTGCGTCAGCATTTAGGGTAATGGTTCCTGCCCATGTCATGCTGTCTTCGGTGCAAACGGGCAGCATCAGTTGCCCTTGATAAGTCAGTTTATCGGTTTGTTTAAGCACCAGCCGATATTCACCCATGTTCATTTCGACGCCTTTGAGCTTAACGAGCAATGTATCCGTGTTAAGCGCTTGGGGGGCGGTCACAGTGAGGGTATTGGCGTGTAGTGGATGAACATCCGGATTGCCCAAGCGAGCTTGATAGCCCTCGTATTGGCACGTTTGCTGATTGAGTGAGCAGTAGGCGGCTGGTGCGATAGTTGTACTCGAGGCGGTCGAGAAAAAGCCAGACAGCCACGAGGGGATAAAAAAAGCCATCACTGCCAGCATCGCAATACTGGCGGTCATTATTAAGGGGTGACTCACGGCGAGCCGTGAGGAGGGTTCATTCATCATCTATTCCTGCTCAGGCGAGAAACGCTCCAGCAATAATACCAGCACAAAGCCACCTATCATGGCAACGATAGCCAAGCCAACTTGTGCCGAGTGTCCCACGATTGCCTCGTAGGCGCCGGGTAAAAGGTTATCTTGCACGAGGGGGACTTGTTCACCGGATGAATTTGTACGCCATGTGAGTGTGTGTTTCCAAGGCCAAATTTTGCCCAATGTGCCCAACATCAGACCGGTGAGAAACGCGAGCGTCAGTGCATAATAGCGGCGCAGCAGCCAGGACAATAGGTGCGAAAACGTCAGTAAGCCAGTTACTGCGCCGACAGCGAACAATCCTAATAAGCCGAATTGCGCTTGGTGAACCGCATCCAGAATGGGGCTGTACATTCCCAGCAATAGTAGGATAAAACTGCCAGAGATCCCCGGCAAAATCATGGCGCAAATCGCGATGGCACCGGCGAGAAAGACGGTGAGCGGACCTGCGGTGAGCTGCAGCGGGTTAGCAATGGTAATCCAGTAGGCAAACCCAATCCCTAACAGTACGGCGAGAACCGTTTTAGGCCGAACCTTGGGGGCGGGCAACTGTTTGGCAATATGCAACGCTGAGGCGATGATCAAGCCGAAGAAAAACGACCAGAGCGGGATCGGATGATGGGTGAGGGTCCAACTGATCCCTTTTGCCAAACTGGCAATACTGGTCAGGATGCCGGCTAGCAGCACACAAAGAAAGGTGCCGTTGGCATGTTGCCAGACGGCCTTGAAGCCTTCCTTGCGCCACAGTGCAAAAAGGCGCGGCGTGATACGCCGAATACTCTCCAATAGCTGCGTGTAAATGCCAGTAATAAATGCGATCGTGCCGCCAGAGACACCAGGAACCACATCCGCAGCGCCCATCGCCATGCCTTTTAGGTAAGTTGAGACCAGGTTCTTGATCATAATGCCATTCATCGATAAAAGCTGAGACGCGCATTATACCGATATGAATGGTGAGTGATAGGCCTCCTTATGCTAGGACGACTAGTCGTCTTCGCCATTTAAATTTTGAAGTGCATCGGCTAATGCGCGAACGCGCTCGTTGGTTTGGTCGACTAGCCGGCGGATCTCTGCTGCAGACTCTCCCGAGCGTTGTGCCAATTGTCGTACCTCATCGGCGACCACGGCAAAACCTCGGCCCGACTCACCGGCACGAGCTGCTTCAATCGCCGCGTTGAGCGCGAGTAAGTTTGTTTGTTCGGCAATGCCGTTTATTACACCAATAATTTGTTGTATCTCGCTGCTAGATGCTTCGACTTTTGTCATCTCCTTCTCGGTTACATCAACCGCTTGAGCTCTATTGGTCACATCAATGCCGTAGGAGACGAGGTAAACAGGGTTTCCTTCGGAGTCAAAAATGGGGGCGACGACAGTATCGAAACGGCGTTCGCTTCCGTCTGCAGCGGTAAACGTCAGTACTTCTTTTATTTGTTGACCCGATAGCACATCACTAAACACCGACTCTCCGAGCTTATTCTTAAGGTTGTTGCTTAGAATTTCTGAGTTTGATGCTGTTTCTGCGCGCAAGTGGTCGAGCATATACGAGTTAAACGAATCAGGTTTACCATCAAGCCGCCACTGCATAATCCCGTTGCTAACACTGATGGCTTCGAAGCGTCTTTCTGCTTCCAATGAGCGTTGCTTGGCTTCGGTGATATCAGCTTGAATGGAAATAAAGCTAGATAAGTGCCCGTTGTCATCAAAAATTGGATTAATAGAAACAGAAATCCAATAGGCATCACCCTGCTTGTTATAATTAAGGAGCTCGTCGTAAAAGGGTTCGCGGTTTTTTAGTTTCTGTGAAATCTTCGCGACTGTTTCGGTGTTAGTCCCTGGCCCTTGAAGCATAGTACCTGGTTTTTTGCCGCGCATTTCCGACATGGTATACCCGGTGAGTTTTTCAAACCCTTGGTTAACATAACGAGTATAGCCATCGGCATCGGTAATGATGACTGAATTATCTGTCTCATCCGCCACCATCGATAGCATTTTGAACTCTTCCCGACGCTCAACGTCTTCTGTGACGTCTTTGACAAACGCGGTGTATTGGATTTCGTTGTCGAGTTCAATTTTCGAGATCGAAAAGCTGCCCCAACGCTGCTCACCATCTTTGCGCACAACGGGCACTTCCCGCGTTGAACCCACAATTTTATTGATGCCAGTCCGGCGGTTTTTGTTGACCAATTCATCGTGCTCATGGCGGTGTTGCTCTGGCACCAGCATTTTGACATTGTTTCCTAACATCTCTTCACGCGTGTATCCCCACAAGCGCTCCGCAGAGCGGTTGGCGAAGGTGATAATGTTATTACCGTCAATGGTCACCACGGCATCCAATGCTTGTTCGAGCGTTTGGTTGACTATTTCTTGAGCTTGTTTTTGTGCAGAAATATCGTGAACAAACGCGGTGTAAGTAGATTTGCCAGCATGTTTAATGTGGTTCAAAGAGATATTGACCCATACACGAGAGCCATCTTTTCGTTCTAATTGCACATCGCGAGAGGTTCCGACGATGCGATTTTCTTGGGTCATACGGTGATGATTAATGAACCCGTCATGACTGCCCCGAATTTCTTCTGGAACCAGCATTTTGACGTTGTTACCCAATACTTCGTTGCGCTGATAGCCCCACAGTGATTCCGCAGCATCGTTGAAATAGATGACGTCATTTTTTTCGTCGATGGTCACGATAGCGTGTATCGACTGATCCAGTGTTTTTTTATAACGCCCATCAACGACCAAATCTTTTAACATTAACTTATTCCTTGTTGACCGTTCACACTCATCAATGGCTATTGATGAGTGTGATATCAGTTCCAATTAGAGAGAAATACCGTACCACATCCTGTACTCGGGTGTTGAGTGAACCGATCAGCGTTTATGCCAATAGCAACACAAAAAACGAGGAAATACTGTCAAAGCGTATTCAAGCGTTGATATCACTATAAATAACGCGAGCGCGGGCCATAAAACTAGTGTAATTAACGGCCTTTTAATGGGGGGACGCGGTCGATGAGGATTGTGCTACGGGTAGATGTCCGGGCGGCAAGTGAAACGGGGGAGCAGCACTCCCCCATATAATAGTTAAGGTTGATGAGGTTTCTCGAATACGGCGACGGACCAAGCGGGTACGGTGAGTTTGCCGTTGGTCACTTGAGCAGCCCTTTGGTTATACGCTATCGAGCGGTTGCCCGCATTAGCTTGCAAGCTGTGAAGTTGATAGCCGGTGGCGTCGATGTTGGCAAAGTCATTGATGGCTTGGCTTGAGGCATTGATCGCGACGATAATGCCGTCTCGCGTCGCATCAATCGAGCTGTCGTGCAGACTGCCACTGTTATCAAGCTGTATCACAATCAGCCCGGGGATTTGTGAGGCGCCCGTGTTGTGAAAGCTGACACGTTGGTTGATCACACTGCCTTGGCCTAAGTGGAATAGCCCAGATGAAGTGCGCAGCGCCACCAGCTCATTAAAGTAACTGTCCATGTTGCTGATTGCCTGCGGTGTTGGTTTGGCCTCGCTGTTTTGGTTGGCAATCACGGTTTCAATCATTGGCCAGTTGTCGCCGTCTTTATCTTCACGCGGCAACCCTTGATCCCACTGCGTGGTTTGTTGAGTAAAGTCGACGCGGTTATACCAATCGCCTGAGTCGTACGAGTCACGCTGCATGGATTTTGAACGAAGCAGTTCGCTGCCCATGTGAATAAAAGGCACCCCTTGTCCCAGCAGTGCCGTTGATAGTGACACGGCTTGGGCACGCACGCGTGTCGCGAGCGGCATGGCGTAAGGGAATTTGTATTGATGGTTATCCCACAAGGTTTGGTTGTCATGTTTGGAGACATAGTTTTGAACCTCCCAAGCATCTTTTGCGTAGCCAGCCGGCTGACCGTTGTAATCGACCTCGTCACCGCGCACGACATCACCATTGGCAATCTGTAACTGAAAATCTTTTAAGTTACCCGCCATACCCAAACGAACGAGATCGGCATTATGCAAGGCACTGGCTCTTTCCCCGCTGTCTTGCTGTTGTAAATCATTGGGGGCGACCCATTGACCATTACCAAAGCCTTGGTTTTTGCGTAGGTATTCGCCACCATCGAATGGACCGCCGCCGCGAACCGCATCACGAAGTCGGTCAGAAAACGAGCCAATGCCTGTGCCTGCAAGGTTTGCTTGGGTGGCTTGGACAAACTGGCGATCGTTGGCGACTTCACCGAAGTTCCAACCTTCACCATAGAAATACACATCTGGGTTGATGGCGCGGGCAACGGCAAGTGTGTGCTCGATCTGGGCCAGCGGATGATGACCCATCAAATCCCAACGGAAGGCATCGATTTTGTAGTCTTTCACCCAGGTGGCAATCGAGTCATCGATCAGTTTGGCAAACATGCGATGCTCAGGCGCGGTGTTTGAGCAGCAAGTGGATTGTTCAACGTCTCCAGTGACGGGGTTAAGGCGCTGATAATACCAAGGCACGACTTTATCCAGCACAGAATAGGGCCCTAAGCCTGCTTGGTGGGTGTGGTTGTAGACCACGTCCATTACCACATTCATGCCGATATTCTGTTTAATTGCCATGACCATTTTACGAAACTCGAGGATACGCGCGGTGCCTTCAGGCTCGGTCGCATAACTGCCTTCGGGCACGGTGTAATGGAAAGGATCGTAACCCCAGTTAAAGCTGTCGTACTGACGCATCGCCGCCATCACGGTTTGCACATAGGGAGTGTCAGCGCTGTCTTGGGTGGCTAAATCCATTAATGCCGCTTGGATGGTCTGATTGTTGTCGCACTCACTCGCCAGCCTTGGCGTCTCTTTCAGCGAAGGTGCTTTGTCACATAGCGTGGAGAAACGGTCGGTTAAATCGATACGTTGCGCGGCGTCTTCGTTGATGGAGGCAATGTCAAACACGGGGAGCAGGTGCAAGTGAGTAACCCCAGATTGCGCGAGCGCGGTTAAGTGATTGACCGGGGCGGTGCTATTTTGGGTAAAAGCCAGATATTTACCGCGTAGATTGTCTGGTGTGGATTGATCGAGCGCGGAAAAATCACGCACGTGCGCCTCATAAATCACACTGTTGGCAGGGTTTTGCTGCGAGTAAGGTGCACTCAGCGTATCCCAGCCACTGGGTTTAAGCGCGGGCGCATTTAGATCCACCACCTGTGAATAGCTAGAGTTGGTCGATAAGCTATGTGAGTAAGGGTCAGTGACTTCGAGACGCTCGATACGATGTGTGGTGGGGTGATAGACCGATAGTTGATAGCGGTAATAGTCGCCATGATTCAGCGCGGTGGTGGCAACATGCCAGCTTCCTGAGTTGGCGTCGAAGTCCATTTTAATGGGTGTTTGGCGCTGCTTTGGCGCGTTTTGTTCGCTCCCCGATTGATAGGGCACTAGCGAGACTTGCTGTGCGGTGGGAGCCCATATACGAAATTCAGTGTGTCCCGCGTCAGGGATGGCACCATAGGTAAGTTTTTCGGCGTGTTCGGCATACAAGGCATCAAGCGCCCGGGCCGGTTGCACATCGGTTGCGGTTAGTACGGTGTCGCCGTCTTTGGCGATGGCGAGAAGCTGTCCTTTGAGCCATTGCTTCAGGGCAATATTGGCGCTAACAAAGTCAAAGTCGAACCCTTTAACGTCGCCTTGCAAATGGGGGAGCGATGTCTGCCAATTATCGCTAGTAGCAAGGGTGGATTCGACACTCGCTGTGGCGTTTTCCACTTGCTGCGTGTCCGGGTTATAGCGCATCGTGCCATCAGCGGAGTAATACAAGGTGAGCGAGGTGGCGTTGGTTTGATGAGTGAGCAGGGTATCGGCGTCAGCAAATAGCACACTGGCATCGCTAGTGCCCGCATCTCTAGGGGGCAAATTGGGGTCGTTTTCGATATTGCAACCCGCTAACGCTATGGTAGCTGCAACGGCGACCGGTGTGCCGAGTGGTTGCAAAAAGTGAGTGCGCTTCATTGATCTTTCCTCATTTATCAATACTGAGCGCAGCTTACTCAAGGAGGGGATCTACCATGCGTGATCGGGTTAAAATTCAGCGTGTCATTACAGAAAAGATGATGAAATTCAGCAAAGTATCACGAAAGGTAGGGGGAGAGCGCGAGGCCTCTACGCCCCCAAGAAAAGCCTGAGGGCGTAGACAGGGTTGACTAATTCCCCATAAGTTGTAAAAGGTTTTCGGCGGTGACGACCGCTTCTTTGCGGTTAGCGATATTGAGCTTTTGATATAAGTTACGAATATGGGTTTTGATCGTTGTTCCCGCCACATCCAACTCATGGGCGATTTGCTCGTTACTGAAGCCTGAATAAATTAAGCCGAGCACTTGCCACTCGCGTTGTGTCAATGAGCTGGTTCGCACGAGCTCTGGCACGTTAGGGTGGTTGACCAACTTTTCGACAAAGGCTTCATCAAAGTGCGTTGAACGAGAGCGTTGATGGCTCGCAATTTCCTTGAGGAGTTGCTGCGCGCGGTGGCGTTCGAGGGCGCCGAGTGCGTGTTGTTCAATTAACGCATGCAGGAGCGGGGAGAGCGCCTCGCCCTCAATCAAAAAGTTACCCATCATGCCGGTTTGATTGGTGAGGATCAGCGCATCTTGCAAGAGGCTTTTGGCGTATTCTGTCTCTTGTTCTTTGCTGGCAAGGACGGCTTCAACAATCAAATTGCGGTTTTTATCGGTCACCAAGTTGGCTTTGTTCGCTTCGCGGCGCAGAAAATCAATCGCTTGACGTGCTTGGTCATACTGACCCAAATGCAGATGCGCACGGGCAATGTTTCGCCACTGAAGCTGACTAAAGTGGTTGCAGGCGGTAGCGGGGCGAGTGGCTTGGTGTAACCACTCGTCCATGTTGGTGAGTTCATTTTTGGCTTGCCAATAGAGTAACAGCGACAATGATGCATTGGCGGTCCAATCAACGTGATACACAGACTCGCGCAAAAGGTGTTCAATATGCTCAATGCTTTTTGCCGCTTTGTCTAACTCGCCGCGGCTAACGGCTACGCGTGCGAGCATGGAGTAACTATGCAAATGCTTGCTCGGTGGCTGATTTTCTAAAACCTGCAGTCCTTTGTAGGCGCAAGCTTCGGCTTCATCAAGCCGGTTCCAACACCATAAGATTTGGGCACGGAGACGTAAGGCAAACTCGTGGAGAGGGACTTGATGCAGTTGTTGATCCTCAATGAGCTGATCGGCGCTGTCGAGCAACTCAAACGCGGCTTGCACATAGCCTTGCGCAAGTAAGATCTCACTTTGTTGTAAAATCGCCCAAAGTGCTTGATGGTAAACTTGATGTTGCCGCGCTAATTTCTCGGTTTGTTGCATCATGGATAAGGCGCGATCCAGCTCACCGAGCACATGATTCACTTCTCCCACAACCGAGGTAGCGACAATGCGACCGCGGTAATTGGCGCTATCGAGTTGCTCGAGCGCTTTTTCTGCCAGCTGCATCGCCTGCTCAGGATTATTCGCGTTAATGGCCACTTGGGCGAGCAACGCATTGGCATTGCCTTGGTAATCGATATCAAGTGGGATTTGTCGGGTTTGATAGGCTTTTTCTGCGCTGGCTAAAAGTTCGCCAACTTCATGATACCTGTGCTGACTTTGCGCTAACCAAGCACGTAGCAGGCTTAAATTTGGGTATTGGTATAAAAGCTCGTCACTGAGTTTGATAATCGCGGCTTCTAGTGTCGACAATTCACCACGATTAAACATACGCCAGCCGTGCTGATTGAGTATATCGGCCAACAATGCATCGTCTTTGGCGTAGCGTGCATGACGCAACGCTTGATGGGGAGATTGTAACTTCAACCATGCCAGTGCGGCTTGTCTATGCAGGGGCTGTTGTTGGTGAGGGATCCGTGCTTGGCGCTCATGAGCCAAAAACTCCGCGAATAGATGGTGGAATCGGAACCAGTTGTTATCTCCCTCAAGTGGATAAATAAACAAGCCATAGCGATTTAGTGACTCGAGCATATTCAATGCATCTTCGCGTTCAGTGAGTGCGAAAACCAACTCGTCATTAAACATCTCTAGTACGGAGACTTTCATGAGAAATTGTCGTGTCTCAGCATCAAGCAAATCAAACACTTCTTCGGCCAAATAGTCCCAAAGGTGGGCATGGTTAAAACCAGCGTAAGACGCGGCGCTTTGCATCAGGGTACGCTTTTGGTGCTGCGCTTGAATCGCAATGAGCTGCAAGGCTGACGGCCAACCTTCAACGTAGTTGCATAATGCGTTCGCCGTGGATTCATCCACGCCATCGTCGACACGTTGATTAAAAAAGCGCGTCGTTTCTTCGTTATCGAACGCGAGAAGCTCGTTGCCGATCTCAATCATCAAGTCGCGTACGCGTAAATTCGCGGTGCCCAGTGGAGGGTTGGCGCGTGAGGTGACCACCAAAGTGAGATTATCTGGCATGTGCTTAATGAAAAAGCGCATCGCCTCATGAATCTCCTCGTTATCAATGAGCTGATAGTCATCCAACACCAAATAGCTAGTGGCATGAAACCCTGCCAGTTCAGCAAAGACATCAGACAAGAGCGCACGAAGTGATGAGAATTGGCGTTTTTCCGCCAGCTTTATCGTGTTGGCGCAGCCCTCTTGGGTAGCGTGGTGCAGCGCTTGCAGTAAGTAGTTAATGAAGCGAAAGCTGTCGTTGTCACTATCATCAATGCTAAACCAGCCGACATTGGATTGATCCGCGAGCCATTGTGCAGCCATGGTGGTTTTGCCATATCCGGCCGGAGAGCGAAACAGCACCAGCTTATAGTGAGGGGCTTGTTGTAAAATATCGAGCACACGCGGGCGTAATATCGCGTTATAAAGCCGTCCAGGCCGAGTCAGCTTTGATGGGATCCACATAAGACACTGTCCTTCACTGCAAATGCGGTGCGACCTTTTTGGTGCGCACCTCTGTCCTGATTGCAGTGTATGTAACTTCAAACGCACAAACTATGATCTATCCCTGATCTCTTAACGGATGCCCCAATTTAGTGCAGCTACGCCTTTTAATTGTGATTTATATCACTTAAACGTCATATTGGTGGCCTTTTTAATGATTGAGATACACATCCATCTCGGTTTATTAGGGCTTAATTTGCGTTAGCGCACAAAAATCACAAAAGGAAAGCGATGTTTTTCACCGTGGGCGTAGCGCCTTTTTTGTTTCATAGCGTGACTTAGGTCACTCGATAAAGGGCTGCTCATGGATTTGATGAGAGGCGGCTCACTATTGCTATGTGACCTGGCTCTCTACGCCCTGTGGTCTCCTCCTTTGATGACAACGACGTGGGAGGATGTTTGCCGTGCTCGGGTTGGGCAGGATGAATAACCATCAAGGTTTCATTCCATTATCGAGAGCGACGACATGACACCAAAACAGCAACATGCGTTTGATAAAAGTGCGTTTAAAATCAGTATGGTTCAACACCTAACCCAGCTAGGTCACGCACCAGACACCGCTCAGCTGCGCGACTGGTACCTCGCACTGGGCCGTGCATTAGCCGAACATACCACGAGTGATCTGGTAGCCACTGAACACGATCAAGCCATTAAACAAGCTAAAAGTGTTAACTATTTATCCCTCGAGTTTTTGATTGGTCGGTTAACCGGCAACAATTTAATTAGCATGGGCTTGTACGATGCGATTGCCGATGCCGTGAGTGAGCTTGGCCTCGGGTTAACGGATTTACTTGAACAAGAGCGTGATCCGTCTTTGGGCAATGGCGGCTTGGGGCGTCTCGCCGCTTGCTTTATGGATTCATTGGCGGCCCAACAGTATCCTGCGGTCGGCTATGGCTTGCACTATGAATATGGTTTGTTCCGCCAGTCATTCAAAGAGGGCGCACAACAAGAAGCACCGGATGCGTGGCGTGAGCCTGAAGGTTACCCGTGGGAAGTGGTACGTCCTGACTTAGCGCAAACCATTGGTTTTTATGGCCATGTAGAGGTGATTGAGGACTCAGGGCACACGTACCGTCAGTGGGTGCCGGGCATGAAAATTCAGGCCATGCCCTGGGATCTGCCGATTGTGGGTTATCAAAGCAATACGGTCTATCCGCTTCGCTTATGGGAAGGACGGGCGTTAACGCCGTTTGCCCTTGATGCCTTTAATGACGGTGACTATACCCAGGCTCAGCAATCCGCCATCGATGCAGGGAATTTGACCAAAGTCTTGTACCCCAACGATAACCACGATGCGGGTAAAACATTGCGCTTAATGCAGCAGTATTTCCACAGTGCAGCTTCTGTAGCAGACATTCTCCGTCGTCATCTAGAGGCAGGGCATGCATTGGCCGCATTGCCAGACTACGAAACCATTCAGTTGAACGATACTCACCCCACCATCGCTATTCCTGAGCTGATGCGCGTATTGCTGGATGATTATCGTCTGGGCTGGGATGAGGCTTGGTCCATCGCCAGTCGTACCTTTGCTTACACCAACCACACCTTACTGCCCGAAGCGCTGGAAACCTGGAGTGAGGCGTTGATTGCCAGTTTGCTGCCGCGTCATATGGAGATCATTTTTGAGATCAACCATCGCTTCATGCAAGAGGTAGAAGCGAAGTGGCCCGGCGATGTGGCCAAAAAGCAGGTGTTGTCTGTGATTGACGACAAAGGTGAGCGCATGGTGCGCATGGCTAATTTATGTGTGGTTGGCTCTTATGCGGTGAATGGCGTTGCCGCCTTGCATTCTCAGTTGGTTAAGCGTGATTTATTCCCAGAATTTGACGCGCTATACCCAGGGCGCATTCAAAATGTGACCAATGGCATCACACCGCGTCGTTGGTTGAAGTTCTGTAATCCTGATTTGTCCAACTTGATCAGTGAGAAAATCGGTGAGCAGTGGCCAGCGCAATTGGAGCAACTCGAGCAGATTGCACAATACGCCGATGACACTGCTTTTCAAAAGACATTTATGGATGTCAAAAAGCGCAACAAGCAGCGTTTGGCGGGATGGGTCAAAGAGCACCTCGATATCACCCTAAATACCGATGCGATTTTTGATGTACAAATTAAGCGCCTGCATGAATATAAGCGCCAGCACCTTAATCTATTACACGTCATTTCACTGTACCAGCGCCTCATCAATGAGCCGAATTTCGATATGGCGCCGCGTGTGGTCTTTTTTGCTGCGAAAGCGGCACCTGGCTATGAATTAGCAAAATCGATCATCTATGCGATTAATAAGGTGGCTGAAACCATTAATAATGATCCACGAGTCGGTGACAAGCTCAAAGTGGTATTTATTCCTGATTATCGTGTCAGTATGGCGGAAATCATTATTCCTGCTGCCGATGTGTCTGAGCAGATTTCTATGGCCGGTAAAGAAGCGTCTGGCACGGGGAACATGAAAATGGCACTCAACGGCGCGCTCACCATTGGCACCATGGATGGCGCGAACGTGGAAATCCGTGAAGAAGTGGGTGACAACAACATCTATATCTTTGGTCTTGATGTCGATGGCGTCACGGCGTTGCGCAAAAAAGGCTATCAGCCTGAAGCGGTCTATCATAGCCAGCCTCTATTGAAGGCCGCCTTGGACAGTCTGTTGGATGAGACGTTTACGCCAGGTCAGCCTGGGGCGTTGCGTCCTGTCTTTGACAGTGTCATGGGTAGCGGCGACCCGTACCTGTGTTTGGCTGACTTTGCCGATTACGTGCGCGCACACAATGACATTGACCGTGATTACCGTGACGCGTCTCAGTGGGCACGCAAAGCGATTTTGAATACCGCGTTAGTGGGCAAATTTAGCTCAGACCGCTCAATTCGCGATTACGTTACTAACATTTGGCAGTTAGAAGCGATTAAGCGCTAATTGCAAAATAATGGGTTAACAACCTCATAGATGGCAGGGAATGAGCCTTGCCATCTAACAATAATGACAACAATATTGCCCAATAAAAGAAGGGGGCAGACCCCTCGGAGAAAGCGATGAAAGAATCTGCATTGAAGACAGTCGCACAAATGGCCAACCTCGCTGATCGCTATATCAGTGCATGGGGCTCAGAAGCGGCCGTGCCGGACAGTACCTTACATGACTTACTAACGTCACTTGGCTATGACACACGAAATGACGAGGCGTTATTGGCATCGGCGGCGAAGAAACATAAAGCGGATGTGCTCGCGCCCGTGCAAGTGGTACAGGAGAATGAGCCAGTCGAAATTGCGCTTCATTTAGGGACCAGTGCGCGAGAAAGTGACTTTAGTTGGCGGCTGGAAACCGAACAGGGCGAGTGCTTTGAGGGTTACTTACAGTCACAAATCGTTCGCGATGAGCGCAGTAATGGCGGCCCATTAGTGTTTAGCCTGCCTTGC
Organism: Salinivibrio sp. IB868; assembly: GCF_001995655.1. Lineage (NCBI taxonomy): Bacteria > Pseudomonadati > Pseudomonadota > Gammaproteobacteria > Vibrionales > Vibrionaceae > Salinivibrio > Salinivibrio sp. IB868. Next base: position 119,989 of record NZ_MUEW01000012.1, read on the forward strand.
TCCCTACCGTGGGGCTATCATCGCCTTTCTGTGATACGTAAACGGCGTCAATCACCGTACCAAATGACGCTCATCATGGCGCCTACTCAATGCTATAAACAACCTGAACTGGATCAACACAAAAAAATGTGGGGGCCGAGTATTCAGCTCTACACACTGCGTACCCCTCACAACTGGGGAATTGGTGATTTTGGTGACTTGAAACAATTGGTCAGTGAGCTCGCCTCGCGTGGCGCGGACTTTGTTGGCCTTAACCCCATTCATGCGTTGTTCCCTGCCAATCCAGAAGCCGCGAGCCCTTATAGTCCGTCATCACGCCGCTGGCTTAATCTTTTGTACATTGATGTGAGCAACGTTCGTGAGTTTTGTTTGAGCGCCCGTGCGCAGCAACTCGTGGGCAGTGCCGAGTTCCAGCGTCGCCTGCAAGCAGTGCGCGATACTCACTGGGTCGATTATAGCGAAGTCGCCGCCCTAAAAATGGCCGTATTGCCTTTATTGTTTCAAGAGTTTAAGCAACGCGAGCTGCTGCAACAGACTCGACGTGGCCGAGCGTTTTTAGACTTTATTGAAAAAGGCGGAGAAAGCTTAAAACAGCAAGCCACCTTTGATGCCTTGCATCAACATTTACGCGCGGAAGACCCTCATGCTTGGGGCTGGCCCGTATTCCCTGAAAAATATCGTCGCTATGAAAATGCAGCGACGCAAGCATTTATCGAGCAGCACAGTGACGACATTCAACTGTACATGTATTTACAGTGGATTGCCGAAGGTCAAATGGAAGAGGTACAAGCCATTGCTGAAGAGCAGGGGATGTCGCTGGGCTTGTACCGTGATCTCGCCGTCGGCGTGTCTGATGCGGGAAGCGAAACCTGGTCGGACAACTCGCCCTTAGTACTGGATGCCAGTATCGGTGCGCCGCCCGATGTGTTGGGACCTCGGGGGCAAAACTGGGGCTTACCGCCATTTGATCCGCAAGCATTGAAACACACTGGCTATCATGCCTACATCGAGTTGTTGCGGGCCAACATGCGTCATTGTGGGGCTTTGCGTATCGATCATGTGCTGGGCTTGCTGCGCTTATGGTGGATCCCGAAGGGGAAAAATGCCACCGAGGGCGCTTACTTGTACTATCCCGTTAAAGACATGCTCGCGATTTTAGCGCTTGAGTCGCACCGTCATCAATGCAGTGTGATTGGCGAGGACTTGGGGACGGTACCAGATGAAATTGGTGCGTTACTTGCCGATGCGGGCGTGCATTCCTACAAGGTATTCTTCTTTGAAACCTCAGAAGAGGACGGGGGCTTTATTTCTCCGGCGCACTATACCGAGCAGGCGATGGCGACGCTTTCCACCCATGATATGCCAACCATTCGTGGCTTTTGGCATTGCGACGATTTAAAACTGGGTCAAGAGCTCGGCCTATACCCAGATGAAGCGCAACTTCAACAATTGTTTGATGATCGTTTGAAAGCCAAGCAGGGCATTTTAGACAGTGTGCGCTGGCATGGCATGCTACCAGATGGGGTTGGGGGCGATGCGCGTTATGTGCCGATGGATGGTCACTTGTGCCGCGCGTTGCAATTGCATGTTGCCGCTGGCAAGTCAGCACTATTAAGCGTCCAGTTGGAAGACTGGTTGGAGATGGACAAGCCCGTCAATATCCCTGGTACGGTAGACGAATACCCCAACTGGCGGCGTAAGCTTTCGGCCAGTTTGGAAACGCTCTTTAGCCGTGAAGAGTTGAATCAACTTGCCAGAGACTTATCTCGGGTGCGCATGCAAGCGAGTCGGCAAACGGCGTAACCACCATACCATGCTCTAACGCTCTATCCTCAGTGCCAGCCAACACGCATAGGATGGAGCGTTTTTTTATATAAGGAGTCGCTGATGCCAGATTCTTCCATTTCAATACTGCCCCAGTCTATTCAGCCTGATCATTTTGCAATTGATATGGCTGCTTTATATAACCCGAGAGTTGCACATCAGCAAATGGGCGCGCATCCGGTGACGTTACCCGTCGCGGGCAAACCGGTCGAGGGTATAAGGTTTGTGCTCTTTGCGCCTCATGCACAATCAGTGAGTGTGATCGGTGATTGGAACCAATGGCATGCAGAGGCTGGAAGCCTTATTGCCATCGAAGGTGGATTTTGGGTGGGGTTTGTCGCTCATCTTGGCCTTAATCAACGCTACAAATATGCGTTAACGGGTCCCGATGGACAATGTTTACCGCACAAAGCCGATCCTTATGGTGCATATGCTGAACAATACCCGTCATTTGCTTCTCTGACCTATGATCAACATGCTTATCAATGGCACGATCAGCAGTGGCAAGACCGCCCCGTGACTGAAAAACATACGCAAGCGCTCTCTTTTTATGAGCTTCACCTTGGTTCATGGCAGCGAGATGTATCGGGTCAGTGTCTGGGCTATCGTGAGCTTGCTCACCGTTTAGTCCCTTACTTGGTGGAAATGGGTTATACCCATGTAGAGCTGATGCCAGTCAGTGAGCATCCTTTTTATGGTTCTTGGGGCTATCAACCAGTGGGGCTTTTCGCGCCGACTAGCCGCTATGGCTCGCCGGATGATTTTAAGTACTTGGTGGATTGTTGCCACCAAGCGGGCATTGGCGTCATTCTCGACTGGGTGCCGGGGCATTTCCCTACCGATGATCATGGATTGGCCTATTTCGATGGTACGCCCTTATATCATGACCCTGATCCACGACGTGGCTGGCACAACGACTGGCATTGTCATCTTTACGATATGGGTAAAGAGCATGTGCGCCGCTTTTTGGTGAACAATGCGCTGTATTGGCTCGATCAGTTTCACATTGATGGTTTGCGTGTCGATGCCGTCGCGTCGATGCTTTATCTCGATTACTCGCGTGAGCAGGATCAATGGGTCCCCAACGTGGATGGCGGCAACGAGAACTACGACGCCATTGCCACGTTAAAATGGATGAACGAGTCGGTTTATCACTATTTTCCCAATGCGATGACGATTGCCGAAGAATCGACCACGTTTCCCGGGGTCTCTTCGCCAATTTATGCGGGTGGCCTGGGTTTCGGGTTTAAATGGAACATGGGTTGGATGAATGACAGTTTACGTTATATCCGTGAAGAGCCGGTGTATCGACGCTATCACCACGACACGCTAACATTTCCATTGGTTTATGCGTTTGGCGAGAACTATGTACTGCCTTTGTCTCATGATGAAGTGGTGTATGGAAAAGGCTCACTGATGGGAAAAATGCCTGGTGACGAGTGGCAGCAAACGGCGAACTTACGTGCCTATTTGGGCTACATGTATGGCCAGCCGGGGAAAAAACTCAATTTTATGGGCACGGAGATGGGTCAGACCGCAGAGTGGAACCATGACAGCCAGCTTGAATGGCATTGGCTGCAATACGGTCGCCATAAAGGTATCCAAGCATGGGTGAAAGCGCTGAACCACCTGTATGTCTCAACGCCGGCGCTGCATCGCCTCGACTGCGATCCGGCAGGATTTGAGTGGCGGTTAAAAGACGCTGCAGATATTAGCGTGATAGCCCATGAGCGGCTTGGCGATGACGGCTCGCGGATGCTGGTGGTGAGTAACTTCACCCCTGTCCCCCGGGATGGTTTTCAGCTGGGTGTGCCGATGAGTGGCGACTACCAATTGGTATTAAACTCGGATGATGAGGCGTTTTGGGGCAGTGGGTATCCCGTTTACGCAGCGCTTAGCACTGATAAAAGCGCGGCGCACGACCAGCCTCAATCGCTGACACTGAACCTCCCCCCATTAGCCACTGTGTTTTATCGCTGGCAAGGGTGAAGGTACTGACGCCCTTTGGGCGACAAAATGAAGATTGCGCCAAGTTAATCCTTGGCGTTTTTTCTGTCTGAATCGGTACCATAAAAAAGGCCGCGAATGCGGCCTAGTCGTAGTCTCTTACAAGGTGATATTAGGCTGCGTCTTCTTCATCAACGAAGGTGACGCCATTTTCACGATGCAGGCGTTTACACGCTCGACCGTCACTGTGGAACAAATGGCAGCGGTGAGCGGGAATACCAATGGCGTACTTCTCGCCGGGTTCAATCTCAACGGTATCGAGTTGGCGATAGATCACGTCTGCGTCTGCACTTTCAAGGTTGAGATAAATTTGCGTCTCGTTGCCTAGCTTCTCGACAATGGTCGCTTCCCCTTCAATCTGCGCATCGCCGTCTTTGGCGGCCACCAAATGCTCAGGACGAATGCCGAGAGACATACGATCGCCGCGCGTGACGGTTTTGCCATCGACCGGCATCCAAAAACTGGCGCCTTCACTGAGCTGCACTTTGACACGGTTTGGCTCAACATCCTCAATAAAGACACTCATAAAGTTCATTTTGGGTGAGCCGATAAACGACGCGACAAAGCGGTTTTGAGGGTAATGATAAAGCTCTAGCGGTTTGCCAACCTGCGCCACACGGCCTTCATCTAGTACCACGATTTTATCTGCCATGGTCATGGCTTCGATCTGATCGTGGGTCACATAAATCATGGTACAGCCAAGCTGACGTTGTAATTTGGTAATTTGTGCGCGCATTTGTACGCGTAGGCCAGCATCGAGGTTGGAAAGTGGCTCATCGAGGAGGAAAACACGAGGTTGAGACACCAGGGTGCGGCCAATCGCGACACGCTGACGTTGTCCCCCGGACAAAGACTTGGGTTGTCTGTCGAGTAAGTGGCCGAGTTGTAAGATCTCCGCCGCTTGATGGACGCGCTTATCGACTTCCGCTTTGTTCGTTTTGGCCAGTTTTAGGCCAAAAGACATGTTGTCATAAAGATTTAGGTGGGGATACAACGCGTAAGATTGAAACACCATTCCCACGCCGCGTTTAGAAGGCTCTATTTCATTGACGCGTTGCTCATCAATATAAAGATCGCCCGATGTAATATCTTCTAATCCGGCAACGCAGCGTAATAAAGTGGATTTACCGCAACCAGATGGACCGACAAAAACAACAAATTCGCCGTCTTTAATCTCTAGGTCAACGTTTTTTGAAATCATTACATCGTTGTCATACGCTTTACAAACGTTTTTAAACGTGACACTTGCCATGTCGCTCGCCCTCAATCGCTTTTCATTAATTCGGCTCAATACGCATTATAGGTGGTTGTGTTATTCAATATCGGCCATTTTTGAGCGTTATCTTTTTTGTTGAACGCTGTTTGGTCATTGATTAAGCACATTGGATAGGTTCCACCCGATGCTTTTTTGATGACAGCAGTGTCGCGTATCTGCGCAAGCGGTACATCCTCCCGGGGGAAATTATTGCAGGGGGAGTAGGCGGGGAGGAGGATGATCTCCTCCCTAATTTAGTTTGAGGGCGTACATCACAAAATGATTAGCAAATTAGTTGAAGTTGATCACGTACCGTTTATTTTTGTGAGCCGCATCATTAGCGACGAGCGATATGGATCACGAATTCGCTCGCACAGGCGTAGGGCGTAGAAGCCAGGATGATGAGGAATGCGCGGGAATTACCCATGATAGACCGTGAAATACAGCTCATCCTCCATGGAATCGTGCTACACCTCAGTAGAAGAAGGATAGAAAGATGAAAAAATCACTTAGCGCTGTTGCTCTCGGTACCCTCATTGCACTGGGTTCATTTGGCGCACACGCCAATATCGAAGAAGGCCAACTGACGATTTGGATTAACGGTGATAAAGGCTATAACGGCCTAGCAGAAGTGGGTGACCGCTTTGAGCAAGACACGGGGATTCCTGTGACCGTTGTTCACCCTGATGGTTTGCAGGACAAGTTCCCGCAAACGGCGTCAACGGGCGATGGTCCAGATATTGTTTTTTGGGCGCATGACCGTTTTGGCGGCTACGCAGAGTCAGGCCTGTTGGCAGAAATTCGCCCTTCAGACCGTCTTAAAGAAGGCATGGTCGACTTTGCTTGGGATGCGGTGAAATACAAAGGCAAATACGTTGGCTACCCAGTGGCAGTAGAATCGCTTTCCCTTATCTACAACAAAGATTTGGTGCCAAACCCGCCAGAAACGTGGCAAGACGTAGTTGAGATGGATGCCAAGCTCAAAGAGCAGGGTAAGTCAGCCATCATGTGGAACTTAAAAGAACCCTACTTTACATGGCCATTAATGGCGGCTGATGGCGGCTACGCGTTTAAGCAAACGGCAAACGGCTATGATGTTAAAGACGCGGGTATCAATAACCAAGGTGTGCATGACGCGCTACATTTCATGAAGCAGATGGTCAAAGATGGCGTGATTTCATCAGATATGGACTACTCAGTCTCTGAGTCTTCTTTTAACCAAGGTGACACAGCGATGACCATTAACGGCCCATGGTCGTGGGGCAACATCGAAAAGTCAGGTATCAATTATGGTGTCACCACCTTACCTACCTTCCAAGGTGAAGCGTCCAAGCCTTTTGTTGGTGTGCTTAGTGCCGGTATTAGCACCGCATCGCCAAATAAAGCACTAGCGGTTGAGTTCCTTGAAAACTACCTGCTGACGAAAGAAGGCCTTTCAACGGTCAATGCTGATAAGCCCCTAGGTGCGGTGGCGCTGAATGCGTATCAAGCAGAGCTGGCTCAAGATAGCCGTATTGCTGCGACCATGGAAAACGCCAAACATGGCGAGGTGATGCCGAATATTCCACAAATGAATGGGTTCTGGGCGGCTGCCAAAAACGCCATCATCAATGTGGTCGATGGCCGTCAAAGCGTCGAGGAAGCGCTCGACGATGCGGAAACGCAAATGGTCAAATAAGCTCTATCTGCAGGGGGGCTTGCCTCCCTGCATTTTTTAAAACTATGTGAGTAGCGTTCCTTATGCAGTCAGTCCAAGGTTCCCAAGCTATGACAACGTCAGGCTCTTCTTTGCCCAGCAGCACAAAAGCGTTCATAAAATGGGCGTTACTGGCTACTGTGGCCATCATCAATGGCTATGCCACCGTCTTGATGTATTCGCGTGGTGAAACTGCCTTTGCCCTGTTAACTGTGGTATTAACCGCACTAGCGCTGTACATTTTTGGCAGTAAAAAAACATACGCCCATCGCTATATCTATCCAGGTATCGCGGGGATGATCCTCTTCATTATTTTTCCGTTGGTTTATACCGTTGGGCTGTCATTCACCAACTATAGCGCCAAAAATCAACTCTCTTTCGAGCGTGCCCAGTCCGTATTACTCGAGCGAACCTTTCAAAGTGGCGACAGTTATCCTTTCTCGTTATATCAAACGGATCAAGGCGTTCGTATTGTGGTGGAAGGCGAAAACACACGTTTTGCCACCAAGCCATTTGAATTTGCAACACTGGCCGATGAAAACTTGTCACTTAGCCCGATTGACAGTGTTGAGGGACAAAAAGCGTCACTTCGCGATGTGATTCAAAATCGAGAGGCGCTCGGTAATCTAGATTTACAATTGTCAGATGATCAAACCATTCGTATGAGTGGGTTACGCAAGTTCGCCGCCATTCAGCCTTTGTATAGTTTGCAAGAGGATGGTCGCACGCTGATCAATAATAAGACGGGTGAGACACTCAAACCCAATGATGAGGTAGGGTATTACCAACCGGTTAATGCTTCGGGTGAGTTTGTTGACGACACGGTGTCGCCCGGTTATGTGGTGCAAATTGGCACCGATAACTTTGAGCGTGTCTGGACAGATGAGGGGATTAAAGAGCCCTTTATTGGCATCTTTATTTGGACGATTGTTTTTTCTGTACTCACCGTAGTGTTTACCCTCTTTATCGGTTTGATATTGGCGAGCTTGGTGCAGTGGGAAGAGCTGAAAGGCAAATCGATCTACCGTTTATTATTGATCCTGCCTTATGCGGTGCCAGCCTTTATTTCGATTCTGATTTTCCGCGGTTTGTTTAACCAAAGCTTTGGTGAAATCAACATGGTATTGGAAGCCCTGTTTGGCATCAGTCCGAATTGGTTCTCTGACCCGTTCTTGGCGCGGAGCATGGTGTTAACTGTCAATACCTGGCTTGGTTTCCCTTATATGATGATCCTCTGTATGGGCTTGCTTAAAGCGATCCCCGATGATCTCTACGAAGCTTCAGCGATTGACGGCGCGAATTTCATTCAGAACTTCACCCGTATTACGCTGCCGATGATGATTAAACCATTAACACCGTTGCTGATTGCTGCTTTTGCTTTTAACTTCAATAACTTTGTGATGATTATGCTGTTAACAGAAGGTGGGCCAAACCGCATTGGCACCACTGAGCCGGCCGGTTATACCGACTTGCTGGTCAGCTACACCTATCGCATCGCCTTTGAAGGTAGTGGTGGTCAAGACTTTGGCTTGGCAAGTGCCATCGCCACACTGATTTTCTTGATTGTCGGGGCACTGGCGTTAATCAACCTCCGCATGACGCAGAAAAACGAGCACTGAGGGACGTAAATATGGCAATGGTACAAGGTAAATCCTTAAAATATCGCGTCTGGGCAACCCATATTGGCTTGTGCTTATTTTTGGCGCTGATCCTATTCCCGCTGTTAATGATTATTGCGATTTCATTCCGTGAAGGGAATTTCGCCACCGGGAGTTTGATCCCGAAAAATCCATCACTTGAACATTGGAAATTAGCATTGGGCTTCCCGGTAACTAATCCGGATGGCTCGGTCACGCCACCGCCGTTTCCCGTTCTATTATGGCTGTGGAATTCGGTAAAAGTGGCCGGGATCACCTCGCTGTTTATCGTGGTGCTCTCAACCACCTCGGCGTATGCCTTTGCGCGTATGCGATTTAAAGGCAAGCAAACCATCTTGAACGCGATGATGATCTTCCAGATGTTCCCGGCGGTGTTGGCATTGGTAGCTATCTACGCCTTGTTTGATAAGTTGGGGCAGTACATTCCGTTCTTGGGGCTCAACACGCACGGTGGCTTGATCTTTGCCTACTTGGGCGGGATTGCATTACACGTTTGGACCATTAAAGGTTACTTCGAGAGCATTGATGGTTCATTGGAAGAAGCCGCAGCACTGGATGGCGCCACGCCATGGCAGGCGTTTAGGCTGGTGCTGCTTCCACTCTCCGTGCCTATCTTGGCTGTGGTCTTTATTCTGTCGTTTATCATGGCGGTAGGTGAGGTGCCAGTTGCTTCGATTCTGTTGTCGGATGTTGATTCGTATACCTTGGCGGTCGGCATGCAGCAGTACTTGTATCCGCAGAACTATCTGTGGGGCGACTTCGCGGCGGCAGCCGTGCTTTCAGCGGTACCGATCACAGGTGTTTTCTTACTCGCCCAACGCTGGTTAGTGGGTGGTTTGACGGCTGGTGGTGTGAAAGGCTAAGGCGTTACGCCCTCAGGCGAAGCAAGAGCGCGAAAGTAAAGGCAGCTAACATTAGCTGCCTTTTTGATGTGGGTAATATTGGGCTACAGCCAGTCACCGTCAATACAGACTACAAAGTGCTTGCCTGCCAATATCAGGGATGGTTCGGGTGTGGTGATAGTCGTTTCATTGGTTGCGCTGTCACAGACAATACGCCACTGATGATTTGGTGGAAGCCGTAGGTTGTGCGCGGTGTCGCCGCTGTTAATGGCAATGAGCAGCGATTGCCCCGCGTCAGAATGATGCGCACCGAGTGTGATCTGACAGCTGAGTGCTTGCAGGCTTGGCCATTGATGATCGTGAATAGGATCGCCATTCGGATGTCGCCACTCAATCTGATTGCAATGGCGCTGTGTGCCACTCAACGCATCAATAAAGCGCGGTATGATAGCATTGCGACGTGCAATCATGGTGGCAAGCCAGTTTGACCAAACATGATCCTGCGTTTGCCAGTTTAACCAACTGATGGAGTTGTCTTGGCAATAGGCATTGTTGTTTCCCTGTTGCGAGTGCCCTAAAACATCGGCCATTAGAATGTGCGGCGTCCCCAGCGAGAAGAGGGTGCTCGCCATCATATTCCTTTTTTGCCGAGTTCTTATCTCAATAATATCAGTATTGTTTGTGGATCCTTCAACACCATAGTTGGCGGAGCGATTATCGCCATGGCCATCTCGGTTGTTCTCGCCATTGGCGTGATTATGCCGCTTGGCATAACTGACCACATCCTGCAGGGTAAAGCCATCATGGTAGGTGATGTAGTTGATGGGCAGGTGATCCGGCCAATACGCTGCGCTGAAAAAGTCGCGTGACCCCATCAACCGCGTGGCGAAATTCTGTAGCATACCTGGCTCTCCTCGCCATAAACTGCGCGTGATGTCGCGGATTTTATCGTTACATTCGGCCCAGTTAACCGGAAATTGTCCTAGCTGATACCCATCGGGGCCTATATCCCATGGTTCCGCAATCAATTTGACCTTAGAAAGGATCGGATCTTGGGCGATGGCATGGAAAAAGGCATTGTGGGGATCAAAGATATCGCCGTCTCGCCCTAAGATGGCGGCGAGATCGAACCGAAACCCATCCACGTGATAGTCGGTAACCCACATCCGTAAGGTGTCGAGCACCTGTTTCAGTGCAGCAGGATGGCGTATATCAATGGTATTGCCACAGCCGGTATGGTTGCGCAGTCGTTGGCCATCATGTAAGTACATGGCATGATCAAGCGCTTTATAATGAAGAATCGGCCCACCTTCTCCGCCTTCTGCCGTGTGATTAAACACCACGTCTAGAATGACTTCGATGTCGTGGCGGTGTAGTTCGCGTATTGCCGTTTTCAGCTCGTTAACCGCATTTTTTTCCGCGTAGCGTGGATCCGGTGCCATCCAAACGTATGGGTTGTAGCCCCAGTAGTTGGTTTTTTGCTGGCTGAGTAAGTGCGGCTCCGGTAAGCAACAGGTAATCGGCAGCAGTTGCAGGCAATTAATCTGATGTTGTTGATAGAACGCCAACATCGCTGGTGACACCAAGCCTAAATAACGTCCTTGCTGTGTTGGCGCGACATCTGGGTGCTGTTGAGTTAGCCCTTTAACATGAGTTTCGAAAATAACGGTGTCGCACATTGAGCGTTGGGGCGATGACACGCCTTGCCAATCAAATAGCTCATGATCGACGACTTGGCAGCGCGCAACCTGTGTGCTTTGCGATGATGTATAGGGAGGCTGATAGGTTAAAGGGCCGGTAATGGCCTGAGCATAAGGGTCAGCCACACACCAGATTTGACCATCATGTGAGACCTCAAAGCTGTATTCTTGCCCTGCAACGACATCAGCAACATCTTGTGTCCAGTAGCCACGCTTATATTCGTGCATAGCGATCCGCTGAGGTTGGTGCGCTTGATGCCACAATAGTAAATGTACGCCGTCCTGGTCTGGCGCATACAGTGTAAACCGACAGCCTGATGGGTGTAATTGCGCCCCTAATACATAAGGAGATGGGAAACAAACCGACATAACTAACACCGTTAAATGAGACGAGTCGCTATTAGAGCGGTTAACTATAAATAATTCAATCTGACGTCACATTTATGATCATTGCCCCTCATGTAATAAAGTTTCATATCTCTATGAATAAAATTATTAATAGTGATCTATTCGACGTTTTGTAGGGGATAAACAAGAAACCCAGTTACCAATTACGCCTTGGTTCAGTGATCGATGTCGACAAGTTAGGATAATCCGCCTTAGCTCCTCCTTACTCCTCCTCCCCCTTCAACCACATCCCTGGATGACGCGCACTTTAGTGTGCAGGGATAGGATATTTCCAGGATAACGAAGAAAGCTAAGCCTTGGACACACTGTCTTTTTCCACTACCCACTGCCGGTGTGAAGGGACACGTAAAAAAGGCGCATTATGGAGTAAGGTATGAGAAAAGTAAGTTTAATTGCGGCGGCTGTCGCAGCTTCTTTCGCAGCGGGTTCTGCTTTAGCTGAAGACAAAGTGGAACAAGGTTGGAAAGTAAATGGGTATGGTCACTTGCTATATAACGTCGGTCAATCTTTGGATTTGAATGAATCCTATGAGCATCGTCGTGATTACCGTGCCGCAGGCGCCTCTTTTTCTGGAAACCCTAATCAAGTTGAGTTCACTGTAACTCGTGGCGATAATTATGATAATGGGGCCTGGTCCAAATATGTAATAAAAACTGAGTATGGTAATAATGAAGGTAGCGGTCGAGGCTTCTACACATCCTCTTCCGGTAGCGAAGGGTTTGGCGAATCAGGGCAGCTTGAATTTAAAGAAGCGTATGTTGAGTTAGGAGATCTACCTTACTTTGCTGAAGGAACGAGCATTTGGGCCGGGAAGCGTTATCTTAACCGTCAAGCAGGTATAATTACGAAAGAATACTGGAAACAATCGTCTGGTGTAGGCGGTGGCGTCCAGTACGAAAATATGGGGCTTGCTTTAGTTTCTGTTGATCCAGGCGATAGCTTCGAATCTAAAAAAGATAAAACTGACGACAACGGCAGTAGCACTACGTTGACATCTTTAGACCTTTACTATTCTGGATTTGAAGCTCTCAGTGGACGTTTTGACTTCGATATTAAATTTATGTCGCGAGAAAATGTTGATGAAGATCAAACAGCAGAAGATGGTCTGGGTCTAGGTATTACGTATTCTCGCGATTATTATGGTTTTGATGGTTGGACAACAACAGCACTAACTTATGGTAAAGGAATAGCTAGTACAAAAGGCTTGAACTTCGGTCAGTGGGTTGATGGATGGGGTAAAGATGATGAATCTATATTCTTTACGTCCTATGGTGTTGCCAACGTTTCAGATAATTTGCAGCTTGGTACGGAGCTTGTTTACTGGAAGTTGTACAACGATAAAACGGATTCTGTTTGGGGCTCTAAAGATGGGGTTCAGAGATTCTTCTTAGGTGCCACCCCATCTTACAAAGTTAACGAAAATCTGCGCCTAGAAACGACATTAACGTACGCAGTTGAAAGCTTGGGAGAAGATGGAACATGGGGAAGGGAAGATGCGGATACAAGTTTTTTCACCGCAACGTTTGCTCCTGTGTTTACAGCTAATGCTGACTACTGGGGACGCCCACAAATTAAACCGTTTGTCACTTACATGAGCTCAAGTGAAGATACGTATAACTGGAGCAAAGATGCCGAGGGAGATGAGACAAGGTTTGGTATTGAAGCGGAAATCTGGTTCTAATCACTCAGTAATCACTGTTTTTACTAAGGCGGCCTTATCGGTCGCCTTTTTTAGAGGTTTGTATAATGAATCTTGGTTGTAACAATAAAACGAGTGTCAAAGGTTTAAGCTTTGCCCTGGTGGCAATGTTAATTTCTGGATGTGCAACGTCTGTGCCCCAGCAAATGCCCTTAATGCCTGCAGATAATGTGAGCTGTTGTGATTCTCTGAAGCAGCTTTCTTATGTGCCCTTGAAAGAGGACGAAGAAATAAATGTTTCTTTGAGTAATAAATCGACCGTCTTTAACTTTGATGAGGGAAGTAGCTATTCGCAAAGTTTTGCATTTAGTCCTCGAACAAAGTCGGCGAGTGTCACAGTAAAGTCGATGATGAGAAATGGCCAAGCATTCAGTCCTAATGTGCTGCTTTTAAATAAAGATCATGAGGTTGTTGACAAAGTCACTTATCGTAAATTTAAAACACAATCGGCTGTTCTCACTAAACCAAGCCAGTTGATTGCAAGCTTTGATGCTAAAAATGCTCGTTATATGATTATCTATACGGATCGACGTAAATTAGGTAGCAAAATTGTCATTCCCCACCCAGCCAAAGTTAGGGCAAAACAGTTTGGAGAACCGATGCCCATGGTTACTGATCCAAGTTACCAGCGCGTTTCCGTCGGGAAACTAGCAATATCTATCCACACTACACAATATGCGAGTTATTCCAATGATGATGAACGCGTAAGCATCCTTTCTAACAACCCTTCAAATCCAGGTAAACCGCAACAAGAAAGCGTTAGTTTTTATCACCAGGCTATTCGGACCGCCATTGCAGACAACGATGTCGGCAAAGCAATGGGCTTGCTGCGTGATGCGGAGCAATTGGGTATTACTGACGCTGACCAAGTCTTTCGTGACGCGATGAAAGCACAATTAGACAAGAAGTAATCTCACCATTTAAGCTACGTTTTACATCACGTCTTCAACAAGACATAACCTCAAAAGGGCAACGTTGGTTGCCCTTTTTTAGTATGAGAGGTAAGGCTGGAAACTAGACCGTAAACGTATCGACCAGTTGGCGAATCGTTTTGGCCTCGTGGTTGAGGGTTTGGTTTGCGCCTTGCGCTTGCTCACTGAGTGACAAGGTTTGTTCTATGCGTTGTGACAGTGCTTGGATGTTTTCAGCCACCTGCTGAGAGACTGCACTTTGCTCTTCCGCCGCGCCTGCGGTTTGGTAATTGATATCGCCTAGCTGCTGCACCAAATCAACAATCTCGGTTAGGGTCTCCTGCACGGAAACACTCGCTTGATAACCCTCCGCCGCACCACGCTCACCTTGTTGGATGACGGCTTCAATATCGGTAAGGAGTTGGTTGAAGGTTTCAAGCGTCGATACGATTTGGTCGACAGATTTTTGTGAGTGCTGGGCCAAGGCGCGCACCTCGTCAGCGACGACCGCAAACCCTCGGCCAGCTTCACCGGCGCGTGCCGACTCAATCGCGGCATTGAGCGCTAGCAAGTTGGTTTGATCTGAAATGCCGCGAATGTCGTCGAGTAGAGAGGCAATATCGCTACCACTGGCTTTGACTTCGCTGACAAAACTGTTGGCTTTTTGCAGATCTGTGTTGGCGGTTTGGTTACGTGCCACATTGTTAGCCACATTCTCCATGCATTGATTCAGCGATGAAACCACTGCGGTATTTTTCTCTTTTGAGGCTTCAGAGTTGGTTGCCACATCTTTTGAGGTCGCGGTCAGTTGCTCCATTGCCGTCGCGGCTTGGTGTAATGTCTCGGTATTATCAGACAGGGCTTGGTGGGCATCGGTGATGGCGTTATTGGCGGTCGTTGATGTGTCGGACAAACGTCCACCTGCTTGTTGAATTTGTCCCACCATCGATTGCAGCGCATCCAACATGTGATTGACTGAGTGTTTAATACGATCAATCTCTGTCTTACCATTAACCGACAAGCGCTGCGTTAAATCGCCACCACCTTGGGCTATCGCTTGAATCGATTGCTCGACGCTACTCAGCGGTGCTAATTGACGTTTGATAACGATTTGAATGATCACAAAGGCCAGCAGAAGCACGAGGCCACTCACCCAATATATGGTGTTTTGAATATCGCTTTCGGCGTCTGTCATCATTTGATTCAGCTGTGTGACGGGTGCCATCGCGGCCTGCTTGGGGGTCACAATCATCACTGACCACGTCTGAGACATATTGCCAAATTCGATCGGTTGCGACACATAAAAGTGCGAATCGGTTTGTTTGAATTGGCTTTTATGGCTTTGCTTTTGAAGCTTGGCAAGAGAGTGATAAGCGGGAGAGGATAGTTTGGAGACCGCGGCACCATGCTGGACTTGTTGATCGGTGCTGGCAACGATTCGGCCATTTTGACTGACAACAAACAGCTTACCGTTAGTGTCGGCACGTTTAGCCAGAATGGACTGGATTTGTGCTGTAGTCAGTGTACTACCCACCATGGCAACGGCCTTATCGAAGCGGAAAACGGGGGTTGTCACATCAAACACCGTTTGGGTTTTGCCATTAATCTCAGCGGTTCTCGGGTCGGTGATACAATCTTTTTGTGTGCTCACCGGGCATTGATACCAAGGGTTAGTTTCAGAGAAATTTTGCGCAGCGGTAAGGTGCATTTCCCCGCTCTCATCTACCGACACAGACGGCACATAGCGTCCGTCTGCAGCGCTTGTTGGGTCGCCGTAGTAAAAAGCATCGGCGCCTAACACGTTTTTTTGCCACTCGGTGTAGATATTGTGCCATTCAGGTTGGCGTTTCAAAATCGAATACATGATCCGAGGTATATCATCTCGGTCGAGGATCCGTGCTGACTTATTCTTTTCCGCTTCGGAGGTATAAATCTGAGCGATAGTCCGTACCGTATCGAGGGGAGAGGCAATATACGCATGGATCTCCTCGCTAATCGCTGTCGCGCGATTTTGCATCTTAATCACTTGATCACGCTTTACGTTTTCAGTGACCTGGGATGACATTGCTGACTGACTGCTATTCAGCGTTGACAAGGAAACGGCACTCACTGCTCCAAGACCGATCAGGACGATGGACGAGGCAGCTAAGCTTATCCGTTGACTTATAGAAAGGGTACGCAACTTTTTCATAATCACTATCCGCACAAAGAAAACCGCACAAAGAAATACTCTGATTCGTCGAGTGGCGAGACAATGGCGTCGTGCGAAGAGTGATGGCACAACCTGTAGCGCGCCGACAGAGACGATAAGTGACACTAGTGTTACTTAATTAAGAAAAGGACACATCCTCCTAAGCAACGAGCGAAGAGAGGAGGAGAACAAAGGGAGGAGAGGGTATACGCACAACATAAGTGTTAGTGGTTCGAGTGCACATCTTGCGCGTGTTGTCGCGTTTAATGTGTCGCGATGATCACACGATTTCCACTCTATGCCTGTTCAAATACGGCTCTATTCACATTTTCATCACTAAAGTGTCGAGGTGGATGAATATGGAGGAGGTCAGATGGCTAGGTATCTGCTAGCCCACTACCTTCCCATTATTCTCATTATGTGAAGCTAAATACCTAAAGGTAATAAGATATTTCTTAATGACACTAGAGGTTGTTTAATTATATTCCCGTAAATAAAAAAGGGTATTTACCCTTATTCTAGAGCTATTGCTCACTAACGTATTATTTACACCTACCCATGTCATGGAATTGTCAAAATGTCAGAAAACCGTACCTTTTTGCCAATAAAAAATAAAAATGAGGCATTGCTCCAAATTTGTGCAATTTTAATTAATGTCTAATTTTTCGTTATGTATGCTGGCGCACCGTCAGTGATAGCAGCACAGCGAGTCATTGATGTTTTTAAGATGTTAACGCAGTTCAGCGTGACAGGGTCACTCCTGGCTGTGCTGTCATTTTGGTGAAGGTATCGAGGGTTCAAAGTGTCCAAAGAAGGAAGCGTAGCGCCTAAAGAGCGCATTAATATCAAGTACGTCCCCGCGACGGGTGACCAGCAAGCAGAAGTGGAGCTCCCGCTAAAAACCTTGGTTGTTGGTGATTTTAAGGGGCATACAGAAGAGACGCCCGTTGAAGACCGTGCAACAGTTTCTGTAGATAAAAACAATTTTGAAGATGTGATGCGCGAGAGCAATTTGCGTCTGTCCACCACGGTAAAAAATCAACTTGTCGACGATGAAGATGCAGAATTGCCTGTCGAGCTGTCTTTTAAATCCATGAGTGATTTTGCGCCAGACTCGGTTGCTGACCAAGTTCCTGAGCTCAAAAAGCTGATTGAGCTTCGTGAAGCTTTGGTTGCATTGAAAGGTCCTCTAGGCAACATTCCTGCTTTCCGCGATCGTTTGCAGGAGCTGCTTAATTCTGAGGAGTCTCGTGAAAAGTTGCTTGCTGAGCTAAATATCGTCGGTGGCGATGATGATGCTCCGAAAGAGTAATTGATTCAAATTAGTAGTTAATTAAGTCTTAGGAAATAGAAACATGTCTACAAGTGAATCAGTCGTAGAGTCTCCTGAAGTAAAAGAAGGTGGCTTACTTGACGAGATCATGGCGCAAACGCGTATTGAGCCTAGCGAAGAGGGCTATGATGTCGCCAAAAAAGGCGTTGCAGCCTTTATTGAAAACCTCGTGGGTAATGATCAAACACAAGAGCCTGTGAATAAGTCTCTTGTCGATCAGATGCTCGTTGAGCTTGATAAAAAGATCAGTGCTCAAATGGACGAAATTTTGCACGACACGTCTTTCCAAGAAATGGAATCAGCGTGGCGTGGGCTTAAATTGTTTGTCGACCGTACTGACTTCCGCGAGAACAACAAAGTTGACATCTTGCACGTTACCAAAGAAGAGTTGCTAGACGACTTTGAATTCGCGCCAGAAACAACACAATCAGGCCTGTATAAGCACGTATACTCGTCAGGTTATGGTCAATTTGGTGGTGAGCCAACAGGCGCCATTATTGGTAACTATGCCTTTACGCCATCAACCCCAGATATGAAGCTGCTGCAATATATGGGTGCGCTGGGCGCCATGGCACATGCGCCATTTATTTCAAGCGTCGGGCCAGAGTTCTTTGGCATTGAGTCGTTTGAGGAGCTTCCAAACATCAAAGATGTTAAATCTATCTTTGAGAGCCCTAAATACACGAAATGGCGCTCATTACGTGAGTCTGAAGATGCACGCTATCTTGGCCTGGCCGCGCCACGCTTCCTATTACGTGTGCCTTACGATCCAACGGAGAACCCGATCAAGTCTTTCGTTTACCACGAAAACGTCAGTCAAGATCATGAGCATTATCTTTGGGGTAACACCGCGTTTGCATTTGCAACACGCCTGACGGATAGCTTCGCCAAGTATCGCTGGTGTCCGAACATCATTGGTCCACAGAGCGGCGGTGCAGTAGAAGATCTGCCTGTTCACGTTTATGAATCAATGGGTGCCCTACAGACCAAGATCCCAACCGAAGTCTTGATCACCGATCGCAAAGAGTTCGAACTTGCGGAAGAAGGCTTTATTGGTCTGACAATGCGCAAAGGCAGTGACAATGCGGCGTTCTTCTCTGCTAACTCCATTCAGAAGCCTAAGGTATTCCCAAATACCAAAGAAGGTAAAGAAGCAGAGACGAACTACAAGCTTGGTACACAGCTTCCTTACATGATGATTATTAATCGTCTAGCGCACTACATCAAGGTGCTACAACGTGAGCAAATTGGCTCTTGGAAAGAGCGCCAAGACCTTGAGCGCGAGCTAAACACCTGGCTGAAGCAATATGTTGCTGACCAAGAGAACCCACCAGCAGACGTGCGTAGCCGTCGACCACTTCGTGCTGCCAAAATTGAAGTAAGCGATGTGGAAGGGAACCCTGGTTGGTATCAGGTGTCGCTAGCTGTTCGTCCTCACTTTAAGTATATGGGTGCGAACTTTGAGCTGTCTCTTGTTGGTAGGCTTGATCAGTAATCATGTCATACGTTGCGCTAGAAGACAGTGCATTTGGTGTCGGCTTCTTGGAGCGTCTAGAAGCCGATGCTAAGCCTGTTTCAATTACTCAGGGGCCGAGCAGTCCAGACGTAGTGAGATCGATAAAACGTAATATCGCTAATGTGTTGAATACGCGTATTGGTGGTGCGCAAAGCTCGCCTGGCTTGGGGCTGATCGATTTTAACGACGCGACACTCGAAAGCTTAGATCTGTCGCTGAGGGTCAAGTTAGCCATTAAAGGATGTTTGGAAAGATATGAGCCTAGGCTAACCAATATTTTGGTGACATCAGATTTTGATCCGCACTCGCCACTTATGCTGCGATTCAACATTGTTGCCACCGTGAATAGCGAAGCGCTCCACGAGAAAGTTCAACTTAGCTTGCTTTTAGACCAGAACCGCCAATATCGAGTGTTGTAAACCGCATGACGCAAGACAAGTATTTTCGAGAAGAGCTCGCGTTTTTAAAAGAGCAAGGTAAAGCCTTTACTGAACTGCACCCCCAGCTCGCACGCTTTTTACATGGTCGACATACAGACCCAGATGTAGAGCGTTTGTTGGAGGGATTTGCGTTTTTAACCGGCAAGCTGCGCGAAAAAGTTGATGATGATTTTCCTGAGCTGACTCACTCGATTATCAATATGCTCTGGCCTAACTATTTACGCCCAGTGCCGAGTATGTGTATCGCGCAATTTAAGCCAGAAGGGAGTTTGAGCGAAAAGCAAGTTGTTGCTAAGGGGACGGAGCTTGACAGTAAGCCTGTTATGGAAACCCAGTGTCGCTTTCAAACTTGCCGAGAGGTTGAGTTGTACCCGCTGTATTGTTCTAACGTTCACGCTGAACACACACGTGAAGCGACGACAATTCAGCTGCAAATGACCTTAGACGGTGATATGTCGGTACGAGATGCCAACATCAACACGCTGCGTTTTTACATTGGTGGTGATAAATATAGCGCACAAATGATCTATTTGTGGCTGAGTCATCATCTCGAAAAACTCACGGTACACGTCGATGGCACTGAGTTCTCGCTACCAAGAGATGCGTTTTCATCGGTTGGATTTAATCCTGGCGATGGTCTATTGCCATATCCACAAAATGTGTATGACGGTTATCGTGTCCTACAGGAATATTTGTCATTTCCTGAAGCGTTTCATTTCTTTGATATTAGCGGCTTAGATAAGGCAATACCGAACAATGTCTACGGCCAGTTTACGGTGCAGTTACATTTGTCTAAAACGTTGCCGTCAGATGTCAGAGTGAGATCAGAGAGCTTTCAGCTATATTGCACCCCCGTCATTAACTTGTTTGATCATGACGCAGACCCGATCGATCTCACCGGAAAGAGCACTGAATACAAAGTTATTCCATCAAGCGGTAAGCCAGCCCATTATGAAGTGTTCAGTATTGATAGTGTCACGGGTCGGCAAGACAAAGTCATTGATGGTAAACCGGTACGTGGTCAAAAGCGGGTTTATACCCCGTTTGAGAGCTTTCAACATGAAGTAGAGCGGGTGCGTAATCGAGAAACCCTTTATTACCGCTCACGGGTAAAAAACAGCATTCGCGGGGATGGTTTTGATTCTTTTATCTCGTTTATTCGCGGGGATGAGTCAGCATCCGTCGATGTCGATGAGGCGGTGTCAATTAAGCTGACCTGCACAAATCGTCAACTTCCATTGGACTTAGGTGTCGGAGATATTTGCTATCCAACGGACAGTTCACCGCCATTTGCAGAGTTCGAAAACATTACAATCCCAACGCAAGCATTGAGGCCTGTGCTGGATGGCAGCTTGCTATGGATGTTGATTTCTAATTTATCGTTGAATTACTTGTCGCTCCTGTCAAAAGACGCATTGAGCTGTGTATTAACCGCTTATGATTTTCGTGCGTTGGTGGATCGTCAAGCAGAGCGAGTGGGTAAGAAACGCCTAGACGCGATTGAAGATATTAAATCCAAGCCCATGGATAAGTTATTACGTGGCATGCCGGTTCGAGGCTTGCAGTCCACGATTTATCTCAATCAAGACGGCTTTGGCTCGGAAGGCGATTTATATTTATTTGGAACGGTGCTCAGCCACTTTTTCTCGTTATACGCGAGTATTAATTCTTTTCATGAGCTTACCGTTATCAACACAACGAATAACGAGACCTATACATGGCAGACGAGAGTCGGGATGCAACCACTCATCTAGAGGAGTTGGCACCTAGTGCGGCTGATCTTGTTCAAGATGCGCGAGTGTATAGCTTCTTCCAACTTGTTGAGCTTTTACAAAAGCATAAAGGGTTGAACCCTGAGGAAGAAGAGTGGGAGCGCGAGTGTCAGCTGGTGTTTAGCGCTAATCCCAGTCTTGGATTTGCTGCGTCAGATATATCATCGCTTGATCAGGTTAACGATCACACGGTGATGTTAACGAACTTTTTAGGGCTAGCAGGTTCGCAATCACCATTGCCGGCATTTATTACCGAGCAGCTTCTCCATGAAGAGCCTGGCGGTATTAAAAGACCATTTTTGGACTTTTTTAATAATCGGCTAATCGCGTTGGTATACCGGATCTGGCGTAAATATCGTTATTACGTGAGGTTTCAGCCAGGTGCAGAAGATCAGTTCTCTGCGCAGCTCTTCGCGCTTGTTGGGTTAGGAGATCCCCAGTTAAGGGGTGAGACCCCAATCAACTGGTGCAAAATGTTGGCCTATGCCGGCACGCTAGCGGGGAGAAGTCGTTCGCCAACTGTGGTTTCCGGCATCATTGCGCATTGTTTTGACCTTGAACAGGTTGAAATCCGCCAATGGGTGACTCGCAAAGTGAAAATAGCCAAGGAGCAGCAAATGTCTCTTGGGTGCATGAACGGGCGCTTAGGCGAGGACACCGTGATTGGCGAGTCGGTCTTTGATTGCAATGGCAAGTTTGTTATTTGCATCAAAAACCTGACCCGAGAGCGCTTTAACGACTTTCTGCCTGTGGGTAAAGAGTATCAGCCACTGTGCAAATTAGTTGAGTTCATTTTACGTGAGCAAATGGCGTTCGACATAGAGCTGTCGATGACAGACGAAGAAACGCCCGCGCTTCAATTAGGAAAACAGGTTGCGCTGGGATGGACGTCTTTCCTTGGGAAAGACTTGCAAGACAAGCGTGTACTCATTCAGGTAAGGCAATAAACATGGTCTCTCAACATCAAAACGGCATAACACTCGTGGTCGCGAACGCGCAAACCCTAGAGTCTGGGTTGTCGGCACAGATTCGCTTTGTTGAGACGGGTGGCACCATTGGATCGTCTGCAATGGCGAGCTGGCGATTGAAAGATCGAATGGCGCGTGTTCATGACGTGCATTGTGAAATCTTGGTGGTTGATGGCGCTTTTTGTGTCCGTGATGAGTGTGGACAAACGTTTGTTAACGGAACAGAGATGCCGTTAGGAAAAGGACAGCTTGCACGATTGGCACACAAAGATGAAATGCAAATTGGCCCTTACCAAGTGCGTGTGCTGACGGGCGAAGAGGGTGACGTTGATACGGGCCATATTGATACGCTTTTTGACAGCAATCATACCGATTTACTGGCTCACGCCAATGAACCCGTTGATGTAGAACCCGAGCTAGAAGATGCCTCTGCGCCTATTGATCCCCTCGTGGAGCTAGAAGCGAAGTCATCCTCTCAGGGAGCAAATTGGTTGCTGGATGATGGTCCATCAGCGCAAGACACAGAGACAGATAGCCTCGTCTCGAAAAAAAACCTAGTCGAAAAACGACCTTCTTTTACACCGCAAGCGGATAGCGAAGATGTGATGTCGGCCTCGGTGAGGTTAAAACGTATTTTTGGGTTCGGCCAAAAAAAGCAACGCGATAGTCGTTATCACTCAGACGAGACAGTACAGAGTGCGCCTCGAGTTGAAACGGCACCACAGACTCCATCGAAATTGACAGACAGTGAGACGAAGCCAATGGATGAAAAAGAATTAGGACTTCTCGAACAAGAAGTGGCGAAAAGTTTGAATAGTGATGCACCCTCTTCGAGAGAAGAAGGTGGGCATGGTCAGCATTTATTGACCGGGCCCATGTTGGAAGGGCTGGGAGTGCGTGTCACCAATGAACAAGACGTTCAACGTATGCACTTCCTCTCTCAGGAGATGGGGCAGTCTTTGCAAGCGTGCTTAAAAGGACTACTTGCACTGCACGAGCAAGCGGCAGAAGGGCGTTTTGGTACCATGAACCGCAACTTGCAACCGATTGAAGATAACCCGTTACGCTTAGGGCTTTCATACGAGGAAACGGTTCGCACCATGTATGACGCGGATAAAAGCCTCGTTCATCTGTCTGCACCGGCAGCGATTGCTGAAAGCCTGAAAAACGTCAGAGATCATAATGAAGCGACTCAAGATGCGATTGCGGAAGCACTAGATCAAATCTTGAACGCTTTTTCACCGGACGTGCTATTACGCCGCTTTCAACACTGCCGACGTAATACCGATGCACATGAGGAAGGTGAGTCTGCGTGGGCGTGGGAAATGTATTGTAATTACTACAAAGAGTTAACGTCTAACCGTCAGCAAGGTTTCTCCAAGCTGTTTTGGGAAATTTTCGAGCAAGTATACGACAAGCGTATTCGTGAAAAACAGCTGGAGGGCTAATTATGTTTAAGAAGCTCAGCATTGTGTGTGTGTTCTTGTTATTAACCGCATGCAGTTCTTCAGATGAATATAAACCTGAAGAGCAGCCAACCACCGTTACATTTAGCCTTGTCAGTGACGAAGGTGTAAACCCGAATATTGCGGGGGACCCGGCATCGATCGAGGTACAAGTGTTCGAATTGGAAGATGATTCCATGTTCATGTCGGCTGGGTTCGATCAGCTCCGCGCTGATTATGAAGATGCACTCAGTAGTAACTTTATAAATAACTACGACTATGTGCTCACACCGGGCCAGTTTAAATTCGTCAACGCGTTCGAGATTGATGAAGATACCAATTATATCGGTGTGATGGCGCATTTTTCAGAGCCGAATCTGGGTGAATGGAAAAAAGCCGTCAAGGTATTGAATAAAGGCCGGGAATATCACTTGCTCATGTTATTCCAAGATTATGACGTGAAGTTAGAAAAGGTTGAATAAAGTTAATGTTTGCACGTAATCGGGTGATATGGAGCGAAGGGCTCTTTATTAAGCCACAGCATTTTCAGCAGCATCAGCGGTACAGTGAGTACTTATTGGAGGAGCGACTGACTTCGGTAAGCAAGTACTTATATGGTATTTCTGAGCTATCACTGAATCCAGAGTATTTAGCGTTTGGTCGTATTGCGATAGAACGCGCCGTGGGTGTGATGCCAGACGGCACAACCTTTCGCATTCCACAAGAAGATGTGATGCCTGATGCACTTGAAATCGAAGATGGCTCGCTTTCTAACCAACTGGTTTACCTCGCGATTCCGTTGCGCAGTGAATCGATAATGGAAGTGAACTGGCCAGAAGAAAAAGGTTCAGGTCGCTATGAAAGTCGTCGTATTGATGTGCGTGATGTGCAAAGTATTCAGGGCGATACGACCACGTTAGATGTGTCACCAGTGCACTTGCAGTTGATGCTGGAGAAAGAAGATCGCAGCGCTTATGCGGCGATCCCTATCGCGCGTATTTCTGAAAAGCGTCCCGACGGCAGTGTGGTTCTGGATCAAGACTTTATTCCTTGTCATTTCAATGTGGCGGGCAATGCAACATTGCACCGCTTTATCAACGAAATGGCCGGATTGATGCAGGAACGCGCCAAAAACATCGCTCAACGTATTAGCTCCCCTTCTCAAGGCGGTGTCGCGGATGTATCAGACTTTATGTTATTGCACTCGCTAAACCGCCTTTATCCGCAAATGAAACACCTTGCATCGTTAGGCAGCTTGCACCCTGAACGCCTGTATGAGTGTTTATCGTCAATTTGTGGAGAATTGGCAACCTTTACCGATGAAAGCCGATTAGCGCCTGCCATGCCTGCTTATAACCATGATATGCCGGGTGACGCGTTCTGGCCGGTTATTCGCTTCTTGCGTCAAAGTCTCAGCGTGGTGTTGGAGCCGCGTGCAGTCTCCATTCAGCTGGACAAACGCAATTACGGGCTTATGGTTGCGCCGATTCAAGATCCGCAACTTATGGACTCTGCAGAGTTCATTGTGGCGGTGAAAGCGCGGATGCCACTCGACGAGCTACGACGCTTATTTACTCAGCAAACCAAGGTGTCTTCTGTTGAGAAAATCCGTGAGCTGATCTCTTTACAACTCCCTGGTATCCCACTGATCCCGCTGCCTGTTGCACCACGCCAACTGCCATATCACGCGGGTTACACCTATTACCAGTTGGATAAAGAAAGTGCGGCTTGGTCGATGCTGGCAAACTCCAGTGGCTTTGCATTCCACGTCGCGGCGGCGTTTGAAGACCTTGACATTCAATTCTGGGCAATAAGAGATTGATTATGGCTGCGACTGACGAAAGTGTGTTTAACGATCTTCTTTTTGATGACGTTGAGAAAATTAATCACGACCAAGATTACTGGTTTCAGCTACGTGGGCATAACCCCAATGCGCTGGTGGATGCAGCAACGCCTCTGTTTGGCCTTGCTCTGCGTGTTCGTTCACTTTCAAGCTGTGAGAATATTGAACAAATCTACCACCAGACCATTGAAGAAATAAAAGCGATTGAAATCGAGCTTTCCGAACAAGGGTATGAGCATGCCGTACTGATGGCATATCGCTATATCTTGTGCACATTCCTCGACGAAGCTGTGATGGGGACGGCATGGGGTGCTTCCACTTGTTGGGCTGAACACTCGATGCTTTCACGTTTTCACAATGAAACATGGGGGGGTGAGAAAGTATTTACCATTTTAGGTCGCTTGGAAAGTGAACCAGATAGGTACCGACCACTGTTAGTTTTTATTTATCACTGCTTGTGTTTGGGCTTTGAGGGTAAGTACCGCGTCATTGACGGTGGAAGTGCTCAACGCGAGAAAGTGATTAAAAGACTGCACGATCAATTGCTAGGTGATGAAAGGCAGCCGAAGCAATTAGGTGAGGCGAGTGATCATGTTGTGAGCACTCGTTATACGCTGAGCCGACAAATGCCGCTTTGGTCTGTATTTGTGGGATTTATCGTCCTTTGGGCCGGTATTTTTGCCGGTTACTCATACTTTCTCCACGAGAAATCTGAAAACGTGCTCAACCAACTGAATCAGTTGTTGTAAGCCAAATAATATTACATTGATTAGAACTAGGTGTCCCCGTGATTCGAATTGAATTATCTACGCTTATCTCGAAGCTGAATGAGCAAAGTAAGCTGGCGCTAGAACAAGCGGCTTCTCTGTGTATTGAGCGTCATCATCCTGAGGTGTTGGTTGAGCATTTTATTGAAGTATTGCTCGACAACCCCCTGTCTGACGTTCGCCTTATTGCCAAGCAAGCCAATATTGATACTGACCAGTTAAAGCAAGCGCTGGCGGGTAATTATGAGCGTGATACCACACTTGACACTTACCCTGCGTTTTCGCCGCTATTGGTTGAAGTCCTTCAAGAAGCGTGGTTGCTATCAACCACAGAGCTAAACCAATCAGAATTGCGGTCGGGAAGCGTCTTTTTTGCGGTGTTGAATCGTGTCGATCGCTATTTGTCGCGTTCGGCATCCAAGTTATTAGCGAGCATTAACCGTGAGAGCCTAAAAACGCACTTTGACGCCATTGTCGCGGATTCTGCTGAAACCGCTGTGGAAAGTGGCAATAAAAAAGGATCAAAAGCGCCATCGATGGAAGGAAGCGAGTCACCGCTTTACAAATATTGCTCAAATATTACCGCGCAAGCTAAAAATGGCGAACTTGATCCTGTGCTTTGTCGAGAAGAAGAGCTCAACCTGATGGTTGATATTCTTTGTCGCCGCCGTAAAAACAACCCGATCGTGGTTGGTGACGCCGGGGTAGGTAAAAGCGCAATGGTTGAAGGACTGGCTCTTCGTATTGCCGCTGGCAATGTGCCTGATCGTTTGCAAAACGTTGAGCTTTTCTGTCTGGATTTAGGTTTGCTGCAAGCCGGTGCATCGGTTAAGGGCGAATTTGAGAAGCGCTTGAAGGGCGTTATTGATGGGATAAAAAGTGCTCCCAACCCTATCATTTTGTTTATCGATGAAGCGCATACACTCATTGGATCCGGCAACCAAGAGGGTGGTAGTGATGCCGCCAACTTGCTCAAGCCAGCCTTAGCGCGTGGTGAGTTAAGTACCATTGCCGCAACGACTTGGAAAGAATACAAAAAATATTTCGAGAAAGATCCAGCGCTGACTCGTCGTTTTCAATTGGTGAAGCTTGAGGAGCCATCTGTTGACCAGGCCGTTGATATCATGCGAGGGCTTGGCAGTGTGTACGAAAAAGCGCACGGTGTGTTGATTGCTGATGATGCGCTCAAAGCGGCTGCCGAGCTGTCTGCACGGTATTTGTCTGGACGTCAGCTACCTGATAAAGCGATTGACGTGCTCGACACCGCTTGTGCGCGTATCGCGATTAATCTGACGACGCCTCCTAAGCGTTTAGCGCTATTGGAGACACTTTGCCATCAGCGTCAGCAAGAAATCG
This sequence comes from Salinivibrio sp. IB868, assembly GCF_001995655.1. Taxonomy (NCBI): domain Bacteria; kingdom Pseudomonadati; phylum Pseudomonadota; class Gammaproteobacteria; order Vibrionales; family Vibrionaceae; genus Salinivibrio; species Salinivibrio sp. IB868. Next base: position 147,620 of record NZ_MUEW01000012.1, read on the forward strand.
AGATGTTGAAGCGCGCACAATTTATTGGTCAACCTGTCGATCAGGTTCGCTTAGACGAATTAGAAACTCAAGAGCAAGCGGACGAAGCCGAGAAGCATGCACTGCAAGCACGCTGGGACGAGCAGCGTTTATTGGTTGAGGAAATCATTGATCTACGCGCGACATTGTTAACCCCGCCACTGTCAGCTGAGCTCAATGAAGGGCAAGGTGATGAAGTGTCACAAGAGCAAGACCGTGACGCGTTAGCAAAGACATTGGCAGACAAATACGATGCATTGAACGCTATTCCGCATGATCAGCGCTTGATGCACCCTCACGTCGACGCCGAACAGGTGGCAGAAGTTATCTCGGATTGGACGGGTGTGCCTATCGATCAAATGAACAGCGATGAGCTCTACAAAATCACAAACCTGACAACGCTGCTGGGTCAGGCGATTAAAGGGCAAGATATCGCGATAGAGCGTGTACATCGTCATTTGCTAACCGCACGTGCTGATTTGAGACGATCTGGACGCCCCAAAGGCGCATTTCTACTCGTGGGCCCAAGTGGTGTGGGCAAGACAGAGACAGTGGTTCAATTGGCTCAACAGCTGTATGGCGGTAAACAATTCTTAACCACCATCAATATGTCCGAGTACCAAGAAAAACACACCGTCTCTCGACTGATTGGTTCGCCCCCAGGGTATGTCGGATACGGTGAAGGTGGTGTCTTGACAGAGGCCATTCGCAAAATGCCGTATTCAGTGGTCTTGCTGGATGAAGTGGAAAAAGCTCACCCAGAAGTGCTGAACATCTTCTATCAAGCGTTTGATAAAGGTGAGCTGGCCGATGGCGAAGGCCGCATGATCGACTGCCAAAACACCGTGTTCTTCCTAACGTCGAACCTAGGCTATCAAACTATCGTCGACCATGCGCATCAACCGGATGCGATCGATGATGCTTTGTATCCAGAGCTTGCTGCATTCTTCAAACCAGCGTTGCTCGCGCGGATGGAAGTGGTGCCTTATGTGCCGCTTGAGCGAGACGTATTGGCAGAAATTGTTCGTGGGAAGCTCACGCACTTGGAAAACACCTTTTCGCAACGCTATGGCGCGACGGTGGACGTTGACGATAGCCTGATTGAAGAGATCTTAAAACGGGCCACGCGTAGTGAGAATGGCGCCCGTATGCTTGAGGCGATTATCGAAGGGCAGTTGTTGCCGCCTGTGTCTCTTGAGCTATTGAACAAGCTGGCAGACAAAGCAGAGATCACGCACGTGCGTTTATTTGCCGAAGAGGGCGAATTTAAAGGCGAGGTAGAGTAAGAATGCGTAACTGGCTAGCTTATGTTACTGACCTTGCTCGGGAAAGGCGAACAGCTGATTTACAGGATCGCTTTATCCAAGTGTTGGTCAAGGAGCTCAAGCTGCGCAAGGGAATGCTGCTGGTTCCTAGTTGCGATGGCAGACAACTCGTCTGCCATGCCAGCGGGGAATCTTGGTCTGTTACAGATTTTGATACCCCATTTGCTCACGTTTTACAAAATGCGGCACCAAAGCACCTCGAGGCGGAAGAGATTGTTTTTTGGCAATCTAATCGTGCTTTCCGTCAGGCGATTGGTGAGCTTGGCTTTTTTGAAGCTGTATCCATCCGGCCGCTGATCCGCCATGACAAAAATGTAAAGCTGCTACTTTGCTTGGTTGGTGACAGCCAAGCATTGTCTGCGCTTTGGCATGATGAGGCCTTTTTACAGGTAGTCGATGTTTTCCAACACCAGTGGTCATTGCTGAGTGACATGGAAGGAGAAGAGAGCAATCGTCGCGCCTTAAAAGCATCGCTGACGGATATCGAAAAACAAACGCGTCAACAAGAGCGAGCGGCCAGTCTGGCCTCGACGCTAATCGGTGATAGCGGATTGATGGTTCGCCTGCGTGAACAGATTGCTAATGCCGCGTCATCGCAACTTTCGGTATTGGTGCAAGGTGAAACGGGCAGCGGTAAAGAGTTAGTTGCGCGAGCAGTCCATGATTTGTCTCCTCGTCAGCATCAGCCTTTTGTGCCTATAAACTGCGCAGCCATTCCAGAGCACCTGCTTGAGAGTGAGCTGTTCGGTTATGAAAAAGGCGCTTTTTCTGGGGCCGTGGGTGACAAAGAGGGATTAATTGCACAAGCGAACGGCGGCACGCTATTTCTGGATGAAATCGGCGATATGCCTTTAAGTTTACAAGCTAAGTTGCTTCGCGTACTCGAACTGGGCGCATTTCGTCCAGTCGGTGGGCATCAAGAACGTCAATCAGATTTTCGTCTGGTCTCAGCGACGCATGTGCAATTACTCGACAAAGTTAAGGCGGGAACATTTCGCCAAGATCTTTACTATCGATTGCTTCAATACCCCATTCATGTGCCTGCATTGGCGAAACGTAAAGAGGACGTGCGCCAACTGAGCCACCATTTTATTACGCGATTTAATCAACAACATGGCACGAGCATTGGAGAGTTGCAGCCTCAAACACTTGATATGCTGCTGCATTACTCTTTTCCTGGGAATGTCAGAGAGTTAAAGCACCTTGTTGAATACGCCTGTGCGCAAACACCGGATGGTGAATCCATCGATAGAGCGGCGTTTAGTGGACGAGTGGGGGGAGCCCCTCCTCCAGCACGCGAGAGTATATCGTCCGCTGCGTTTGAGAATGGGATGTCGAATGTAAGCAGCGTATTAAACATTGATGCGGCGTCTATCGCTGATCTCAAACAAGCCTTGCTGGATTTTGAACAATGTATTATTTCGGATCGGCTATCCATGTTCGATGGCGATAAGAGTAAAGCTGCCGAGAGTTTGGGTATTCCTCATCGGACCCTAACCTATAAGTGCCGAAAACTAGGGATAAAAGCCCCATGAATAAGCAAAACTATTGTCTACTAGCCGGGGTCATGTTGGTGTCAGTGATGGCCTCGTCCACGGTGATAGGTGCCCCTATTTCTGCTCAACAACAAGTTGAGCAAGCTAAACAATGCCGCGTGGTGACGTCACGACTCGATCGTCTTGCATGCTTTGATCGTGTATTTAACACCCAAGTGGCGCCGGCCGAACCAACAGACAATCAATCTCAAAAGCCGTTGCAATGGCGACGTGCGATGACAGCCGCACAAGAAAGCGCTCCCCAGTCTTGGTCGTTGACCGAGAAGGGCGAGGGCCGAGGCAGCAGCGCGTGGATTACATTGCGGGCAAGTAATCTTTCGACTGGTTTCCGAGGCAGTGAACAGCCGCTGTTAATGCTTAGCTGTATCGATAATTTAAGTCGTGTTGAACTGATGCTTCCCGAGCCGATTGAGGATGGGCGAATGAAGTTGACTTTCCCAAATGGCCAGACGCAATACTGGCGTAACGGTGATTTAGGGGTCGTGCTTTCCTCGTCGCGGGGGTTGCCTGCGATTCGGTTAATGAAGGCATTGGCCAGAGAAGATCGCTTAACCATTCGTTCAAACTCCCAATACGTTGATGGTTTAACTTTTGATACCCAGCCGTTACCTGAGACGCTGGGTGCGCTTCGTTCTCGTTGTGGTTGGTAAACATGGAATTGAAAGACTATAAACGCTGTATTTCGCAACCAATCTCCGAGAACAGCGCCGTGGGCGAGCGGTTAGTGGACGATCCATTGTTTGATTTTGTTGAAGATCAAATGATGAAGGTTGGCTCGCTGTCCCATGCCGATGTGCAATGGGATGAGGTAGAGCACAGCGTCGTAAAACTGTTAGCGGAAAAGAGTAAAGACATTAAGTTGTTGACCTACTTGCTTCAGTGCCTGCATAACCAAGCCTCGCCAGCGCGTTTTATTCTCGCGTTTGAGGTGATGGCCAGCTTCATGACCCAGTATTGGGAAGACAGCTTCCCTGCCCCTGGCAAACGCGGCAATCTACCGCGTCGTAAGTTCTTTAGCCAAATGGCACAACGTTTTTCTATCGCGGTAGACAAAACCGACTTTGGTCAGTTTGATGCACAAGACAGAGAGGCGCTTAACCAAGCGGTGGAAGAATGGGAAAAGGCGATTGAAGGAAAAGCGCTCGCGAATGATGTCGTAAGCAGCGTCGTCAACAGTATTCGCGCCGAATTGCGCAAAGCGGAAGAGCGTCAGCGCGCGAACCAGGCAGCTAAAGAAACACCAACGTCCTCATCGCGCACGGCCACCACCACATCCACCAGTAGCGCTGGCTTAGATGTTGATCACTCCAGTGATAAGGCAACCAAGCAAACGTTACTTAAAATTGCTTCATTTTTGGCTGAGCAAGAAGACGGTGTGCCGTTGGCGATACGACTTCGACGCTATGCGGTCTGGTACAGCATTACCGCCTTACCCGATCATAAAACCGGGGGAGAAACGCAACTCCGTGGTATGCAGCAAGACCGAGTCAAAGATTATCAAGATAAGATGCGTCACCCTGATCTCGCGCTGTGGCGTCAGGTTGAACAAAGCCTCACCATGGCACCTTATTGGTTTGAAGGTCACCTGATGAGCCACACCATTGCGCAGAAGCTCGGCCACGCTAACTGGTGTGAGGCGATTCAATCGGAGGTCAGTCAATTTCTCGAGCGTCTTCCCGGACTGAAAGACTTACAGTTCAAAGGGGGAGAGCCGTTTGTATCGGATGCAGTTAAAGATTGGCTTGCCAGTGGAACTGGCGGTCAAGCGGCTGGCAAAGCGGTTGGCGGTGACTGGCAAGAGAAGAAAAAGGAAGCGCTATCGCTCGCCAAAGAAGGTGGGATAGCCGTGGCGTTATCCATGCTCAATGATGGATTACAAGCGGCCAGAGAGCCTCGCGACCATTTTTATTGGCGGATGATCTCGGCGGATTTGCTGCAAGCGAACCAACTGAACAGCATGGCTCAGGAGCAGTATCAAACGCTACACCAAGAAATCAAAACCATGAGCGTCACCGACTGGGAACCCAGCTTGGTTGAACAACTTGAACGCAATACAACGTCAGAGTGATTAAGGGCGAAAATTCATGTGGAAAAACATTTTTAAAATAGCGAAAAAGCTCAAGCCTGGCATGGTCGCAGCGTTTCCTATTTTATTGGCAGCGATTTTTATACTCGTTAATGTCGCCATTTGGTGGGCTGGCCCTTGGTTAACCATTGGTGAACAAAAGCCACTGGCCTCGGTGACAGCGCGTGCAATATGTAGTGGTTTTATTACCCTAGGCGCACTGGCAATTTGGGGTGTGTGGCAATGGCGTAAGTTGCAAAGTATTCAAGCGGAGCAAGCGCATACCGAACGACTTCGAGAAGATCCGATTCAAGTCTACGAAGAGCGCCAAGAGAAAGAACTAAACCAGGTTGTTGCCAACATGAAGCAAAACCTGAACAAGCGTAATCACCTTTATGCGTTACCTTGGTATTTGGTGCTAGGGCTTGAAAATGCGGGTAAGACCAGCCTGATTAATCGTTCTGGACAAAACTTTGTCTTTTCGTCGGTGATGCGCGCATCCGGGAAAAAAAGCGAAAACCCTTTTTCCTTTGATTGGTGGATAGGGGATGAGTCTGTCCTTATCGACCCTGACGGTGAATTGCTCACACAAGGCAATAAAGATGAAAACAATGATGGTGAGCTGGAGCGTCGTCTTTGGTCTCACTTCGTTAAATGGTTAGAGCAGACCCGCAGTCGCCGTCCGCTAAATGGTATTGTATTGACTCTTGATGCTTCGCACCTCGCGACGGCGACAGCGTCAGAACGTAAAGCATACGCCAATTTACTGCGCGCTCGGTTGCGTGAGTTAATGGAGACCCTCTCGACGCGCTTGCCTGTTTACATTGCGCTAACCAAGCTTGATTTGCTCTATGGGTTTGAACCCTTTTTTAAGCACTATTCAAAGCAGCAACGCGACGAAGTGCTTGGCTTTACCTTTTCGCTAAACTCGGTTGATGATCTTGATTCTTGGCTTAAAGAATTTGATGAAGACTACTCTGCCTTCATTGAGCGGATTAATGCCATTGTTCCTCACGCATTAGCTGCCCCGCTGGATTTTGAAGATCGTAAAGCAATTTACAGCTTTTCACGCCAAGTGGCAGGGCTGAAAGACATTCTAGCGACTTTCTTTAATGAAGCCTTAGCCAGTGATCAGTTCTCGACCTCTGCTTTAGTTAGGGGCGCATACTTTACGTCTGTGTATCAACAGGGCGTGCCGACCAACGCGTTTGATGATGCCGCTTCTCGTCGTTATGGATTGTCACACGCGGTCAATCACGCGCAGAAGTCGAAAAATTCGACGGTGTATTTTACCCAAAAACTGTTCAGCAACATCATCTACCCGGAGGCGGGGCTCGCATCGGATAACTTCCGTGTCGCCAAGCATAAGCGCCGTCTGATGGGGATGTCGGTATTGGCGTGCTCGATTGCCACTGTGTTACTGGTGGGGACTTGGCACCGCTATTACTTGGCCAACGTCGCGCATGCTGATGCGGTATTGACCAAGGTCGATCAATATAAAACACAGTTTCCTAGTAATGCCGATGGCGCATCCCAGCGTGAGGTATTAAAGCCGCTTAATCAGATCCGCCAAGCCACGTTAGAATTTGGCTTTTTCCGTGAAAAGCCCAAATACATTTCTGATTTTGGTCTTTATCAGGGGCATGTGATTGGTCCTAAAGTCGAGCAAACTTACCTCAACTTGCTGAAGAGCCGTTTCTTGCCGTTATTAATGGCAGATACCGTGGTTGATTTGAATCAGGCTACGACGGATCAAGAGCAGTTGGTGGCTTTGCGAGTCTATCGCATGATGGTTGATAAAAGTGGTCGCTATCACGATTACGTAATGGACTATTTCAGCCAGCAGTGGCAGCGTGAGTTCGCAGGGCAAAAGGTTATTCAAGAGCGTTTACTGGGTCACCTGGATTACGCCATGCGACACACGGACCTGACCGCAGCACGCCGTCAAGGTGATGAGGTGGCAGAGCGTGTGATGCGCCCTTACGACATGACCATTGCCCGTGCTCAAGCAGATCTTCGCACTATGCCGACCGATCAGCGTGTGTATCGTAACTTGAAGCTGGATGCCGAGACGGTATTGGGCGCGCCAATGAACTTACGTAATGCTGTTGGGCCGGTATTTGATGTGGTGTTTGAAGAAAGGGAAGTGGACAGTGACAACCTGTACATTCCGCAAATGCTCACTAAAAAAGGCTTCGAAGATTACTTTGTGCCCAAGCTGCAATCTGTCTCTGATTTGGCTCTGATTGATAGTTGGGTACTGGGTGAAGCCGAGACGGCAGAGTTCAGCAAAGCCGATAAGAAGGCATTGCGTAATAAAATTCGCGATCTTTATGTTGCTGACTATACCAACAGCTGGCGGATGGCTCTTAATGAAATTGATGTCAAATTCTTCAGTGATATCAACGATGCAGTGTCGGTACTGGATAACTTCACCGGCCACGTGGGGCCGCTACAACGTTTGTTACGCACGTTGGAGACCAACACGCAGCTAGCGTCTGGTTTGGGACTAGATGAAGAAGCGCAAGATGCCATTGCAGAAAACCCCAAATACAAGGTGGCATCACAAATTCAAGCGCCGTTTGCTGACTTAAATAGCTTGCTAAAAGCGGTGAACGATAAACCTGCTTACTTGAGTGAAGTTCTCGCGTCGGTTCAAGAGCTGAAGAGTTACTTGAAATCGATTCAAGATGCACCGGATGTTGGCACTGCTGCGCTCGATGCCACCAAAGCTCGCGTGAAACTGGTTAATACAGACCCCATTTATACGCTTAAGCGTATCGCCACAGGCTTGCCTGAGCCACTTGATGGCATGGTGGATAAGCTGGCAGACGAGAGCTGGCATGTCGTCAAACAAGCTGCGATCAAGCACCTGGAAGTTCGTTGGTATCAAGATGTTTATCGTCCATACCAACAAAAGTTAGCCAATCGCTATCCGTTTAATCCTAAGGCGAGTAAAGATGCCTCGTTGACGGACTTTGAGCGCTTCTTCGCGCCGGGTGGTACGCTTGATAACTTCTACAACACGCAACTGAAAATGTTTATTGATGAAAACATTTCAGTGGGAGACAAAGGCGTGGATGGCTCCCTGATCCGTCGTGATTTGTTGGCTCAGATCCGCCAAGCGCAAAAAATCCGTGAAGCCTTCTTTAATCGTAAAGGGATTTTGGACGTGAGCTTCTCGGTTGAGCCGTTACGTTTGAGCAGTAACAAACGTCGAAGTGTCCTGAATGTTGATGGGCAGTATGTTACCTATAGTCACGGACCAAGAGACAGCATTGAGCTAATCTGGCCAAATACATTACGCGACTCAGCAACATCAAAACTGACGCTGGTTCCGACAAAAACCAACTTGTCGCCGCGTAGTGTAGTCATTCGAGGACCATGGGCGCTGTTCCGCTTACTGGATAGAGGGGCTGTTGTCTCTGCAAGTACTACGTCCGTTGACTATCAGTTCAATGTCGACGGGGGTGGGATGATCTATCGAGTGAATGCCCAAGCGGCCACTAACCCGTTTACTCAACGCTTGTTCAAGTCGTTCAAGCTCTCCCGCAACCTCTACTAACTGATCATGGGGCGAGTGCACTCGCCCCTGCTTTATCAGGAATGCTAAGCCATGTCTTTTATTCTCTCTATTGATAATCAGCCGTTTCGTGTTATCCAAGATGTTCAACCATTGCGTGATGACGAACGTTATCAAGCAATTAGAGACCAAATCAACAAACGCCACTCGCCACTATCTGGGGGGACCGACTGGCAATTTGTAAAAGATAACTGTCAAGCACTCGCCAGTGAGCAAGGCATTGATTTACTACTCAGTGGTTACTATGCCGTCGCGGCGTTAAAGGTTGGCGGTTTGGCAGGATTTGCAAATGGGCTGGAGCTGATCCTTGCTTGTTTGAATAACGAAGAAGCGGTCTCTGAAAAACGTGCCCGGGCGCGTAAAGAGGCGCTGGAGTGGGTAAATGCTCGCGTACTGGGCGAGCTTAATCAGATAAAGCCAGATCAACAAGCATTGCGCGATTTGTATCGTTGCGAACGGCTTTGTGATGCCCTTTACCATGTTTTGGCCCAACAGCAACCCAGTTACACGGTCGATTATGAAGGGTTGGCCTATGTATTGTTTGAGCATATTGACCGTATAGAAACGCGTTTTCATAGCGCGATAAAGCAACAGCAGAAAAATGAGAGCCTTAACCCGACGATCACGGTTAAAAAAAGCCGACTGCGCAGTTTACTGGCAGGAATTGTAGGTGCCGGCCTAGTGGTGACCGCCTGGCAGGTCTACCCACATATTCCCTATTTTCAAACCCCGTATAAAGTGGAGACGCCACAGCCTTCCCTTAACAATACGCAAGCGCTGAGTGTGTTCACCGAGCAGCATTCGCCGTCAACCCTATCGCGGTGGGAGCCACAATTTATTTCTTTATACACGGGCGCGGTCGAGCAGGAGATGGCGCAATCGGTTGAAGCGGCGAAAACCTCTGCCAAACAACACCTCAATGCGTTAACCACCTTGTACGGTGATAACGAGAAAACGACCTCATTAGTAGCAACTTACCAAGCTGAGCGTGCTAAAGCGTTGGAAAGCACAGCAAAATACATCGATAAGTTTCGCGCAGTTCGAACAAAGATGGCGAACATTGCGTTGCTGGCAGAGCAAAATCGCTGGTGGGCATTACAGAAGCAGACACGCTCACTGGAGAGTTTTGCTATCGGACTGTCTCCTATCTATGGTCGCGCGGATTATGTCACAACTTTGGTTGAACAGGGTGAGATAGACAAAGCGAACCAAGAGCTGTCGGTGCTTACTGAACGCCTGAATCACTTGAGCTGGAAAGTGTCTCAGCTGCAAGAGGTGATTAAAGAAAACCAGAGTAAAGCGGTGCAAAGGCGTCAGTAATGCTAAGCAACTTTTTGCTTGGCTTGGCAAGAAGTTGCTTGGCACGTGCAAAAAATTGGTCAGCCATATTCTAAGGTTCTGATTTATATAGATAAAAAACTTGGCATGCATTTCGCAAGATAAGACAGCGAACAGGCACACCGCCACGGTGGCGATGTGTCTTCCATGACATATAAAGGAGCGATTATGCCAACGCCATGTTATATCTCGATTGAAGGTGAAACTCAGGGTTTGATTACTGCCGGTGCCTGCACCGCGGATTCTATCGGTGATGCCTTTGTCGAAGGCCATGAAGACGAGATGCTGGTACAACAGTTTGACCACAATGTGACCGTACCGACGGACCCTCAGTCCGGTCAGCCATCAGGCCAACGTGTGCACAAGCCATTTAAATTCACCGTTGCGCTCAACAAAGCGGTGCCGTTGCTTTATAACGCACTGGCGTCAGGCGAGAAGATGTCCACCGTTGAGCTGAAGTGGTACCGCACCTCGATTGAAGGTAAACAAGAAAACTTCTTTACCACCAAGCTGGAAAGTGCCTCGATTGTGGACATTCACTGCGAGATGCCTCATTGCCAAGACCCGGCGAAGTCAGACTTCACGCAGAACCTGACGGTGTCGATGTCTTACCGCAAAGTGACGTGGGACCACGTCAACGCAGGCACCTCAGGCTCAGACGACTGGCGCAAGCCTATCGAAGCCTAATCTTTCATGGCGACATGAAGACACAAACAGCCTGCCTTTACGGGCGGGCTGTGGTGCGTTGAGCCAGACGGCAGGGTCTGGCTGAACGTATCAGGGTAAACAAGCAGGGCGAAGGATACACAGATGGCGACATTGCAAATAGCGTTAACCGTGGCGGGGCTCGACCCGCAACCGTTCGTGGTGGTGGACTACCAAGGGGACGAGTGCCTCTCTCACCAAGCCGGCCTGAATGGCAACCCGGTGTATGGGTTCCAGTATGAGGTGGCATTGGCCAGCCGCCATACCGACATCACGCCAGAGCAAGTGGTCGACAAGCCGGTGCAGCTGACGCTGTGGCGCAACGGCGAGCTGGTCAAACGGGTGCAGGGCATTGCCAGTGCCTTTAGCCAAGGTGACATTGGTCATCACTTTACCCGCTACCGCTTAACCTTGGTGCCCGCCTTGTATCGCCTGTCGCTTCGCCAGAACAGTCGCACCTTCCAGCACCAAACCGTGCCGACCATCTTAGACACCCTGCTCACGGAAATGGGGGTGACGGAGGTTAGCTTCTCGCTAACCCGTGACTATGCCGAACGTGAATACTGTGTGCAGCATCGAGAAAGCGACCTAGCCTTCTTCCACCGCTTAGCGGCAGAAGAAGGCTTGGTGTATCACCATGAGCACGATGCTAACACCCACACCCTGATAATAACCGATGCGCCCGACAGCTTGCCCCAGCTTGACAGTCCTGTGCCCTATAATGCTGTCAGTGGCGGTCGCACCGATACCCCGTATATCTATGGCCTGATACGCCATACCGCGGCGCAGCCTAGCCACACGGCGTTAAAAGACTACAGCTTTAAAAAGCCGCGTTACAGTTTTCAACAAGCGGCGCAAGCCGATGGCATTGATTACCAGCGCACCGACAGCTACGAGCACTTTGACTTCCCGGGCCGCTTTAAAGACGACGCCACTGGACAGGCGTTTAACCAAACCCGCCTCGAGTACTTACGCCGTGAAGCCGAACATGCCAACGGGCAAAGCAATGAACCGGCATTAAGAGCCGGCTATCGCTTTACCATCAGCGACCATCTGGATGAAAGCGTCAACCAAGCATGGCAAGTGGTGCGAGTGCATCACCAAGGCAGCCAACCGCAAGCACTGGAAGAAGAGGGCGGACAAGGGGCCACCACCTACAACAACCAGTTTATGCTTATCCCTGCCACCACTCCGTGGCGCGCAACCCCCACGCCCAAACCTCAAGTGGATGGCCCCATGATAGGCACCGTGGTGGGACCGGACGGCGAAGAAATTTTCTGTGATGAACACGGGCGAGTGAAAGTCCACTTCCCGTGGGACCGTTATTCCAACGGCGATGACAAAAGCAGCTGCTGGATACGAGTGGCGCAAGGCTGGGCAGGCAGCCAATACGGCATGATGGCGATTCCCCGCATTGGTCATGAAGTGATTGTGTCCTTCTTACACGGTGACCCTGACCAACCGATTATCACCGGCCGCACGTATCACGCGACCAATGTACCGCCTTATACTTTACCGGCACACAAAACCAAGACGGTTTGGCGCAGCGAGAGTCATCAAGGTGAGGGCTATAACGAGCTGACGTTCGAAGACCAATCGGGCAGTGAGCAAGTGTATTTACACGCGCAAAAAGACTGGCACACCGAGGTAGAAAACGACCGCGTGACCGAGATAGGTCATGACAACCACCATCAAGTACACAACGACCAATTTCATCGTGTGATGGGCAATGCGCATCATACCGTGGAGGGAGAGAGTCGCCAGTACACTCAACAAGACCAAACCCTGATTGTMGACGGCTCGCTGCATGTCAAAGCTGGCCAAGTATGGGTGACANGGTTTGGCGCAGCGAGAGTCATCAAGGTGAGGGCTATAAGTTTGGCGCAGCGAGAGTCATCAAGGTGAGGGCTATAACGAGCTGACGTTCGAAGACCAATCGGGCAGTGAGCAAGTGTATTTACACGCGCAAAAAGACTGGCACACCGAGGTAGAAAACGACCGCGTGACCGAGATAGGTCATGACAACCACCATCAAGTACACAACGACCAATTTCATCGTGTGATGGGCAATGCACATCATACCGTGGAGGGAGAGAGTCGCACCCATATTGGTGGCAACCACTCCAACCTCGTCAAAGCTAGTGAGCACTATAAAATTGGTAAGGTTCATGCTGTAGATGCAGGGAGTGACATTCACCTAAAAACGGGCGCCAAACTGGTGATCGAAGCCGGTGCAGAAGTTACCTTAAGTGCCGGCGGTAGCTTTGTGAAAGTGGATGCGGCAGGCGTGCATGCTTCTGGTGCCGCAGTGAACCTAAACTCAGGCGGCAGCGCAGGCAGTGGCCCAGGCTTTAATGGCCAAATGGCCAAGCGTCCAAAAACCATCGACGCCTTAGCCGATCCCGAAGCCGCGCCACTCCCCGATATCCAAGCGGTTGATGTAATGACCACATCAGAAACACAGCAAGGGGCACCGACGCCATCGTGGGCGCCTAGGGCGCCAGACACTCAACCATTAGCTCCTAAACGCCAAGCTGAGGCATTAAAAGGACAGTCTCCACTAAGTGAGGAGTGTGAATAGCCATGACAGTATTGGCTCACGACAATGTATTCGCTAGCGTCCCTGACATGCAGTCGCAAGAGGGCCATCGTTTGTATTTGATGGTAGATGGCGGACAAATTGAAGAGATAGCGCAGCAGCTCTATAGCTTGGAAGGGGAGTTAGACATTATGCCTGTCTATACGCAACCGCCTTATGACCAGCTGCTTACGGTTTCTCCTTTTATTGTGCGATTGACCGATGCGGTATGGACATGGTTTACCACGCTCAATCAACCCACTGCCGGATATGTATTCGCGTCTTCACACCCCGGGCTTGATGTAGCACATCAGTTACGGGACTTTATTCAAGTGCTGTCACCCTATGGCAGCAAAGTGTTCTTAAAGTTGGCGCACAGCGAATGCATTGATGCATTGCTTATCAATGATTTTGGTGGTTTTTGGTCCTTAATGTCTGCACTTTGGCTGCCGACGCGTGAAGGTTGGCAAGTTTATCATGCACCTGAGTCGGCCAAACCAGTCTCGTTGCCTTATCAACTCTCTGATCCGCAATGGAACGCGCTAGGTACAGTGGTGTGGCGCAATCAAATACAAAGCCTTAAACAACATATGCAAACTTACTTTCCTGAGCGTCTTGCCTCTCAATCAGAACCTGACCAATGGCTACAGACATGGGCAGAAACTGCGTATCGACAAGGGTTTCATACAGGGCAAGACCTGATGCAATTTTTTAATGTATTAGGTTTTGTGGGGGAGCAAGCACTCGAAGTATCCGTGTATCCCGATATAAGCAATCTTGTTCTCAATCCATCGGCAATGACGCCTTCTCAACGCATTGAGCAAGCAGCCTTATTAGCAAAGCGTGAATCAGTGCAAGCCGAGTCTTACTTAGCGAATCAGCAGGAGCAGGTATGAGTGACCCAATCTCAGCGGCCAAATGTGCCAATAATCAAGATAGCCGCGATCCAACCGGGCCGTGTCCATTAAAAGGTGGCAGCGTTGGTTTTGTTCCTGTGCGTTATGCGTTCGATAATGGCTATGAGCAAGACGATCAAACTCCTAGATTTACTTTACCCAAAAAGTGGCAAGGCGAAGCGTGGATCGAGGCAGAGCATAGCCAGCGTACATTGCGTCAACTGAGGGACGGTTGGTTATATGTCTACGACCAAGATGCGGACCGCTTGGATGAATACCAAGTATCTGGCACCAAACTCATTAAAAAGCTGGATGATGACAGCGATGGCGAAACATCAAGCCGTTTAAACTATCCCGTTAAACACACGGTCTATCTCGCGTTTTCACATCTACGCTGGACGGCGCGCTTAAAAACGCTGATGCAAGAAAAGGGTCAGCTACGTAGTGCGTGGATGCGAGAGCTCGATCTTGATTATTATCGCGAGAACATGGCGCACCCACACACCGGGAGTTTAAAGCAACTCGGGCAAAGTGTGATTGATATTGGCGAGGAGTCCGCGCCGGCTGGGCTATTCACAAGTACGTGTACACCGCTTGATGAAATCGATGATCTAGAAACCGATGATCAAGACGATCAACAACACCAGCACGTTGCACACAAACCAGGTAGCACAGTCACTGACTACAAGGTGGATTTGGAAAAACCCAATGAAGGCTTTTTTGTTGCACTGGATGATAGGTTGGCTGATGTGACCGATCTTTTCTTCCCACTGTCTACCGATGTTCAACAACTTGTAGGCTTGCAAGGGGATGAAGACACGACACACAAACTGCAAATGGCAGAGATAACTCGCGCGCTTGGCCGAGTGAAGCTACCTGAAGAGAAACTGCCTTCACATATCCGAAACAACCCCATCCAGGTGTTAGAGTTTGAGCGAGATCTCAGCGAGTATGTGGCGCTGCAACAGCGTTCAAATCAGGTGGAAGGCACGACTAGCAACAGTGTTTACTATAATACAGATGCCCCCATTACCGCCGAAGATAAACTCGCCAAAGAAACCTTAGATTTTTTAAGCGAATCAGCAATGAACGCCAAATTGCAACTTGAGGATAAATATGACACTCAGGTTGATGAAAGCTTGGTAGAAGAGGCAAGCAGGCAGTCAATTTTTACCGATGAAGTGGATTGGGAAGCGCTAGATCAGTTTCTTTCTGACCACTATAGCCAGTTACAAGGTCTTGATGAGCGTATTGCCACTCGCTACAAAGACTTTATGCATGGCATCGAACAATTAAGCACCGATCCAGCCATTGTGGGTGTAGACAATCAAGACACGGATCATTTGGTGTATCTGCTGAGCTTAATAAGTCAATACTTGGTCGGCGTCAAACACGCGATAAACAATGAAGAAGCACATGCCGAGCTGAATAAAGTTCTGGACTTTGACCAGCCTGCTAATCTATTGGCGCTGGCGTCAGTAGGTTTCTCCAAAGACAACTGGCAAGCATTGAATGATGAAGTGCAGAAGATTGAGCATCACTTTCTCGCTTTAGATAGCTCGGCAGACATGTCGGCATTGGTTGGCGCGATTGAGAGCTGGAACGGATTTACGGGCGATGTTCGTATCCAAGAGAAAGAGTGGTTTCAATCATTCGCCGAGCCTGTGAAAAAAAGTTTTGCTGCGCTGCAGCATGCGGTATCAGGGGCGGCGGAACAGACGTGGCGAGCGACAACCAACCTGTTGTTTCCTAGCCAAATGAATACCACGAGTAGCCCTTTAGGCATGATCAGTAATTTACGGTTAGTGATATTGGAGGCAATCGTTAATCCAGAAGCGATTGTTGCACACAATCCAGACTATCCAGCACAAGTTTCGGCATGGCAGCGAAAGGTGAATGCCGAAGTGGCGATGATTACACGCATCAGTCAACCACCGGTAGGGCAACCGACCCCTAAAAATCACCAGATTAAGTCCATGCATGCAGCTCAGCAAAGGCTGCAGAAGCTATTGAGTAGTGAGCTACCTCAAATGGTAATGCTAAAGCATCAAGCGGCGAATGATGCAGCGAAAAAAATGCTCAATCAAACAATAGATCGCATCTGGCAAAAAGGCGCACAAGTTGCTCAAACATCGTGGAACAAGCTCGGTAACATGGGAGGTATACTTGCGATCCTCAATATTTGGAATAGCGCATCAGTTTTACATAATATTCGCTATAAAGCCGAGCAGCACCCAGAGACTAGCTTGTGGGCAAATCCAGCACTAAGAGAGGCCACCTACTCGACCGCCTATGCGGTCTCACAGGTCGCGGGACTTTGGCGCGATGCGGCATGGAAAAAAATAATTGCGGACAAAAAGCTATTAGAAATTAGTTTAAGCGAAGCTTTAGATGTTTCTGTAACCTCCGAGAAGGCGAGACTAAGAGCTTTTACAAGAGCCACAGCGATGGTTTCGTTGTTTGGTTTTATCGCAGCAGGGTTGGAAGCATGGGATAGCTATAAGAAGTATGATGACTTGAGTAATACTCCAATGGAGAGTCTTGGTTACATTTTAAAAGGAGTAGCCACTGGTTCGCAAGCGGTTGTGTTTCTCGCTCAGGCCGTGGCAAATTTCGCCAGTAGGTTTGGAATATTAGGCACAAGTATTGGGTCAATAATTGCTACTTGGATGATGACCACACTAATGGTTGCAGGTATTTTGTCTCTACTTGCCGTTTTAATTATTAATCTTGTTAAGCGCTCAGAGCTTGAAGTGTGGTTGCTTCACTCAACTTGGGGGAAGCAAACGAAACAATGGGTTTTCCTCGAAGAGCTGAAGCGTTTGGAGCATATTATTAATAAACCTCAAATTCAGTTGAATGCTATCCCTAATCAAAACACTTCGCAACGGATGAACTTAGGTACCGAGCAATGGCAGCTAGAATTAATACTGCCTGCGTTTACTCGGGATACAAAAATTGGTTTACAAGTCACCCGCAAGCCCAAAGACAAAAATTATCACTACCGTGTCGCTGAGCCGAAACCTGCAGTAGTAGTCAATGAGCAGCGTGGCACTTGGAGCAAAGAAAAAATATCAGGTAATCCTATCTACCGATTAGATATCGGAGGTAGTACTAACGATACTGTGGCAGTACTCGTCAGCATGCCTTTTGCTTGGCAAGTATCAGAAAGTGAGATGCTTGGCTATGTGGCTGTCGGTAGTCATCAAGGTGAGCTAACTGTAAACCCAGCACCGAAGGACAAAAAACTGGGCAATCGCAACATTGAAGTGAGAGTAGACTAGATGATTTCAAAGAAAGATATTGAATTACTAGAGCAGCAGTTATACCAAGAGAAAACTGAGTATTACTGGGAGTTTTCTGGTATTGGTGGCAAGCATTCTGCTCCCGTTAGGCTGATTGTCTCTCTTTTTATTGGTCTATTTCTACCTGTATTATTAATGGTAGCTGAAGATACCCCAATATGGAGCTCTGGCTCTTTGTTTTGTTTTACATTAGCAACCATGGGGTTTTTAATGACGAGGTATCTCTTTTTCCCTGACAAACATCGCTGCTATCACTTAACATCTTTAGGTATTCATTATACAGTAAAAGATGTGATCCCAGAGGCTGCTTACAAAGTCGTTCGCGGGATTTCTTGGGTGGGTATCGCAGTCTGCATTATTGCTGGGTTTATGCTAGGTCCTCTTGCCTTTGTTGGGGCTTGTGGGTTTGCGCTGATGTCATTTGGGATGACGAATTTTCGTCCTTCTATTGATAACCATTATATATTGATCTCTGAGCGTACGGTTGTGTTTGATTTAGAGAACGATGGTGTTTTGTCATTCGTCGTCCCTGAGAAAGGTGTATATGCTTATTATGGTAATATATACACTAAGACATTCGAACAAAAGCAAAAGTTACTCTCCAAATTACGCTTACTTTTCCCAAATGTCGAATTCGTTAAGATAAAAAGATTGAAGGATAAGTCTAAACATCCTGTTTATCAGCAAGAAGAAGAGAAAGCGGCTGAGTAGTATGGCGTCCAATAACTCACTTCAATTCGGAAAAAGTTAATGATACGCACTATTGAAGTGAGAGTTTAAAAATGACTAATAGAGAAAACATAGATTCTATTAAAAAGAGACTCTATGAGGCGGAAGTCGTCCACTATTGGGAGCACAAAGGATGGGGAGGAAAGTACGAATACCTATGGCGCTGGGGAGTCGCAATATTTGTTAACTATTCAATATTTATTTTGTTATGGTTGGCTCTTGATGGTTTTACAGTAGGCAGGCCCTTTTTTTGGGTGGTTTTGTCTTTCATGACCATGATGATGTTGATAACAAGATACCTCTTTACGCCTGACAAGCATCGCTGTTATCACTTAACGCCCTTGGGTATTCATTACACAGAAAATGACATGATTCCCGATGTTGCTTATCAAGTGGTGCGTGGTTTTGCGTGGGTGGGAATCGTGGTCTGTATTATTGCCGTGTTTGTGCTCGGTCCTCTCGCGTTTGTTGGGGCAGGTGGTTTTGCGCTAATGTCGTTTGGGATGACGAATTTTAAGCCAACGACGGAAAAACATGAGGTGTTTTTTTCGGATAGACCCATATTATTTAATCCGATGAACGATAGCGTATTACGCATTGATAGTAATATTCCCACTGAATACTGCAGTAGTCGAAACTTTTACTTCTCTTCTTTGGAAGAGAAAGATGCGGTTGTATCCTTGATTAAAAAAAATTAGGAAAGATATCGAGTATGTGGAAATGGCTAAAATGAATGATATGTTTAAACATCCAATCTTCATTCAGGATTAGTATTGTTGGATATCAAAAGTAAGCATTGGTTTTATAGTGTTATGTTACCTATGGGTGATGCTCTATTTATATTAATATATCTTAAAAATCACTTGGGAGAACGGTTGAAGTAAGAGCAGAAAAATGAGTAATAGCGAAACTATAGATCCCATTGAAAAGAGACTCTACGAGGGAGAAGTTCGGCACTATTGGGAACACAAAGGATGGGGCGGAAAATTTGATCACCTTGGAATTTGGGGACTATCAATTTTTGCAGGGCTAACCCCTTTTTGCTTTCTATGGTTTGTAATCGACGAGCTCACCATAGACTCCATTGCATTTTGGGGATTATTTTCTTTCATGACGATGATGGTATTAGTCTCAAGGTATCTTTTTTTCCCCGACAAGCATCGCTGTTACTACTTAACGCCTCTGGGTATTCACTACACAGAAAAAGACATGATCCCTGATGTTGCCTATCAGGTAGTACGTGGCTTTGCATGGGTGGGTATTGTGGTCTGCATTATTGCCGCGTTTATGCTCGGTCCTCTTGCCTTTGTTGGGGCCGGTGGTTTTGCACTGATGTCGTTTGGGATGACGAATTTTCGTCCTAATGTAAACCACTCTTACATATTGATGGACGAACGAACTATTTTGTTTGACCTGATTAACGATAATGTGCTCTCTTTCACCATTCCAGAGAAAGATAATCTGGAATATAAACGTCGTGTATATACTCAAACGTATGAGGAAAAGCTCACCGTTGTAAACCACCTATATACTCTTTTCCCTAATCTAGAAGTTATCAAAATCAATAGGGCTAATGATCAATATAAACACCCTATCTATCAGCAGGAAGAAGAGAAAGCAGCCGAATAACCCACTTGAATTCGGAGAGAGCTAATTATATTCACCATTAAAGTGAGGATTAATTAAATGGCTTCTAATACAGAAACCGAAGTACTAAAAGAGCAATTGTATAAGAGTAAAGTTGAATATTATTGGGAGTTTTCTGGTATTGCTGGAAAACATTCTAGCCYCATTAGATTGGTTGTTGCTCTCTTTATTGGCTTCTTTCTACCTGTATTCTTGATGGTCGTTGAGGACACTCCGATATGGAGCTCTGGTTCTTTGTTTTGTTTTACATTAGCAACCATGGGTTTTTTAATGACGAGATATCTCTTTTTTCCTGACAAACATCGCTGTTATCACTTGACCTCATTGGGAATTCATTACACAGAGAAAGATGTGATCCCAGAGGCTGCTTACAAAGTCGTTCGCGGCATTTCTTGGGTGGGTATCGCAGTCTGTATTATTGCAGGGTTTATGCTAGGTCCTCTTGCGTTTGTTGGGGCTGGTGGGTTTGCGCTGATGTCATTTGGGATGACGAATTTTAGCCCTAAGATTGATAAGTATTGCATATTGATTTCTGAGCGTACGGTTGTGTTTGATTTAGAGAACGATGGTGTCTTATCGTTCGCTGTCCCCGAGAAAGGTGCGCATGCATACGGTGGTGATATATACACCATGACAGTCGACCAAAAGCAAGAGTTACTCTCCAAATTACACTCACTTTTTCCAAGTATCGAGT